>JADJKB010000024.1:0-300000 GCA_016706225.1 Myxococcales bacterium
GGAGAGCCCGAAATGTCCGGCTGTACAAAGAATAGCGCGATTGCGGGAGCGGGCCCACGGTTCAGCCGTTGCGTGTGAGTACGAGGTCATTGGGCCTTGTGGCGTCCGGTGCCGCAATCGTCGAGTTGGGACGGAGCCGCTGGTGCGGCGCCGGGATGGGGGGCCACAGGTCTGGTATGGAGAAAATTCGCTCGCCCGGCTCGACGTCGAGGCTCCGCGCGGCCGGTCGCTGGTGATGAGGCGGCATCCGGAGGTGGTCCGAGGGTCGAGCGGAGGGTGACCGGCGCGGATTGCGCGTCAGAGGATGGACGTGGGGCAGGACCACCGAGGGCGAGCGGCCAATCGGTGATGATCTCGGTGCGCTGGCTGCAGCGTTTGTCTTTGGGGCTTGGGGAGGCTCCGGCGTCAAAGCCGAGCGCGGCGAACGTCGCAGCGCTGGAGCGCACGACGGCTGGACAATAGCGCGGGCAGTCGATTTTCTGATGTCGGTCGGGATGCGGGATCACTTCAGCCACTTGGCGGCGCGCAGAGGGAAGTCGCGAGTGAGCTAAGCGAAGCGGTGGGGTTCGGAGCGGATTTGGGGGGTCGTAGATGTCGCGCGGTTTCGAGTTTGCCGGTGGGGGGTGCGTCGCCATTAACAGCCCGGCGTGTCGGATCCGGTGAAGCCGGGCGGCAGGATGTGGGCGAAGCCAGTTCCGCATGATGGTCGTGCGGACGCCAGCCGAGCGTGATGTGCTCGCCACTCTTGGTGCGGAGAAGTGACGCCGCGCTGGTCCATCGCGTGTTGTCGAGGGTTGGTGATGGGGACGCGGTGAGTGTATCGGCCATAGGCATGGATCACCTGGGTAAGCCGCTAGCGGGGCGTTTGTGCGGCGAAATGGTTCCAGCTCTTGCGATGAAGGTTCGCAATGAGCGCGGGCGAAACGGGTGGAATGGCCGATGCGCAACGTGCCGGAGTAAAAGGTCGAGGCGCGGAGGGCGTCGGGTACCCTTCTGCGGGAACAGCCGACCCATGACTACGCCGGGCGGCAGTTTTTGGCGGGTAGATCCAGCGAAGTCGTCCGGCTTGAGCGCATTTTGCACCCTCAGCCATTGACAGAAGAGGCGGATGGTATTCGAGCTTCTGCGTCCACGTAAAAACACCGCCAGTTCGCCGCCGAGCTCGCCGCCGCAATGCTTGGATCTGCACGTTGAGTTGGGCGGCGTGGCGGATGCACAACGGAAGAGCAAATTTTTGGGGATATCTTTGAGTGGCGAGATTTTGATTCCGCAACTGGAGCGAGGGGGTGTGAAGACGACGTGGTTATAGATTTTTCTGGCGGTACGCGCTCCAACCGCCTGCCATGATCCACTTCGCTCTGCAAGCCACCTGCCGGGCACTTCGGGCAAAGTCGGTTGTGGCGATGGAGTCAACTTAGGATTGACGGGGAAGCTCAGGACGAGGACACACCGCCGTACGCTCACCGGTAGCGTCACCGGGCGGCAACGCGCGCACGGCGTTTGAGTGATAGCGCGCTCGGCGAGGGTCAGTGCATGTTGTTGCTCGGGGACCGGCCGGAACGCGCGAACGACATCCGCGAGCTCCAGCGACGGCCTGCCTTCAGGTTGGTTCGAAGATATGGCACGGCGCCGGCGGCGTTCGCCGCCCAGCGCGGCCGATTTCGAGACCGCTTTTCTGGGCACCGGCGAGGCCGTCTCGGCAGCCGGTCCGCTGGGGTCTTGGTCCTCCGACCATTACTGGGCTGAACTAAGCGTAGCGAAGGTCGTGCTGATGGAGCGCGGACCGAGTGGCAGGACCCGCAACGCGCAGATTTGTCCCGGTCCCGAGTTGATGCGTGGCGAAGGCATGGCGCAGGACACGAGGGTGCACGGCTTTTTGATCCCTGCGCGGACCGCCGCCCGCGCCAACGCCTCGCCCACGGTGTCCCGGCACAGGACGCGGCCCGCGTCTTCCCTGAAACAGCCCGGGACCCGGCGGTTGCCTGCTCCAGCACGCGGCGGAGCGGTCGCAGCACGAGCTGGGCAACATCGCAGTGGTCACGCCGACCTTGCCCTTGCCTGATGTGAATCACCATGCGACGGACGTCGATGTCCCGCAACTCGCAAGTTGAGCACCTCGTTGATCCCGCAGGCCGGCCCCATACGCGGCATCACGATCGCCGCCGCATTCTGAGCGACCCCTGCGTCACCGAGCAGTTGTCGATCCGTCGCCGCTCAGGATGGCGGCAGTCGATGCGGCACGCGCATCTGCTGGATCCGGCGACCTCTCTTCCGGTCGCTCCAGGGTGCGCATGAGAAACTTCAGCGCCGCGGCGCAGACGTTGCACGCCGATGGCGAGCGCTGCGGGTCCTCGGACCAGGTGCGGCAAAGAAGTCTCAACCTCGGCCTTGCCCATCAGCGTCGGTGACTGCCGTGGCAGTTTCACGGAAAACTTCGGCAACGCAGAGAGGTCTGGAGCGTGCGGCGAAAGACCGCGCAGCCTGATGTCTCATTATCGGTTTCGCAGCTGTCCCGCTTTAACCGGCGTTGCGCACCCCGGCCATCGGGGCGCGATCAGCAGATCGCCGACGAACACAGCGCGGCGCCGCTCATGTTCGAGCCGGCAGGAATCGCCGCGACGCGACGTCGCCGCGGGCAGCCGCTCAGACGCCGCCCGTCACGCGGCGCTACTCCTGCTGCGCCAGCGGCTTCGTCCAACCAATATCTCTACTGCGACTTGGGGGATAGCACCTCCGCTTGTTGGACCGCCTCCCCTCTTGGTCCCCTTGGGCCGCGTGGGGGCCGCTGTTATGCGTCGCGGGGTAGCGGGGATACTGGTGCTTGGCGAACACCCGCCGGCGCGTTGACCTCTGCCCCTGCCCCGCCCCCGCCCGCCCTCTCTTCTTTCTCCATCGCGCATGCGCGTCCGCGCGCCCCCCCGCCGCCGAATCGCGGCCACCTCGCCGCCCCTCGCCGCCTTGCGCGCTCGTTTCCGCGGTGCGCCCCACCCGTCACTTCCCTGTCTGCCCAACTCGTGTAGGCTCCGCGCCCTGGGGAATGAGCCCGCTCACGAAATACGTGATCGAAACGCTCGTGACGCTGCTCGGCGTCATCGCGTTGGCAGTGCTCGTTTTGTACGGCGCGCGGCGCTTGGGCGTTGGGCGACCGGCGGGGCCAGTCAGCCTGGTGGGTCGGCTCCCGCTCGACGGGCGGCGCGCAATCTATCTGGTCCGCGTCGACAAGACCGTCTACGTGGTGGGCGCGAGCGAAGCGGGGCTCGCCAAACTGGGGGAGCTCCCGGGTGACGGACTCGACCTGTCGAGCGAGACCGCCGCGCCCGCGAAATTCGCCGAGGTCCTGGCGCGGGTGAAACAGAAGCCCGCGCCCGCCGCGGTCGCGCGCGCGGAGCCCAGCGACGCGGAGGAACAGGACGCATGAAGAAGCTCGTGCGCCTCGGCTTCCTAGCGGCAGTGTGGCTCACCCCGGCCGTTGCTGTCGCTCAGGCCAAGAACACCGCGCCAGACGACCTGCTCGGCCGGCCGCTCGCGCTGGTCGTTGCGCTGGCGCTGGTCTCACTGCTCCCGTTTGCGTTCATGACCCTGACCGCGTTCGTGAAGATCTCCACCGTCTTGCAGATCGTGCGCGGCGCGATCGGCGCGCAGAACGTGCCCTCGAACACGGTGATCATGGCGCTGGCCGGCGCGCTGACCCTGCTGGCAATGGCGCCGGTCGGCTCGCGCATCCACGATCGGGCAAAACCCCTGATCGAGGCGGAGACCATCACCGACACGACGGCCTTCGTGAAAGGCGCCTTCGAGGCCACCCGCGACCCACTGCGGGACTTCCTGAAGGCCAACGCCTCCCAGCGAGAGCTGGACCGCTTTTACGAGATTGCCCGGGCCGCGCGCCCGGAGGCCGAGCGCAAAGACGTGGGGCGCGCCGACATGGTGATCCTCATCCCCGCCTTCGTCGTGACGGAGCTGATCGAGGCCTTTGCCCTCGGCTTCGCCATCTACCTACCCTTCTTGATCCTCGATCTGGTCGTCTCGAACGTGCTGCTCGCCCTGGGCATGCAGATGATGAATCCGACGCAGGTGAGCCTGCCTTTCAAGCTCCTCTTGTTCGTTGCCATCGACGGCTGGGGCCTCCTGGCTCAGGCGCTGGTGACCGGTTATCGGGTCAGCTGAGCGGCCCGCGCAGCGCCGAGGCCGCCCCCGGCTCGCCGCAAAAATCTTGCGGATCCCCGGGAATAATCCGAGAAGCGCAGGGTTTCTGCGGTGCTTCGCCGGGCTGATCCGGCTTGTTGACACGGATCGCGTCGTCGCTAGGATGCCGCGGCCCGAGCCGGCTGGGAGACCAGTCGAGTCTCGGCGTTTCCTTCCCAACGAGGGTTTCCCTCGCTTTTTTTGGAGCTCGGATGACAACCGACGTGATGATCTCTGCGAACGCGCTCACGAAGCGCTTCGGGAGCGTTCGCGCCCTGGACAAGGTGGGCTTCGAGGTCCGGCGCGGTGAGGTGGTGGGTTTTCTCGGTCCGAACGGCGCTGGCAAGTCCACGACGATGCGGATCTTGACCTGCTACATCTCGCCAAGCACGGGGACCGCGAAGGTTCACGGGCACGACGTCTTCGACGACCCGCTCGAGGTTCGACGAACCATCGGCTACCTGCCGCAACGTGCGCCGCTCTACTCGGACATGAACGTGTACGAGTACCTGCAGTTCGTGGCGAAGATCCGCGGGCTCGACGACGGCACCTTCAAACAACGCCTCAAGAAGGTGATCGAGGTCTGTGGTCTCGGCCAGTCCCTCGGCAAGACCATCTCGACGCTGTCACACGGCTTCCGTCAGCGGGTGGGTCTGGGTCAGGCGCTGATTCACGATCCGCCGATCTTGATCCTGGACGAGCCGACCAGCGACCTCGACCCCAACGAAAAGGCCGAGGTGCTCAAGTACATCAAGGAGATCGGCAAGGACCGCACGATTCTCCTCAGCACCCACAACCTGGCCGAGGTCGAAGAGGCCTGCGCTCGCGCCATCATCGTGAGCAAGGGTCGTGTGGTCGCCGACGGGCAGCTGGACGACATCCGGGCCAAGACCGGGCGCGTCCGCTACGTCGTGACCATCGACGAGACCCGAGCGGAGGCGGGCAACAAACCCCCGAAGGCCATCGAAATAGAGGAGGCCCTGGGTCGGCTCGACGGGGCCGCTGCGATCCGCGAGCTACCGACGGACGAGACGGCTCACAAGTTCGAGCTGTCCGGCGCCCAGGATTCGGACATGCGCGCCGAGATCTTCCGGCTGATGGTGGCCAAGAACTGGACGCTGCTCGAGCTGCGGCGCGACGCGCAGAGCCTGGACGTCGTGTTCCGCGACCTCACCCGTGGGGACGAGCGACTCGACCGCGGGGGCGATTGGGTGGACGAGGACGACGACGACTCGGATGAAGACGAGTCGGACGAGGACGAGTCGGACGAAGAAGAGTCCGACGAAGAAGAGTCCGAAGACGAGTCGGATGAGGACGAGTCGGACGAAGAAGAGTCCGACGAAGAAGAGTCCGACGACGACGACGATGACGAGGACGACGAACCGTCCTCGGAGAGGAAGAAGAAGTAGTCATGACGGCAATGGTGACGATTGCCCGGCGTGAGTTCCGGTCCTACTTCGACTCACCGCTGGCCTACGTGGTCATCTGTCTGAGCTTCCTGGCGCTCGGGCTGATGTTCTTCATGTACCGAGGCGGGTTCTGGCAGGTCGACCGCGCGAGCATGCAGACCTTGTTCGACTACGTGCCGTTCGGGCTCTCGTGCCTGGTCGTGCCCGTGGTGACCATGCGCCTGGTCGCGGAAGAGAAGCGCAGCGGCACGCTGGAGATGCTCATCACCCTGCCCGTCAAGGACAGCGACGTGATCTTGGGCAAGTACTTCGGCGCGCTCGGCCTGGTGCTGATCCTGGTGTTCGCCACGCTGGCCTACCCCATCGCGATGTTCCGCTTCCCGTGGGTGCTCGGCTCGCTCGACTACGGACCCATCATGACCGGGTACCTCGGGCTGCTGTTGTTCAGCGCGGCGGCCACGGCCATCGGCCTCTTGGTCAGCGCGCTGACCGAGAGTCAGGCCGTTGCGTTCTTCATCACCTTCTTCGTGCTGGTGCTGCTCTGGTTCCTCGGAACCGCTGCGGAGACTCAGCCGGGAACTCTGGGCACGGTGCTCGCTTACGTGAGCTTCCAGTCGCGGATGCAGGGCTTCAATCGAGGCCTCATCGACACCCGCGACGTCATCTTTTTCCTGTCGGTCACCGTCGTTGCTCTGGTGATCGCGTTCCGGGCGCTCGAGCGCCGCAAGTGGGCGTGACATGGCTACCCAAGACCAGAAGCGCAAAGCCGCAGCCCAGACCGGGCTCTACCTCGTCGTGCTGCTCGCCATCGCCGTCGTTGCGAACGTGCTCAGCGTCGGCTGGAATCAGCGCTGGGATCGCACCCACACCAAGCGCTACACGCTGAGTGACGGCAGCGGCCGTTTGGTCGCGAACTTGAACAGCCCGATCCAGGTCGAAGCCTACGTCACCAAGGGCCTCGCGCAGGTCGACGCCTTCGTGCGCGACCTGACCGATTTGCTCAAGGAGTACGAGCGGGCCAGCAAGGGCAAGCTCAAGTTCACGCTGATCGAGGCCAAGACCGACGAACAGCGCGAAGCGGCGAAGGAAGCCGGCCTGCAAGAGATGGCGTTCGGAGAGACGAGCGCCACCGGCGACGATCAGGCGAGCATCGCCCAGGGTTACATGGGCCTGGTGTTCAAGTACGGCAGCGAGAAGGGGGTCATCCCCCAGCTTGCGCCGAACCGCGCCGAGGGGCTCGAGTTCTGGATCACCAACAAGATCCGTGAGGTCCGCGACAAGGCCGAGAACGTCAAACACCGGGTCGGCGTCGTCACCGGTAAGGACGAGCTGAAGATGACGGACCCGAACCTGGTGCCGCGCCAGGGCAAGGGCGCCGCGCCGAGCATTCAGAGCATCCTGGAGCAGGCGTTTCCGTTCTACGCGCTCGAGACCGTCGACCTGAAGGGTGGCGAGAGTGAGATCGACGCGGCCCTCGACGGCCTGATCATCACGCAGCCGCGCAAGGACTACGACGAGAAGGAGCTGCGCCGTGTCGATCAGTTCCTGATGCGCGGCAACAAGGCGCTGGTCGTGTACGCCTCGGCGGTCACGCTCAAGCCCCAGGACCCCAAGATGGAGGCGTCGCTGTCGTGGCACGGCCTCGACAAACTGCTGCTCGGCTACGGCTTCAACGTCCAGAAGAACGCCGTGCTCGACTTCGGCGCGCAGTTCCGCGTGGGCGTGATGACCGCGACCGGCGGGGTCAGCTCGATCCGCCACCCGGGCATTGCCCACGTGATCAACGACCCGCGCTTCGAGGGTGACGAGAAGCTGCTCGACACCGGCTTTGCGGGGTTCTTCCGCATGGACCAGGTCGCGCTGCCGTTCCCGTCGAGCATCGAGCTCGCGAAGGACAAACAGCCGGACGACGTGAAGCTGTACGCAGTGGCTCGCTCGACGCCCGCTGCCAGCGTGGCGACCGGCGACAACATCGACATGAAGCTGCGGGCCGAGTGGGCGCCGAAGCCCCCCTACGCCCAGCACATTCTGGCCGCGGTCGCCGAGGGCAAGCTCAAGAGTGCCTTCGCCGCCGACGCGACCATCAAGGCCAACGAACGCGCGCCGGAATCGTCCCGCGTGCTCCTGGTTGCCTCGAGCCTGTTCCTGACCAACCCCTTCGCCTACTCGGGCAACGGCCCCGACCTGGGTGGACAGTTTGCCATGATGGGCGCAGTGGGCGGTGATCAGCAGCTGCAGATGATCGCGCAGCCCTACGCGCGCGACTACCTGACGGGCACCATCTTGAGTGTGAAGAACACCCTCGACTGGATCAGCGGCGACGCCGATCTCTTGGCGGCCAGCGCCAAGCTGCTGTCGGAGCCGAACCTCACCTACTCCAGCATCGCCAAGCCGAAGATCGCCGCAGAGGACGACGAGGCCGCGATCAAGAAGAAGGACGAAGAGTACCGCCAGGGTCGCAAGGCGGTGCAGCAGAAGGTCCAGTGGTCGCTCACCCTCGGTGTGCCTGTGCTGTTCGCCCTCTTTGGCTTCGGCCGCTGGCGTTACCGCGAAGGCAAGCGGTCGCAGAAGAAAGTCTGAAAGGACTCGGCCATGGCTCTCAGCACCGAAAATAAACTGATGATCGCGGTAGGTGTGCTCGCCGTGCTCGGCGGCGCCGTCTACATGCAGAACAAGAAGCAGAAGGAAGAGGCGGCCACCTACACCGCCGAGAAACAGAGCGCGGATCTGCCGAAGCTGGAGATCAGCGAAGAGCAGACGAAGACGATCGACAAGATCGTGCTCTCGAAGGCCCCCGGCGACGCGGGCAAGGGTGTGGACGTCACCTTGCAGAAGAAGGGCGAGAGCTGGGAGCTGACTGCGCCGAGCACCGCCGCGGCGAACCAGACCAACGTCACCAGCCTGCTCGGCAACCTGAAGACCCTGAAGCTCACCGAGGTGATCGACCCCTCGACGGCCGCCTACGAGAAGTACGGCGTGGCCGACGGCAAGGGGCTGCACGTCACGCTGTTCAAGGGCGCGGACAAGATCACCGAGCTGTGGCTGGGTGACAGCGGGTCCCGCGGGCAGATGACACGCATCGCCGGCCGCGACGGGGTCTACTCGATCAAGGGCTACTCGAGCTTCCTCTACGACCGCGAGGTCAAAGATTGGCGCGACCGCGCTGTCTTCAAGTTCGAAGAAGAGAAGGTCAAGGCCGTCGACATCACGAACGAGAACGGCACCTTTGCCTTCGCCAAGGACAAGGACAAGTGGACCGCGAAGCACAAGGGCCCGAAAGATCCGGGCGCCAAGGCCATCGCTCGCTTCGATGAAGCCAAGGTGAAGGACGCGATCCGTGCGTACAAGGGTCTGAACGCCGACAACTTCGCTGATGGCAAGTCGGACGAAGACACGGGTCTCGACAAGGCCGCGGCGACCATCACCTTCACGATGGAAGACGGCGCCAAGAAGACGCTGCACATCGGCAAGACGGCCGAGGGTTCGAGCCGCTGGGCCAAGGTCGAAGGTGGAACCGAGACCATCAGCATGGGCTCGTGGGCCGCGGACTGGGCCCTCGCGAAGGCCGACAAGTTCCAGAAGCCCGAGGGCGACGCGGGTGCCGAGCCGCCGCCTGGCATGGGCATGCCTCCCGGCATGGGCATGCCTCCCGGCATGGGCATGCCTCCCGGCATGGGCGCGCCTCCCGGCATGGACGACAACCCCTGAGCGGGCGCGCGTGCGCGACGAGCGCGCGTCGCGGGCAGAGCGTCAGTCCAGACTGGGTCCCCGGGGCGTCCGGACTCCGCGGGATGTCGGCGTTCCGTGCGCCGAAAACCTGCGAACCTTTGCAAGGCCCGGGCTGGCGCGTGTCTTGCTGAGGGCAAGCCATGGACGTGTCGAAATGGGTGACTGGCCTCGGGGTCTCGGGCTTGGCATTCCTGGCGGCCTGCTCCGCGGCGCCTGATCCGAGCGCGGACGACATCGCCGGCGGGCCCGGGGGCGGCGTGAACCTGGGCGGCGGTGGCAGCGGTGCCGGCGGTGGCACGTCCGGCAGCGGGGGTGGGATTTCCTTCGGGGGCTCCGGCAACGCCGGAGGAGGAGGCGGCGCCGAGGAGTGCGCCGGTGTCTCCCAGCAAGCTTCGAACGCGGTCCTGCCCATCGACGTGATCTGGGCCATCGACACCTCCGGCAGCATGACCGCCGAGACCGCGGCCGTGCGGCAGAACATGAACGCGTTCTCGCAGCAGATCACCGCGGCCGGTGTCGATGTGCGCGTCATCTTGATTGCCCAGCAATACGAGCCGCCGCCAGTCCCCGGCTTCCCGGACAAGGGCATCTGCATCGACGCGCCGCTCGGCTCGGGCAAATGCCCGGACGATAACCTTGGTCCCAACTTCCTCCACGTGTTCCAGAAGGTCGCGAGCACCAATGCGCTGCAGCTGATCTTGCAGACGTATCCGAGCTACAAGAACGCGCTCCGGCCGGACTCGCTCAAGATCCTCACCGTGGTGACGGACGACAACTCGTCACTCCCGGCGGCTTCGTTCACCCAGCAGTTCGACGCGCTCGATCCGGGGACGATCTCGCCGGGGCTGTGGAAGATGTACGGCATCTACTGCTTCTCGAAGTGCCCGAGCGCCGCGAAACAGGGCTCGGTGTACCAGCAGCTGGTGCAGCAGACGACGGGTGTGGCGGGCGATCTGTGCACGCAGAATTTCAAGCCCGTGTTCGATCAGCTCGCGGCAGGCGTCGTCGCGTCGAGCAAGCTCTCTTGCGGCTGGAAGATTCCGGCTGCGCCACCGGGGGAGAACTTCGACAAACAGAAGGTCAACGTGATGTTCACGGCCGGCGGCGGTCAGCAGACGACCTTCGGCAAGGTCGCGAGCGCCGCGGACTGCGGTCCGAATGGCGGCTGGCACTACGACAACGAGCAGAATCCGAACATGGTGCTGGTGTGCCCGGACACCTGCAACGCGATCCAGAGCGACTCGGCGGGCAAGATCGACGTCCAGTTCGGTTGCGCGACGCAGCTGGCTCCGCCGAAGTAATGCTGGCGGCGGTGGCGCGGCGGTGAGCCATCTGCAAACATCGGCGCATGCGCTGGTTGATGCGGGTGAGCTGTTGGGCATTGTTGTTCGGGGCGGTCGCCTGTGGCTCGTCGGACGACAGCCGGGGAACGGGCGGTGGCGCCGGGCTTGGCGGCTCGGGCAACGGTGGCTCGAGCGGCTCGGGTGGCTCGGGTGCGGGCGGCTCGGGTGCAGCGTCCGGTGGTGGTGTCGGCGCGGCAGGTGGGGTGTCCGGAAGCGGGGGAGCGGCGGGCGGCGGTGGCGGCCTAGGCGGCGGCGCGGGCGTGGGCGGCACGACGGGTACTCCCGCGGTGCGCTTCATCGGGCGCACGGATACGAGTCAGGCCGGGGTCACGCGGTTTGCCTGGTCCGGCAGCGGGATCGCGTTTCGCTTTTCGGGCACCGACGCCTCGGTGGAGCTGGACGACCCGGCGCACTTCTTCACGCTGCTCGTCGACGGCAAGGAGCAACCGCGGCTCGCGACCACGGCCGGACAAAAGAAGTACGTGGTTGCACAGGGACTCGCTCAGGCCGAGCACGAGGTCTGGCTCTTCCGGCGCACCGAGGCCTCGTACGGAGCGACGAAGTTCTACGGAGTCGATCTCGGGGCGGGCACGCTGCTCCCGCCGCCGCCCGAGGCCACGAAGAAGATCGAGGTGATCGGTGACTCGATCAGCTGTGGTTACGGAAATGAAGGTGCGGATCAGTACTGTAACTTCAGCGCGGACACCGAGAACCACTACCTGACCTACGGGGCGGTCGCGGCGCGGTCGTTTGGGGCTGATCTGGTGACGGTTGCGTGGTCAGGGAAGGGTGTGATCTTCAACTACGGCACGAACAAGACCGACCCACTCCCGGCGCTCTACGATCGCGCGATCCCAACCAGCGCCACGAGCGTCTGGGATTTCTCCTGGCAGCCGGACGCGGTCGTCGTGAACCTCGGCACGAACGACTTCTCCACCGGCGGCGATCCAACGGACGCCGAGTTCACGGGGGCGTATCAGGATTTCCTGAAACACCTGCGCGACAAGTACCCGAACGCCGAGCTCGTCGCGCTCGTGCCGACGCTGCTCTCAGGCACTGACTTGTCGACGGCCAAGGCTTACATCGAGAAGGCCGTCGGCCAGCGCAAGAGCGCGGGTGATACGAAGGTCGTCGCCGTGACCCTCTCGTTCACCCAGGACGGCTGGGGCTGCGACTGGCATCCGAGCGCCAAGACCCACGCCTCGATGGGGGCTGCGCTGACAGCGGAGCTGAAGAAGCTCATGGGGTGGTGAGCGGGTGATGCGCGGCCGGCTCACTCTTCAGCGGATGGCCGGGGCCACCACGATCTCGCCGTCCAAGATCTCCGCGCGGACATCCGACGGCAACTCCAGAAGCTCTGCGTAGGTGGGCAGCGGACGAATGGGGTTTGCCATTGGGTTGGCCCGATGATCGTAGCATCATGGCTAGAGGTCTCGCATGGGTCGGCTTCTCGCCTGGGTCACCGCCACCAGCCACTGCCGCGGAACCCACGCAGTCAGCCGATTTCGATCTACCGTCCCCAACATGCTGCGCGCCGCCCCGTGGGGACTCCTCGTCGGTCTGTTGCTCTCTGCTTGTGCGGTCCCTCCTGCTCAATGCCCGCCGGTCCCCGCCTGCAGCTCTGCGAGCGCGGCGGTGCAGCCGAGCGCCGTCGCGCCGGCCGTTGCATCGGTGCCGGCTGCCTCCGCGACGCCGCCGGCTCCCGCCCCGCCCCCGCGCGCCAAGCCGACTGCAAAGCTCTTCGACGACGGACTCGCTGAAGCTGGGTTTCTCCCGCGCGGCGACGCCTTTGCCCTCGGGGTCGACGGCGCGTCACTCGACGTACTGATTGGCGAGGCGGAGCGCACCAAGAGTGATTCGTTGCTGGTGCTCGTGGACGGGCAGGTCGTCGCCGAGCGCTACTTCGGCGCTCGTCGCGGCCCGATCGAGACCATGAGCGTCACGAAGAGCATGACGGCTCTCGCCATCTTGCTGCTGCTGGAGAGCAAGAAGATCGGCTCGCTCGACGCCCCGCTCTCGACCTGGTTGCCGGAGTTCAAGAGCGGGAAGAAGGCGGCGGTCACGCTCCGTCACGTGCTCACGCAATCGTCGGGCCTCGCCCACGGCAAGGACGCTCGTGCTTTCAACGGACAGAAAGATCGCACGGCGTACGCGCGCCGTGCGGCGGTGGTCGACGAGCCCGGTTCGCTATTTTCTTACAACAACGAGGCGACCCAGCTGCTCTCCGTCGTGGTCGAGCAAGCAGCGGGCAAACCCGTCGACGCGTTCCTGGACGAGAGACTCTTCCGCCCGCTCGGCATTCGCGGCTGGCAGTGGGATCGCGACGCTGGACAGAACGTCCAGACCTATTACGGCCTGGCGCTCCAGGCTCGGGATCTGGCGCGCATCGGCCAGCTGCTCCTCGACGAAGGACGCTTCCAAGGCAAGCAATTGCTCGCGCCCGAGAGCGTGCGTGCGCTGCACACTCCGAGTGACAAGAGTCCGTTTTACGGGCTGCTCTGGTGGCTTCGCTACGAACGCACGGTTCATGAAATCGATCTCGGTAAAGCCGGCGCCGACTTCGTGCTGCCAAAGGACCTGGTGACTCCGCTCGTGGGGCGCAAGTTCAGCTCGAGCGAAGCGCTCTGGCTCGAGCTCGGTTCTCGGCTCTCAGAGCCCCAGCGCGAGCACCTGAGCGCCTGGGTTGCCAGCGGCGGCAAACTCTCGAGCGAACGCCCGGATCACGCCATCGGTTTTTACGCGGACGGTTCCCTGGGGCAGCGGCTCGCCGTCTTCCCGGAGTCGAAGCTGGTCGTGGTCCGGCAGCGACGCCGGCGGCCTCGGGCCGAGGAGTCCGAGGCCCTCTCGTTTCCGAGCATGCTGAAGCTCGCGAGCGCGCTCGTACGTGCGCCGCGCTGAGCTCGCCGCTCGCGACGCCGGACCGGAAATTCGCCACCCCTCACGTCTCGCTGGCGCCGCCCACGCGTGCTAGATCCTCGCCCCCCATGCTGGTCTCGTATCGCTGGCTCTGTGAGCTCGTTCCCACTCTGGCTGCCCCCGCTTCGGAGGTCGCCAAACGCCTGACCCATGCCGGACTCGAGGTCGAGGCAGTGCAAGAGTTTGGCCTCGGCCTGGACCCGATCGTCGTCGCCGAGGTTCGCACGATCGAACCGCACCCGACCAAGAGCGGTCTCCGGCTGGTCACGGTCGATCGCGGTGGGCAAGAGCAGCGAGTGGTGTGTGGCGCAGCCAACGTGCCCGAACCGGGCGGACGTGTGCTGCTGGCTCCCCTCGGCACGGTGATCCCCGGGCTCGGCCCGCTCAGCCCGCGAGAGATTGCGGGGGTGAAGAGTGAGGGCATGCTCGTCAGTGAAGAGGAGCTGGGGCTCTCGGAGTCGAGCGAAGGCATCTTGGTGCTCGACCCCACGCTCGGCGCCCCAGGCGCCAAGCTGTTCGACGTGCTGCCCGAGGCCCGTGACACGATCTTTCACGTTGGCGTCACTCCGAATCGCCCCGACGCTCTCGGACACGTCGGCGTAGCGCGCGACGTGGCAGCGCTGTTCGGCCTCGACTTCCGGCTCCCAGAGCAGGGGACGCCGCGGCGTATCGCCAGCGACGCCCTCGACAGCCTGATCACGATCGAAAATCTGGATCTCGAACGCTGTCCGCACTATGGCGCCGCGGCGGTGCTCGACGTGAGCATTGCCCCCTCGCCGGAGTGGCTGCGCTGGCGGTTGTTCAAGCTCGGTGTGCGCCCCATCAACAACGTCGTCGACATCACGAACTTGATCCTGCTGGGCTGGGGTCAGCCGATGCACGCATTCGATCTCGACCGCGTGCGAGGTGCTCGCGTCGTCGTGCGGCGCGCGCGACACGAAGAGCCCTTCACGACGCTCGATGGAACGGCACGCAGCCTGGACGTGGACGATCTGGTCATCTGCGACGGCGAAGGGCCGAGCGCCCTGGCCGGAGTGATGGGCGGGCAGGACAGCGAAATTCGCGACACCACCCGGCGTGTGCTGCTCGAGTGTGCCTACTTCACCCCGCGAGGGGTTCGGCGAACGTCACGACGTCACGCTCTCCACACCGAGTCGAGCTTTCGCTTCGAGCGCGGGGTCGACTTCGGTGCCGTGCCGCGCGTGCTCGAGAGCGCCAAGGTTCTCTTGACGGAGCTGGCCGGCGGAGCGGCGGTGTCCGGTGCCATTCACGCGAAGTCCGCCGACGCGCCGCTGCCCGAGGTGCGCTTGCGCAAGGCCAAGCTCGACGCGCTGCTCGGCCTCGACGTGCCCTTCAAAGAGGCCACGTCCATCCTGCGCCGGCTGGGTCTGGACGTCTTCGAAGAGTCGGAGACCGAGGCTCGAGTGCGCGGGGCCTCGTGGCGCCCGGACATCTCCCGCGAGGCCGACCTGATCGAAGAGGTCGCGCGAGTGCGGGGGCTCGACGAGATCCCGACTCGACTGCCTGCGATCGCCCCACAAACTCCCCGGACCAGCGGCAACCTGGAGCGCAGAGTCGCCGCCGAAGCGACGGCGCTGGGGCTGTCGGAGGCACTCACCTACGCCTTCGTATCACCGCGCGATCTGCAGGCGCTCGGCGCGCCGCCGCCGGTCGTGCAGATCAAGAACCCACTCAGCGAGGGGCGCACCGTGATGCGGACCAGCTTGCTTCCGGGATTGCTCGACTCACTCGCGCGCGCTCGGCGCCACGGTGAAGAGTCCGTGCGACTGTTCGCCGTCGGCGCTCGGTTTCTGCCCGCGGCGCAAGAGACGACGAGCATTGCGCGCCCGCGCGACGCGGACGAGGCGCAAGACCTGCCCGCCGAACGACCGACCTTCGCTGCAATCGTCGCTGGGCCCAGGCCAACCTACCTGGCGGTGCCGGCCAAGGTGGATGTGTTCGACGCGAAGGGGCTGGCCGTCGAGCTCACCGAGCGTCTGACCGGGCGGTCGGCGCGGGGTCGGCTCGCAGCGGGCACACCTGGCACCGCTCACCTGCACCCGCGCGGGGCCGGCGAGGTGCTGGTGGACGAAGTGCGGGTCGGTGTGTTCGGTCCGCTGCACCCGGACGTGACGGACGCGTTCGATCTCGGGGGCGAGGCGTTCGTCGTAGAGCTCGATCTCGCGGCCATCGAGGCTCTCGGCGAGAAGACTCCGCGTTATCGTCCGATCCCGCGGCTGCCCCCGGTCACGCGTGACGTTGCGCTGATCGTCGACGACGGAGTGAGCGCCGAGCAGGTCGAAGCCGTGATCCGCGGCGCAGCTGGGGAGCTATGTGAGTCGGTCGAGCTCTTCGACATGTTCCGCGGTGCTTCGGTCCCGGACGGACAGCGTTCGCTCGCGTTCCACCTCGTCTATCGAGATCCAAAGGCCGCAACGGAGCCCGACAAGGCGCGCACGCTGACCGACCGCGAGGTCGACCAGCGCCATGCCGAAGTGGTCAAGGCAGCAACCGAGCGCCTCGGTGGACAGCTGCGTGCGTAGCGTGCGCGGCGCCGAGACTTCGGGTAGCGTGACAGCCATGCGGCCCCTGGCGCTCTGCTTGCTGCTGGCCTTCTCGGCCCCAAGCGCCTTTGCGCAGGGTGCGCCGCCCAAGGGGCCGACCAAGCCCGGTGAGCCCGCCAAGATCCCGGTTGATTCGGCGACGCCCTCGGCCGACTCCGACTCTCTCGACGACGAGGACGACAAGGCGAAGCCGCGCGAGAAGGTCGAGCTGACTCCGGAGCCACCGAAGGTAGTCCACAAAACGCTGCCGCCGCCCGGCGATGCGCGGGCGGACGAACAGGAACCGCGTCCGGTGTTCGGCGAGCCCATGGAGCGCGATCCCGACCGCCATCTCGAGCTCGGCCCCGACGTCGGCCTCTGGGCGCGCACCGCCAAAGGCGATGACGTCAGCTACGCACCCGGTCTCGGGTACGGTGTTCACGCTCGGGCGGAGCTCTGGCGCTTTCTCGGGCTGCGGATCTACTTCAACAACGCGACGCATGCCGTCGATGTTCCTCGGGGCTCCCTCGGGCTCCCGGACACACAGCTCGACCAACCTGATCTGAGAGTGTTTCAGCTGGGCGCGCGCGCCGAGCCGACCTTCATGCCCCTGCCAACGCTGCGGGTCTGGTGCGGCGTTGGTATCGCGTGGGCGAGGGCGACAGCTCCGGAGCCGTCGAGCACCGGCGCCAATCAGATCCGCTACGCCGATCGCTCCGGAGTCTTTCTCGAATACAGCGCGGCGCTGGGTGCGACATGGGATTTCATTCCGCACTGGCTCGCCGCGACCTTGTCCGTGTCCGGCGGTCTCGTTGGTGAGCAGTCGGGAGATCTGTTTCACGAACAACCCGTCGCTGACGGAGCCGGGGGCACGGCTCGCATGGCCGGGTTTCCTGAGCTTGCCTCGAGCTTCTCGGCTCAGTTGGGCGTCGGGATGATCCTGTGAGCTGGCGCCGCGCCGGTTGGTCGTTGGGCCTCCTGGTCGCGACTGCCTGCGGAGCAGCGTCGGGCACGCGCGAGGCCCCAAGTCGGGGGCCGGACGTCCTGATTCCAGATGTGACCCCGGCCCAGGAGAAGGCGGCCAAAGAGGACGCCGTGCCACCATCGGGCATGCGCCAGACGCCCGTCGTGCCGGAAGAGGCGATGGGTTCGGAGCCAGGCTCTCCCGACGACATGTGGGGTTCGTTCGGGGGTCCCGGCCAGACTCGCGGCGGTCCGGACTGCGACCGCGCTGCCGATTGTTGTCTGAAATTCTATCAAAAGAGCGGCGGTGACCCCTCGGTGCATCGCATCTGCGGGTCGATGCGCATCGCACCTTCGACGGTGTGCCCCACCTTGCTGGCGAGCTTTCAATCCAGCGCGCCGAGCATTGGCGTTCAGTGCCCGTGAGCCTGCCAGCGTAGCGAGACGTCACGCTTGTTACGCCGCGAGTGACGCTCGGATCCACGTGCATCCCCGTGGATGCGGCGGAAGGACCGCAGATCGCAGGGCGGGCCTCCTACTCCGCCGAACACCGAGTGCTTCCCCGACCCGAGTCGAAGAGTGGGTGAACCACACCGGATGTGGCTTGGCATCGCACCTGCATTGTCTCCGTTTCAAGAGCAGGGAGCCGGGGCTCGATGCTCGAGACAACGACCTTTTCTTCATCACACGGGGAGCAATCACCATGGCAAACATCAAGCTGCGAAAAATCATCGTTGGTCTGGGCGTCTGCACGAGCATGCTCACGAGCCTGTCGGCGACCGCGCTTGCGGGAACGCTGGGGGACGGCGATCTGGGTGGTCATGACGCGCTGCCGCCTCCCACTGCCGATCGCCCGAGCGACGCTCCGAAGGCGAAGAGCACGAGCAACGATCGCAAGGCGAAGAACCTGGTTTACCTCGAGCTCTTGGGCAACGGCGGGCTCTACTCGATCAACTACGAGCGAATGCTCACCAACGACCTGAGCGCGCGCCTTGGCTTCAGCTACCTCTCGATCAGTGCCAGCGGCACCTCGAGCGACGGGCAGACGTCCACCGCAAAAGCCAGCCTGGTTACCGCCCCCGCGATGTTCAACTACATGGTCGGTGGCAAGAACCACAAGCTGGAGATGGGCGCCGGAGCGACGCTGATCTACGTCTCGGCGAGCGCTTCAGGCGGCGCGGCGAGCGCATCGGGTGAGGGTGTCGGCGTGGCCGGAACCGGCGTCGTGGGTTACCGCTACTCCCCTGCCGACGGCGGCTTCGTCTTCCGCGTCGGGTACACGCCGCTGGTTGGCAAGGGTGGTTACATGAGCTGGGGTGGGATGAGCTTTGGCGGAACGTTCTGATGCCAGGAGCAGGTGGGGCGCGACAGGGTAAGTCAGCGCCCCGCCAGAGCTCGCGCCAGACTCGCAGTTCGACCCCACCGATTGACTCCGCTGCCTTGCTGGGTGAGTGAGACCCGAGCTGCAAGGCAGCTGAGGAGGACTCGATGAGGAGAGCGTTGCTCGGCGTGTTGATGGTGACCTGGATCCCGTTGGGCTGTACTGCGACGACCGAGTCGCCGCCCGCGCCGCCCCCGGCACCGATGCCGGCGCCGATGCCGGCACCGATGCCGGCGATGCCGCCGCCTGCCCCCGAGCCCGTCAAGCTCAGCATGTTGGATCAGCAGAAGGCGCACATGACGGCAAACGTTGCCGCGTGGCAGGCGCACGATGCCAAGAAGCTGGCAGCGCTGTACGCAGACGACGTTGCGTTCGGTTACCCGTCGATGGAGGGCTGGCGCGAGACCAAGGGCCGCGCCGAGCTCGAGAAGAACATGGGGGAGTTCTTCGTGGCCTTCCCCGACGCCAAGGTGACCACCATGCGCGGCATGCACGTGGGCGACGTGCTGGTGCTCGAGTGGGTACTCAACGGCACCCACAGCGGCGACTTCATGGGCATGAAACCGACGGGCAAACGCCTCGGTTACCGCGGCGTGAGTCTGCTCTGGTTCGGCGACAAGGGCGTCAAGCGCGAGCACATGTACTTCGACCACGTCACCTTCATGGCGCAGCTCGGTGCCGCACCGAAGGGCATGCAGGGCCGACCGGTGATGGAGGTGCCCGCAGACCATCAGCCCGAGTGGGTGGTGGCTGGCAACAACGACGCGGAGAAGAAGAACGTCGAGCTCGTAACCCAGTTCTACGACACCTGGGCGAAGAAGGACTCGAAGGCGTTCCTCGAGACCTTGGCCGACGACGCCGAGCACACCGACTTCTCGCAGCCGAAGGACTCGCCCAAGGGCAAGGCCGCGGCGAAGAAGGAGTTCGATGCTTTCTTGAAGGCGTTCCCCGACATCAAGATGGAGAACAAGAACGTCTGGGCTGCCGGCGACTACGTGGTGATCGAGGCGGAGATGAACGGCACGTTCAAGGGTGCGCTCGGGCCGCTCAAGCCAACCAACAAGAACGGCACGCTTCACGGCCTCGACGTCATGAAGACCAGCGGTGGCAAGATGGTTCATGGCTGGAGTTACGGTTCCGGAGCCGAGTTCGCGGGCGCCTTCGGCTTGATGCCGAAGCCGGCCGTCAAGGCCGCCCCGACGACGAAGGCACCCGCGCCCGGCAAGTGGGTTGCACCGGCCCCGAAACCAAAGGCCACGACGCCGCTGCCGCCGCCAGGCATCAAGCCGGGCGCGCCGGCAACCGGGGTGCAGCCTGCGCCAGCCAAGGCTCCGGTCGCCCCGGTGCCCGCGAAACCGCCGGCGCCCCCGGCTGGCAAGAAGTGACGCTCGCTGCACGTCGATGAAGCGTGCCTGGCTCGCACTATCGTTGGCGGGTTGCGGTGGAACCTCCACCCAGCCCGCCAAACCACCTCCGCACGTGGCCACGGCGGCACCAGAGCCGAGCTCCAGCGTTCCCGCTCCGACCCCGGCGCCGAGTGCGCCACCGCCCGTCGTGCGCCCGCCCGAACCGAAGGGCCCGGCGGAGCTTGCCATCCATGTCGAGCCCGGCCGGCGCCAGCCCGTTTCTCTCGTCGGCAACGTCGAGCAAGTGCGCGCTCCGAGAGGCGAGAGCGGTCTCGACGCCTGGACCGAGGTCACGCTGAGTGTGCTCGGCAAACCGGAGAAGTTCTACCTGCTTCACTCGCCGCCCGCGCTCGCGCTGCCGTTTGCGGTGGGTGAGCGTGTCACGCTCGAGATCGACTGTCGCAAGGGTGGGTGGCACCGCGTGTGTGACGCCGTGATGCGCGACATGGCGCGCCGCACACTGCTCGTGATCTCGGGCAGCGGTGATCAGGACTCGGCGCCCGGCTGGAAAGTCGAGCGCGGGGCGCTCGCGACCAGTCAGGTGCGCCCCACCCAGCAGAAATCCGTGGAGCACACCCACGCGCTCAGGTTCGAGTCGGAGGGTGCTCGCCTCACCGCGATGCCCCACGAATGGAAGCGCGTCCTGGTGCACGGCAGGAGTTATCTGGTGACGGGCTACGAGGTGATCTGGGAGGGTGAGCGCCCGCCGGATGCGCGCGATCACCGGAGCTTTGCCATCGTGCTCGAGCGCTAGCTTGACCCGAAGTGGCTCACGCGCGACGATTTCGGCGCGCGTGGATTCCGAGCCCAACATCGTCGAGCGGATCCGGGGGAGCAGTGAGCGGGTGCACATTGCCATTGGCGCGGTGTGCAACAACAACTGCATCTTCTGCATGGAAGAGGATCGCGAGGGTCGCTACGTCAACAACTCCGCGATGACCGCCGAGCGGGTGCGCTGGGTGCTCGAGTCGCATCAGGGGTCCGAGGAGATTTGTTTCACCTCCGGCGAGCCGACCACCCGGGAAGATCTGCCGGACTTCATCCAGCTGGCGAAAGAGCTCGGGTACCGGCGTATCAGCATGATGACCAACGGCCGGCGCATCGGGCATCTGCCCTACGCCGTTGCCCTGGCCAAGCGCGGCCTGAATCGCATCTACGTCTCCATTCATGGCCACGAGAAGGCGTTGCACGAGGGCCTGACCCGCACACCCGACAGTTTCGGGCAGACCGTGGCCGGACTTCGCGCCGCCGCTCGCCTTGCACCCCACGGCGTCGAGCTGCACACCTCGACCGTGATCACTCGGCGCAACCTGCCGCACCTGGAAGAGATCTACCGCTTCCTGCGCGGGCTGGGCGTGCACCAGGTCGTGTTCAACGTGATGCAGGCGAACGGTCGCGCGCACACCTTCTTCGACCAGCTCTTCCCGCGTTATACCGAGATTGCCGCCGAAGCGCGCCGAGCGCTTGCGGCCATTGCCGAGCCGCGCGCGATGGCATTCTTGGTGGACATTCCGCTCTGCACGACGGAAGGCATCCCGGATTTCAACCGCGGCTACGTGGAGAAGTATCGGCACTTCGACCTCGACAGTCGGGTGGAGATGCCGCTCGAGAACCGCGACGCCCGGCGCGCCGACGGCAAGGGCAGGGGACTGACGCTCGTGACGCGTGCCGACCTGGACGGGGCCGAGCGGGTCAAACGTGCGGAGTGTGCGACCTGCCGTTATGACGCCGTGTGTGAGGGCGTCTGGAAGAACTACCTCGCGCGCTACGGCTGGGACGAGATGGTCCCGGTCGTGCACGCGGCAGCCGAGTGACACCCATGCCCGACCGGGCGCGAGTTCCCCGCTGGTCGAGCCTGGCGCGCTCCGGATCGCCGGCGGAGGGCGCAATCTGGCCGTTCGATCCGGAGCTCCTCCAGTTCGAGGCTGGCCTGCGCCGGGTGATCAAGCGCGAGACGCGCTCTGCCGAGGAGGCGCGGGTTGCCGTCGAGTGGTTTCGCTCGCGCGGGCTCGACTTCATCGAGTGCGGTCCCGTGATCTTGGCGGCTCGAGACAGGCCAGAGCTCGACCGCGCGCGCGACCTCGACGCCGCCGGCGACCGCGACTCTGCGGCTGTGCGCGAGCTGGGCGGGCTACTCGGTTATCCATCGTGTTGCGTCGAGGCCTACCTTCGACTCGAGCTCAGAGACGACGCCTCGCTCTTCGATGCGCTCTTGCCCAGGACTGGCGGACCCTTTGCTCCCGAGTCGGCGTGGTTGCTTGGCCCTCTCGCGCTGGTGTCCCACGCGCCGTGTGCGCTCGACTGCGAGCCAACGCTCGCTCTGGGTGCCGCGACGCTGTCGCTCGTCGAGGCCGCGTGCCCGGGCTTTCGAGCGCGCTGGCGCCACCTGGCTCGGCGCCTGCACCTCATCGACGCGGACGGGCGCGCATTTTCCTGCGCGACGGAGCTGGATGCGCTCGAGCTCGTGTGTGAACCGTTCCCACGCGTCGTGCCGTGCTCCGCGCCGGCCGCGGCTCGTGTGCGCTTTCGCGCGGACCATCGCGGGTGAGCCCAAAGCCAACGCCCGGGCCGTCAACGTCGACGGCGGGTCAGCTTGGTGCGGAGGTTGAACGCGCGGGTCATCGCGCGGTCCATGGCAGAACGGAACTTGGGCAGCATGCCGATCTGCCGCGCGAAGGCCAGCTGATCGAAGACGACGAAGTTGGAGACGACGAGGCCGTTGCGGATCGTGAAACAGTCGATGCCGTCGAGCTGAATGCGGCTGCCGGTGGCTTCGATGCCCATCCACGGCGCCCCGCTGAAAGTCCCCGTGGCTCGCCAGCGCACGAACACCGTCTCTCCCTCACCGACGATGCTCTTCGCTTTGATCTCGAAGTCCGGCAGCGCCGCGAAGGTCTCGGCGAAATAACGCCGGACCGCGTCCCGGCCGCGCAGGGTCTCCATCGGGAATTCCTCCACGATGTCCGGAGCCCAGTACGGGACGAGTGCGTCGGCGTCCCTCTGGTTCAAGACCCGCTCGAATAACTCACGCATCAGCTCGACGGGTTTGCGGTCCCCGGCCGTTGTCGTTGCCGTCATGCGCCGATTGGTAGTGAGGGCGCCCGCTGCCGTCAACGGACGGAGTGCCGCGGCAGGGGCACGGCTTGGGCTAGATTCCGCTTCGTTTCGCCCGCGGGTTCGACTACCAGACGCGGCATGCATTCGACGCACGTGAACAGAGCCTGGCTCATCCTGCTCCTCGGCGCCGCGCTCCTGGCTTGCAAGGGCGGTTCGAAGGGCGGCGTCACCCAGGCGAAGCTCGGGACCATCAGCGGCAGCATGCCGAACCTGAAGCTGGCCAAGGAGACGTCGCGGCTGCCGCTCATCCCCAGCAGCAGCGGCCAGACCGCCAACAACTTCGGGATCTGTTTTCACTACGAGAACCCGGCCGCGATCGGTGAGCTCTCGATCTTGGTCAAGCCTCCCTCCGCCATCAAGACGGGCAGCGTCCAGCTCGAGCAAGAGAAGGCCGGAGACGGAGTTCGAATGAAGCTCCAGCCTCTGGAGGGCAGTGCTGGAGACTTCTGCCAAGAGATGTTCTTCGAAGCCGGCGACCCGCCGGGCAAGTGGCACTTCGAGCTGCAGCAAGGGGCAACTGTGCTCGGCAGATGGGACGCGGACGTCTACGCGCCGTGAGAGCTCCCGGGATTGTCTCAGGCTGATGACTCGTCAGTCTGCGGCTCGACCGGTCGTGTTGCGTCGAAGCGGTCGTAGTCGATCACCAGACGGCCATCGGGTAGGTCGCTGATGACGTCCTCGAAGCGATGGCCCCAGCGAATGTCTTCGGGATAATAGAGCTTCCGCGCGTACGTCGTGGTGCCGTAGGTCCCGTCGTGGCCCATCAGGGTGCAAACGAACCCTCGCAGAGATGTCGTGGCGTTCTCCGGCGTCAGGTCTCGGAGCGGACTCGTCTCGTCGAGGCGGTGGAAGACCAGCCAGGACAGCACGAACAAGGGCTGGGTCGAGCGTTCGAGCGGGAGATCGCGCAGTCGCCGGATCTTGTGCCCCTCCGGCGTGTCCTCGTCCCGGAGCACCGTGACCTTCAGGCTCGCCTCGACCACGTCGTTGCCCCGGGCGTTGGCGACCCGGAACATCAGGGTCGGTTTGCCCTCTCGCATCTCGACGGTCATGACCTTGCTGAACAGCACGCCGGAGCTCGGCCGTGCGAGCTTCGCGAAGACCAAGCCGGTCACCACCGCGACACTGACCAACGACAGGGCTGCTTCGATCGTGACCAGCACGTCGGCGTAGGTGCTGGCAGGGTGCAGGTTGCCGTAGCCAATCGTGGCCATGGTCTGCACGCTGAAGAAATAGGCGTCCTGGAACGATCCGGGTTTGGCGTTGGCGATCCCGCTCGGGTCGAGCAGGTACAGCGACGCAAACACCAGGTTGCCGAACCCGTAGGCGAACGCACACGCTCCGAACAGCCGCCACCAGGACCCTTCGATGAAATAGATGTAGAGATCTCGTCGCAACGCGCTCGGCGCGCCGCGACGCACCGCCTCGTTCGGATCCCAGCGCCGCGGTGGCGTCGCGGACTCGGGCGGCGTGCTCCAAGCGGGAGCTGCGCTCTCCGGGGTGGCCTCCTCTTTCGCCGCGTGGTGCTCGGCGCTCGTGTGGGCGTGATGGTCCGCTTCGCGCGGTGACATCGAAATGTCGAAGGCCACCTGCGCCACACAAACGAATGCGATCAAGGCGAGCCAGACCCAGGTCGGGACGAAGCCGCCGACCACACCGAGGGTCAACACCAGGCCCGCCGAGACGAAGCGCGCCGTGACGCGGGCGTCGTCCGGAAAGTCGGACTCGCGGCGCTCGGTCAGCCAGTCGATGAACCCCACCGCGGCGAGAGAGAGCGCCAAGCTGACGGAGAAGAGCCAGCGGTATTTGGCGCTGCCAATGTCCTCGAAGCTGAGGTTGACCGCCTTCTTCAGCGAGACCCCGAGCGCCGTCACGGCGATGGCGAGCGGCAGGTGGGCGTAGACCCAGAGCACAGTGCCCAGGCGCCGCGGTTTGATTCGCGCGCCCGCCACGTCATCGAAGTAGATCCACCAGACGGTGCAGGTGACGAGCAGTCCGAGGCCGCCGAGAATGCCGGTCTCGCGGGTGAGGCCGCGCTCCGCCAGCTCGCTCAGGACCTTGACGAAGGACTCGCCGAGCACGATCAAGACCAGGATGCCGTAGCGCTCCGACACGTGCCCGATGTCGGGCGGGTAACGCTCGATGATCCCGATGGCGTTACGCCCCAGCGGCGTCGAAAAATCGACCGCCTGGGCCATCGCCCACAAGAAGAACGTCCACGGCGGCGGCACGAATGCACTGGCCAGCCACAGCGCTGCGCCGAGCGCGAAACCAATCGAGTAACGACGCGTCATCGGACGCGCATCGGGGACCTGGACGTGCGCCCTCGCGTACATCAGGACCAGGACGACGCGCACGATGCCGTAGGCAACGGCGAAGGTCCCGAAATGCCCGTCGAGCACCCGCGGCACGCTCGCAGCGACCGCACCGATGGCCAGCATCTGCGCGAACACCAACAGGCGGTGCACCGCGTCGTCGACCAGGAAGCGGTTGTTGTAGAAGGTGAACCCGGTCCAGGTGAACCACAGCGGGATCATCAGGCCGGCAAAGGCCAGCACGCCGTACATGCTGACGTGAGATGCGAGGGCCGAGCCGAGCTGAACCAGGGCCGCGACGTAGACGAGATCATAAAAGAGCTCGAGCCAGCCGACCTTTCGCTCCCGCCCGGGTTTGGGCACCCACAAGGACGCCCGATGAAACCAGCGACTCCGCACGCCGTATCAGCGTGTCGTCTCCGGGCGAGCCAGAGTCAAGGGCTTGCGGCGCCCGACGAGCATTTCTGGACGACCGAGCAGCCGGGCAACGCGATCGGTGATGCGGCTCAGGGCGGGCCGACCGTGTGGGTCGCCGTTGGCACGAAGCGGAAGTCGCCGAGGCCTGCTCTGAGCGGCGCAACCTCCAACGCGAGGCCGAGTCGATGGCATTCGTCCGCGAGACGTCGAATGCCTGCCGCTCCCTCTTCCAAGTGAGCGAGCCCGAGATCGGCGAGGCTGAGCTCGACGCGCAGCTGTGACAACCCCACACTCTTTGCGAACAGCGCCCAGTCAGTCAGCTTGATGCCGGCAAACGGGCGAACTCTCAGTTCGAGCACGGCGTCCGCGCTGCGCAACGCGTCGACCAGGTGGCGAACCGTCTCGCTGGGCGCTGGGCCCACGCGCAGGCTCACCCGAGAGCCGCGCGGAAGCTCCGCACCGGTGCGGTTCGGGTCCACGTCACTCGCCAACAGGAACCCCAGTGGCACGGCGGATTCCCGCGCACGCCGGGTCGTGTCGGCGAACAAGCGGTGAGAGGTGACGTCCCTGCCCACGACGAACAGCGGCTGACCCGTCGCCCTTGCGCCGTCTAACGCGGGTGCGAGCTCGACTGCGCGGGTTCCGGCGCCGAGCCGGAGCACCACGGCACGTTGTTGTGAGCCCCGCGCTGGCAGGGCAGAGCTGCGGGTCTTGTCCAGCAGAAGGGCCAACGCCGCCTCGAGCTCGTCAAGACCGAGTGTGGGCAGCGCAGTCCCCCCACACTCCGCGAAGTCGAGCGCGGCGCTCAATTGTTCGAGCTCCGTCTCACGCCCCAAACGCTCACCGAGCTCGGCCGTGAGAGCGTGAGCATGCTGAGTGCGAGCGTCGAGAAATCGCCAGGGGAGCTCGCTGCTGTAGCCCTTGCGGCGCGCCGCTCCTTCGTCGCCGTCTTGCCACGCATCGAGCACGGCTCCATCGCGGAGCGCGGCCCAGTAGATCGGAAGCTCGCGGTACAGTCGCAGTCGATTGCGCGACACCTCGTGAAAGAGCTCTCCGAGCTCGTGCTCCCGGATGGCCGTGACACTCTCGCGAACGTCTTCGAGCGAGGTCCACGGATTCCAGAGGATCATGCTGTGAGCGCGGGCGCGGGCGTACTCGAAGCTCTCGGGCCAGTCGCGCCCGAGGGAACGCATTGTGTCGACCGCGCCGAGCAGCTGCGCCTTGGTGCAGCCCTTGTTGTAACGAAGCAGCTCGCGGTCCGAAAAAGCCTCGAAGCCGGACAGGTAAACCTCCACCACATGTCCGACGTCCGCCGCAGCCCGCGCCGCCTCCTCGAGCCGCGCGCGTTCGCGCACGAAGGCGTCCGGCCGCGCCGGGAACAGCCAGCGTCGGCCTTGCAACCCGCGCTCGGCGGCGGCTCGCACGAGCGCCGCGAGGTAACGGTGGGCGTGCTGGTCACTCAGGGTGTAGGCGTGAATTGCGGGTAGCTTCTCGGCGAAGTACGCCGCCTGTTCCACCAAGCGGCTGACCACCTCGCCATCGGCCCGTTTCTCGTAGTCACCCCCCATGTGGCAGAACGCGCAGCCGAGGCGCGCGACCGGCAGTGCCGCGGGCAAGCTCACCCCCGCGTAGTGTGGATTGTTCATTGGGTCGTCGGCGAACGGGCAGCCGATGTTCCCGAGCAAGGTCTTCTGCCAGATGGTGGGGGGGGCTCCCGGTGCAATCACGTCGTGATCCAGCACGGGATCGAACGGCCCCTCGTCGTTCGTGTCGTCGAGCGGCGCACGAGCAATGAGCTCGCCCTGTTCCAGGTGAGCAACCCCCGGCACGGAGCTCAGGTCGTCACCCCGCTCGAACACCTCGAGCAGCGCTCCGAACGCGTGCCGCAAGCTGGCGATGCTCGGCGTGCGCCGTGCCGAACTGCCCGGCACGCTTGCGGTGACGGCCCCGAGCACATGGTCGATGCCGAAGGCAGGCTCCACGGAGTCCCCGCGGGTCACCTGAAGAACGCTGCGCCCAGGTCGAGCCTGCGCGTGAGCCAGTACGGGCTCGGGATCGAAGAGTCGTTCGACGACGATGAGCGCTGCGTCGCGCTCGCCCAGCCACTCGCGCAGGCGCGCGCGGATCGACCGATCTCTGTCCTGGTCGCGCCCATCGTAATAAACTCTGAGCACATGGGCGTCATGGCCCAAGCGTCGCGCATCTGCCGCCAGCAGGCAGAGCAGGGTGTCCGCGAAGAAAGCCTCCTCGGGCTCGCCGAAGGGGAGCACGAACGCGATCGAGGCCACGCCTGCCAGGTTAGCGCGCCCGGCGCGTCTGCGGGCGTCTGGGCGCATCGGCCCCGCCGTCCGTGTTACACGAGAGGCCGTGTCCGAGCGTCATCGTCGGCTGCCGGAGGGGCGTTTCGGACGGGTAACCCGCCTGGCCACGCTCGGCGCCCGAACGGGTGTGAGCTTGCTCTCGGGCCGCGGCGCGGAGCAGGCGGCGGAGCGAGCCGCCGAGGTCCTGGGCACGCTGCGAGGGCTGGCGGCGAAGGTCGGGCAGATGGCGAGCTACGTGGATGGTTTCGTCCCCGAGGAACAACGCACGCTCTACGAGGGGGCGCTGAAGTCGTTGCAGATGGCGGCACCGACCTCGTCCGCGACGGAGATCCGGCGTGTCATCGAGGACGAGCTCGGCGCACCGGTGGACCGGCTCTTCGCCGAGTTCGACGAGGAACCGTTCGCGAGCGCGTCCATCGGCCAGGTGCATCGTGCGGTGCTCGAAGACGGCCGCGCCGTTGCTGTCAAGGTGCAGCACCCTGGCATCGAGCGAGCCATCGAGAGTGATCTGGCCAACGCGGGCATGCTGACCTCGCTCATCGCCGGCATGGGCCCAAGGACCCTGGAGGCCAAGCGTGTCCTCGAGGAGGTCAAGGCGCGCTTCCGCGAGGAGCTGGACTATCGGCTCGAAGCCGAACAACAGCGGCGTTTCGCCGAGATGCACGCCGGCGACGAGGCCGTCATGATTCCGGCGGTGATCGCCGCCCGCTCGGGTCGGCGGGTCATGACCAGCGTCCTGGTCGAAGGCGCAGATCTCGACGCGGCCGCCGCCGCGAGCCCGGCCGAGCGGCGCGCGTGGGGCAAGACGCTCTGGCGCTTCGTGTTTCGAGGCAATCTGGTGGGCGGGCGTTTCAACGCCGACCCACACCCGGGCAACTACTTGTTTCAGGACGACGGTCGCATCTGGTTTCTCGACTTCGGCTGTGTGCAGGTCATCGAGCCCGTGCAGCAAGCAAAGGCGCTGCGGCTCCACTCCACCGCCATTGTCGGCGACGAGCCCGCCTTTGGCCGGGCGGTGGCCGACCTGCTCGGGACTCGAGGAGGAAGCTGGGAAGAGGCCACCGTGGCCTACACACGGCGGTGTTTCCGCCCATTGTTCGAGGCACCGTTCCACATGGAGCGTGACTACGTCGCCGGGTTGGTCTCCGACATCCAGAGTATGAAGAAGTTGATGCTCGATCGGAAGTCGCGCTTCGTGCAGATGCCGGAGGGCATGGTCTTCATGAATCGTTTGCAGTTCGGCTTCTACTCCGTGCTCGCGCGCCTCGACGTCGACATCGACTATCGAAGCGAGGAGCGAGAGTTCCTCGACCGAGCTGGCTTGCTGTAGCGCGGGCTCACGCTGGCCGACGGCCGAGCACGACGAAGAGCGCCACCCATCCGGCCAGGAAAGACAGACCGCCAAACGGCGTGATCATTCCGAGCTTGCCGATACCGGTCAGCGTGAGGGCGTACAGGCTGCCGGCGAAGAGCACGATGCCAGCGGCAAAGAGTGAAGCCGGTACGTCGACCTTGGTGTCGGTTGCCCGGGCGTACAGGCCGAGCGCCAACAAGACGACTGCGTGCAGCAGGTGATAGAGCACCCCGGTCTGCCAGGCGCTCAGGTGGGCATCGGAGACCTTGCCCCGGAGCGCGTGGGCGCCGAAGGCCCCGAGAGCGACGCCCAGAAAACCGAAGGCCGCAGCAACACGGATCCACATGTCCGCGAAACATAATGGCAAGTCGCAGATCTTGCGCAACCATTCGTTGTCGATCTGTGGCACGCGTGGCAAAGGGTCACCGAACAGATGCTGGGCGACGACGAAGCCGGGGACCGACCCACCTTTCCTGATGACCCGTCGATTCAACACGGACATCTGGCCGGGCTCCTGGCGCGCCTGAAGGCCATCGTGTCTGCCGAGCACGAACCGCGTCAGGTGTTCGAGTTGTTGCATGTGCTTTTGACCGATGTGCGCCAGCACTTCGCCGCCGAAGAGCACACCATGGACCGTCTGGAGTACCCACTCCTGGAGGAGCACCGGGAGCGTCACTCCAAGTTCTTGCGTCATCTCGAGACCGTCGAGACGGAGACCCGCGCCCTGAAGGCCGGGCTCTCCGCGGCGGTCGCGACCCAGCTCGAGAACTGGTTTCACGATCACGAACAGACGGCGGACGCCGATCTGCTGGCGTATCTGCGCAGCAACCGCTGACCCGGACAGCCTTCAGCGGGGCTGGAACTCGTCGTCGCCGAAGGCCGCCAGGTAGTCCCGCCGGAGCCCTCCACAGCGCGCTCTCTCAGCGCAGGAGTCACAACGCGGCAGGAAGTTGCCGCCCTCGATGGCCGACTCTTCCAGCATGAAGCCGTAGCCACCGGGGTTGGCGACGAAGAGATCGAGGTCCGCGGCGTGGAACAGGCAGCGCGCGTGGCTCTGGGGCACGACGCACGGTGGGGTGTGCAGCGAGGTGAGGGAGACGCTCGGGTTTGCGTTCATGGCTGCGACGACGCCAGACACGACCTCAGCGAGCCGAGGGATTTGAGCCGAGAGATCTCGGTCTCCCTGATCGACTGCGGAGAAACACCAGACGTTGAAATGCGACAGCCCAAGTGCGGCGTACGCGCGCACCATCTCCGGCAGCTCTGCCAGGTTGCTCGCGTAGATCAGGAGATCGCCGGCCATCGGCAGCCCGTGCTGTTTGAGCTCGGCGATTGCGCGCAGCATGAGCTCGTGACAGCCAGGGGTCCGCGTGAGGCGGTCGTGGGTTTCGGCCGTTGCGCCCTTGATGGCGAAGCTCACCTCCGTCAGGCCGGCGCTGACGTAGCGTTGGCTGACCTCGGGGTAAGCGAGCAGCATGCCGTTGGTCTGGAGCTTGATGCGGGTGTAACCGAGCTCCCGAGCCTTCTTCACGACGGCGAATGAGTCCTTGCGCAGTGTGGGTTCGCCACCCCCGAGCCAGAGGGATGTGGCGCCACGCTGCCGTCCGCGCAAGAGCTCACGCACGACCTCCTGTGTGCTCATGCGTGGGCCCGTGTCCGACACGCTGAAACACCCGATGCAGCGGTTGTTGCACGAGTAGTCCGCCGAGATCTCCAACCACTTTAGCCGTCTCGGTGGCGAGGGATTCGGCATCGCGCCGCCAAGCGTCATCCGAAGGCCCGAACGTGTAAAGGGCGGGAGGCGGACCCTCGGCGCCTGCGGAGCACCCGGTGTTGCCTCGGCCAGCACGCGCAGGTGCCAGAACAATGGGCGGGGATCCGGCTAGGATGCGGCTCATGCCCACCAGCACACGGGTCTTTCGCAACGCCAGTGTCCGCTCCGGAGACAAGGGTGACGTAACCTGCGCTGCGATCGCCTGGCGTGACGGGCGCATTCTCGCCGTGGGGACGGACGCTGAGGTCGCGCTCGCAGCCGGTCCGGGTGCGGAGAGCTGGGACGTCGCGGGGGCGGCGGTTCTGCCGGGTTTCATCGATGCACACCACCACCCATGCATCGTCGCGCTGTTCGGCGGAGTGCTCAGACTGACAGCGCCTGCGGTGACCGACATCCCGAGCCTGCAGCGTGCGCTCGCCGATCTGTCAAAAACGACCGCCCCGGGCGACTGGGTGGTTGCCACGGAGTGGGACGAGATCAACCTGACCGAACGTCGTCCGCCGACGCGCGAAGAGCTGGACGATGCGGTGCCCGGGCACCCGCTGATCGCGTTTCACTACACCTGCCACCGTGCCGTGGCGAACAGCCGAGCGCTGGAGCTCGCCGGCATCGGCCGTGACACGAGCGATCCTTCCGGCGGAGAGTTCGTTCGCGGTCGCGACCGACTTCCCACCGGGCTGCTCATCGAGCGCGGCATGAGCCCCGTCGAGCGCCTGGCCCGAGCTAGCCTGGTCGCGCGCGACGCCGACGGTTTCATGTCGCGCCTGGCCGAACACCATCGCGCCCTGGCGAAAGCCGGGATTACGCGGGTCTTCGACGCGACGGTTCCGGGCGATCTGGCGGTGCTCTACCGCGAGGCGGAGCGGCGGGGCCTGCTGAGCGTGCCGACCGTGATGATGCCGGTGTCCACGACTGGCTATCTGGAGACACCCTTTGATGCGCTCGACGGGCCGGTCACCGGTGAAACCCAGGGATTGCTCACGGTCGGCCCCATGAAGCTCGTGTTCGATGGTGCACCGGGCTGCGCCATGTGTCTCGGGTGGATCCAGACCGCGGGAGCGTTCCTGCGCTCGCTGGCCCAGTCGGCGCGCCGCGGGTCTCTCGACACCCTACGGACCATGATGTCCGTCGAGCCGCGGGTCGGAGTGAAGCTGCGCACCGGGATCCAGATCTACCGGCAGGACGAGGCTCGTGAGATCGTGACGGCGGCGGTCGAGCGCGGCTTTGCCCTGGCCACTCACGCGATTGGCAATCAAGCCGTGGAGCTGGCCCTCGACACCTACGACGCCGCAGGCGCCAAGCTGGGCCGAGCCGGTGTCCCTCGGCTGGAGCACGCCACCTTTCTGACCTCCGAGTTGGTCGCGCGCATCGCGGGCATCGGCGCAGCCGTCGTGACACAGCCGAACTTCATGAGCCTGCCAGCGTATTCGACCGCAGTTCCCATTCCCGGTCTGCGCAACGCGCCGTTGCGCTGGCTGCTGGACGCGAAGGTGCTCGTCGCCGGGAGCTCGGACTTTCCCGTCGCCGGGTTCGACCCGCTCGCAGCGATCGTCGCAGCGGTTACCCGGAAGACTGCGCGAGGCGAGGTCTACGAGGCGGATCAGCGGATCGAGATCGATGAAGCGATTGCGCTCTACACGAGCTCGGCCGCCGAGGTCACTGGCTGCTTGGCGGAGGTGGGCACGCTCAGTCTCGGAAAACGCGCCGATCTGGTGGTGATTGACGGGTCGGTCGCGACCCTCGAAGGCCTCGAGGCCGCGAAGGTTCGTGCGACCGTCATCGGGGGCGAAATCGTGTACGGGCAGCCGTAGGCCGCGCGGCGGAGCGCGGTTGGTTCGAGGTCGCGGCGACTGGCTCGGCCCGGGCGTTGATGGCAAGCTCTGCAGGCCCATGGGGGAGAGCCAAGATCACGAGCTCGTGCCGCTCGACTGCCGGACCTGCGGGATCTGCTGCCGGGACGCATCGGATGGGCGGGTCGGGGTCAGCGCCGAAGATCTCGTGCGCTGGAAGCGCGAAGGAAGACGCGACATCGTCGACGCGCTCGTGCCGGGTCACTTCGGCGTGATGGCCTTTCCGTCTCGACCGAGTGGAGCCTGTGTGCACCAGGGAACGCCGGACAATCCCAACGACTGCTCGATCTACGAGACCCGCGCGGAGCCCTGTCGACAGGTCCAGCGTGGTGATCGGGAGTGCCTCGCCTATCGCCGCGTCTTCTTCGCTGCTCCGAAGTAGCAATGGAAGGCGCACTGGTGCGCTCAGCGTTTGGACTTGCTGGACGGGGGCGGGGCTTCGGACCTGGCTGCAACCACGTCGACGCCGCCGCCATCGGAATAGGTGCCGAGCACACGCTCGCGTCGTTTCATGAAGCGCTGGAACCCCGGGATTTCAGCCGCCTGCGCGCTGCGCTGTTCCAGCTCTTCGGCGCTCTGGACCAGCGGCATCTGGTGCGTTGGACGGCGCGAGCGTCTCAGCTCCGAAGTGATCGCGGACAGCTCCTGACTTCGGCGGCTCAGGCTCCGCTTCGTCTCGATGAGCTCCATTCGCAAGACGTGCGCCTCTTCTTTGGCGCGCTCTACCTCTTCGTAGGGTGCGGTGGGCTCGGGCGGTTTCGTCGGGACCACGTCTGGGGAGGGTGTGTTTCGAGCTTCGGTGACGGCTGCCTCTCGCTCCGCTCGCAGGCGGGCGAGCTCGGCTTGGAGCTCACGCGCCTCGGCGGCGCGGGCCGACTTCTCGTCCTCCAGGCTGTGGCTCAGCTCGTCGGCCTTGGACTTCTGAGCGATGCCCTCGTCGCGCGCCGCAACGACAGCGTTCCACATCTCTTGCCGCATGTCGTCGTAGGCGACGGCGGCGGCGTCGAGCTCTTCCCGAAGCTCCTGCCGCTCTGCGCGTGACAGCTCGAGCGTGCTCAGGGCGTCGGTCAGTTGCTCGCGCAAGAGCAGCTCCTCGCGAGCGGGGCCCGGCTTCTGAACGTCGAGTCCCGGCTCGGTCGGGCGCTTGCGATTCAGGCTCAACAGCTCCTTTCGGAGTGCGGCGATATCCTCCGAGTAGCGCGCCTCGAGCTCGATGACGCGCGCTTCGTGCTCCCGCATCAAGGTCTCGACGAACTGGTCCTGTTCCCGGCGGAACGCGGCGAGCTGTTCGTCCAGGCCCGTCGTCGCTGCGTGCGCATCTCGAATCGCCTGGTCGCGCTGGCGAATGAGCACCGTGACCGGCAGCTCGAGTCTGTCCCGCGAGGCGGAGTCGATCTCAGCGTTCGCTTCGCGGATCGCGGAGTCGGCGTCGGGGGGTGTCTTCTTGGGGTGGAGGTCCGGCGGGAGTTTGGTCTTGGCCATGCTGCTGGAGCCTCGCATCGGCGAAGCTAACATGCGGCTTGCGGTCGCAACCGGAGAATCTCTCCCCCACGACGATAGCGGAAGCTCGGCACGCTTGCGCCGTTCGGTCGACGGTTGCCCGGAAGCTCAGAAGCTTCCGGCAATTCCCAGGTTGCCGGACCCGTTACCGAGCGCGAACGTGGGCCGGATGCGGAGGCGGACGAGCTCGGGTCGTTCGTGAGTGTAACGATCGGCGTCGTCGCCGGTGATGAGCAGAACCGCGCCGGTCACCAGGACCGCCGAACCGACGCCAACACCGAGCCAACCGTACACGTCGCGCGCTCTGGCTTTGTCGTAGTCGTCGAGGGCGAGGTTCTTTCGCCGGTTGCACTCCGCGGGCCCGACTTTCAGATCCGAGGCATGGCACCGGGTCACCGTCCCCGCTCTGGCGAGGTCGATGTCGGCCTGCCAAGCGTTGCCTTCGTCGATGAACCCGTCCTTCTTGCTCTGGTTCCAGAGCAAGAAACCGGCGCTTGCGCCGGTGACCACGGCGCCGCTCAGCACCCCCACCCAGCCCCAGGTCTTGAACAACCCTGCCTTGCGCTCGTAGCGTTGGCGATACTCCGCCGTTGGCTCGAGCACCACGCGCACGGTGGTGGTGCCACCCAGCGCAACCTCGACGCGGCGCCGCACCGGCTCGAACCCATCGCGCTCCACCAGGAGCGCGTGAGGCCCCGCCGGCACTCGCAGTCCGGCGCTGTACTTTCCTTGCGGCTTGCCATCGACGCTGAAATTGCAGTCGGGTTCACTCAAGTCCAGCGCGAGCACGCCCGCGGCGCTGGTCAGGGTCGTGGGATCCACGCCGGGCTCGAGCAGCACCTCCCCCTTCACCGCCTCGCCCAGCTCGACCGACTGGGTCGCCGCGACGTAGCCGGGGCGCTGCAACACCACGCTGTGTTTGCCCGGAGCCAAGACGAGCGGCGCGGGCAACGGAGTCGTGCCGGCGAGTTTTCCGTCCACGACCACGGCGGCGCCAAGGATGCTTGATTTCACGGTGAGCTGGGCGAGTCGTCCTTCGAACGGGCGCAACGTGAAGCTCAAGGTCTTCTTTGTACCGCCCGCGAGGCTGACCTCTCGGCGTTCCGGGATGTGTCCCGGCGCGGTGACGCCGACGACGCGGGAGCCGCCCGTGACCTTGATGGATTGCGAAGAGCTACTCGTGGGTAGCCGCACTCCGTCGATGTCGACCTCCGCGCCTTCGACGTCGACCTTGATCTCGAGCTCGGCAATCCGCTGCGCTTGTTCGTCGCGCATGCTCTTCGCACGTTCGAGCTTCTCCGCCGGGAGGCTGCCCGGACTCCGGATGACCTCGTCGAGCGTGGCCACGGCCTCGACGGCGCGGCCCATCGCCGCGTAGACCAAGCCGATGTTGTAGGCGACGACCGGGTGAGGCGACAGCTCGTGTGCGCGGCGAAACTCCGCGAGCGCGCCGGCGTTGTCCCCGTCGTTGAACAGACGCAGGCCTCGCCCGAAGCGGTCGCGGGCCTCGGTCTTGGCGTCGGTGGCAGCCTGTGCGCGAAGTGGCGCTGCGTGGAGCAACACACTGGGTGCGAGGAGGGTGGCGACCACGAGGGGCAGCGCGCGAAAATATCCGCCCGCTACCCCGCTCGAAGTTCGCACTGGGCGAATCTACCTCAACGAGGAGCGGGTCAGCTAATACGGATTGTTCTCGTCGAGCCCGGTCTTCTTGGCTTTCGTGGACGGCGCGGCGGGTGGGGTCTGGCCCGCCGAGCCCTTCGGCAGTGGTGGCTTCGTACCCGGAGCCGGGTGGGCCGCAGCTGCAGTGGATGGCGCAGGCACAGCCGAGTCTGCGATTGTCTCTGGCGCGGTGGACGGCACCACTTCGGGTCCGGAGCTCGGGGCTGACTCTTCCGGCAGCGGCGTGCTCGTCTGGCTGCTCGGTTCGGGGCCCGCGCCGCTCGAGCTTCGCGCGACGCCGGCCAGGTACACGCCGCCGAAGCCGACGAGCATCACGGCCGCGACGGTGCCTGCGATGAAGCGCCCGCGCCCTCGCTCTGGTGTTTGCGCGACGGTTCGGCCCAGCGCGCCCGCTTCGATGGATGGGGGCCCACCGCTTGCCTGCTTGCTGTCAGCCCCCGTCGCCGCATTGGCGGTGATCGCCGGCGCGGCGTTGGCGGTGATCGCCGGCGCGGCGTTGGCCGTGATCGCCGGCGCGGCGTCCAGGATGGCGGTCTGGGAAATCTCGGCTGCGCCAGCTTGTTTTGCGGGTGCTCCGAGCGCGCTCTCCTCGAGGAGGAGCGTCGCCGCGTAGGCCTCGCGCACCTCGCCGCGCTCGAAGGGTTCGAGCGCGCTGGCCAGCGCGCGGGCGGTCGCGATGCGCGCCTCGCGCTTCGTTGCCATGGCGTGCTCGACGACGCCGCAGAAAGCCGTAGGTGCGTCCGGACACAGCTCGCGCAGCGGCGTGGGGCTCCCCTCGTGGATGAGCAGCGCGAGGTGCGGCAAGGTGTCGGCGTCGAACGGGCGGCGGCCGCTGGCAGCCTCGTAGGCGATCACTCCGAGCGCGTAGATGTCCGCGCGCGCGTCGAGATCTGTGGCGCCGCGCACCTGCTCCGGCGGCATGTAATACGGTGTGCCGAGCACGGAGCCCTCGCGGGTCATCGCGTGATCACCCGTGAGCGTGGGGTCGAACTTCGAGATGCCGAAATCGAGGATCTTGACGAACGGCCTACCCTCACGCTCGCACACGAACAAGTTGTCGGGCTTCAGATCACGGTGCACCACGCCCGCGTCGTGAGCCGCCTGGATGCCATTGCAAGCCTGCCTCAGAATGTGAGACAGGACGTCGATGGGCAGGCGCCCGCGTGTCCGGATCAGCTGAGACAGCTCTTGGCCGTTCAAGAGCTCCATGACCAGATACGGCTCGCCGGAATCCAGCGTACCGGCGTCGAACGTCTCCACGATGTGGGGGTTGCCGATCCGACCGGCGGCCGAGGCTTCTCGCAGGAAGCGCTCGACGATGGCCGGATGGCTCGCGACCTCGCGGTGCAGGAGCTTCAGCGCGCGACGGTGGTGGGTGAAGACGTGTTCGATCTCGTAGACCGCGCCCATCCCTCCCACACCCAGGCGGCGCAGGATCTTGAACTTTCCCCCAACGATGGTGCCGGGCGCCGGCGCTTCGGCGGACATGGCCACCGCGAATCTAGCACGCGGCGCGGGCTCACCAGACAACACGCCGTGTTTTTCAGCGGGCTCGGGGCGCCGACGGTGCCAAGGTGCACTCGACCGAGTGCCGGATGGAGGAAGCAATCGGCGCGATTTCACCGAGGAGCGTCCGGGCTACGTCACTCGTCGAGACCACGGACCCTGAGTGCAGGGTGCGAGCCCTCCGACCCCTCGACCGCAGAACAGAGCGCGCGGAACCCCCGCTCGACCCGGGTGTCGGCCCGAGAACTTCGGACTCACTTGTGCTCCTCCGGCGGTGCGCCGCGGCCAGCTCGAGCCGGAGCTCGTGGCCGCCGCGGAGCGCCTCTTGGCGCTTTCGCCCTGGGGTTCCGAGCTCCAGGTCGACGAACCGACCGCGGTCCTCGCGGCGCCCACCCAAAGCCGGTGAGGGGCTCGCGCAGTTGTCGGCGGCTCAACCCGCTTCGTCTGCCCCGACGTCGATGGCCGAGCCCTTGGGGCGATTTTCCCCGTCCAGGTCCTTCGGCGGGGATTCGTTGATGGTTCCGGCGTTGATGCAAGGCGAAGAGTTGTTCAGGTGGAAGGTGTTGTCGACCTTGGGGTCTGCGGCCTGATTGGAACCGTTGGAGGTGATCTGCGTGATGCCGTTCACGCCGGCGATTGCCGTGATCAGCGTCTGCGCGCTGCCGTTGAAGAAGCGGTAGAGGCCGTCGCCCGCGCCCGCGGGCGGACCGTTGAAGAAGAAGTTGTTCTGCAGCGCTTCGGGGTGCGCCTGTTTGCCGGTGGGCGCGTCTTCGTAGAGGCCAAAACGAGCGGCCGCCTTGCCTCCAAGCAAGATGTTGTTGCGGATGCGCCCGTTGATGCCCTTGAAACCGCAGGTGTTGCAGGTGCCGATCCCCACGACGATGGCTGCGCTGCGTGAGTTGGCCGCGGACGCGGTGGGGCCCCCGCCGTCGATGGTGTTGCCATTGATGATGGCGACGCCAGCGGGTACCTCCGCTTCCATCAGCCGAATGCCAACACTGCGCCCAGCGTTGATGCCAAAGATGACGTTGTTGGTGATGGTGGCGTTCGAGCTCTCCGAGTCCACGCCGCCGCAGTAGCTCGTGCTCGCCGCGGCGCAGCTGCTGGTGCCACCCACGTTGATGCGGTTCGCGTTCAAGAGGAAGGTGCCACCGCCCGACACACCGAACGCCGAGTTGGTGTTGGCGACGCCCGCGAAGATGTCGTTGTTCTCGATGCGAGTGCCGGCACCGCTCGCCCAGGTGGTGACGCCGGCCGCTGAGCCTCCCGTTCCGCCCGTGATCTTGTTGCGCACGATCTCGGCGAACGCTTTGGCGGTGGTCCCGGGCGATTCCATGATGACGGCAGCGGCCGCCTGTGTGGCTTGACCGCCCGTGATCTCGTTGCCGTCGATCAGCGGGCCCGTCGCGTTCATGCCCGTCGCCGCAAAGATGGCAATGGCGTGAGAGCGTCCTTGGGGATAACCCCCGGAGGTCACGTTCGGGCCGAAGATCTTGTTGCCCTGGAGCGTCGGCGACCCGCCCTGCAAAGTGACCGCGGCGCGCCCATTGCCCGTGCCGCCGCCGTTCTGTCCCATCAAACGCACGCCTTGAACCAGCGTCAGCCGCGAGATGCTCACGTCAGCGGTGACTCCCAGCGCGTCGGCGGCGAAGATGGCGCTGTCGTAGGTCTTTGCATCGCGGTTCCAGGTGCAGTTGCCCGTCGCGCACTGGTAGCCGCCCAGGATGTCGATGTTCTCGATCAGCGCGACCTTCTCGGTGTAGTGACCCTCACCGACGTACACCGCGACGTTCGGAACACCGGCCGTCTTGAGCGTCTGCGCGTTCTGCAACGCCTTGCCGATCGTCAGAAGTGGTTTGGCCTGAGTGCCCGGGTTGCTGTCGTTGCCGATCGCCGCCGAGACCCAGGTGCCGATGGCGCTGCAGCCTTGATCGATCTGTTTGTCGCAGTCGTTGTCCTTGTTGTCGCCGCAGATCTCGCTGGCTCCGGGGTAGCTGGTCGGGTCGTTGTCATCACAGTCATTGGCGCAGGTGGTGACGCCATCCTTGTCGGCGTCGGGACACGCGGCATCTCCACCAGCGTCTCCTCCGCCCGTGGCCCCGGTGCCCGCCACACCGCCGCTGCCGCCACCGCCGCCGGCACCGCCGCTTGCTCCGGCGCCCGCCACACCTCCGGTCGCGCCGCCGCCTGCCGCACCTCCCGAGCCTCCTGCGTTGGTTCCGCCGCCGCCGCTTGCTCCGGCGCCCGCCGCGCCGCCGGTCCCGCTGCCGCCCGTTCCACCCTTGTTGTTCAGGCCGGCATCATCACTGCCCCCGCAGCCGTAGGCGCCTGCCGCCGCCACACCGATCAAAATGAGTCCGCGCCCCGCCCAGCTTCGCTTCGTCATCGTTCGCCTCCCGGCAAGAAAACCCAAGACCACGAAGGTAGCACTGCGCGCTTTTCTTCGCGATGGCGTCGGTGTGTGGGCGGGCCACCCACTTCCCCGGCCGTTCAGGCTATTGGTTCTGATCACGAGGTCATGGGATGGAAGCAACACGGAACTCACACTGCTCCCACTGCGGAGCCCAGTTTGCCGAAGGGCAAGCCTGGCCGCGGCGGTGCCCGAGCTGCGCGCGCTTCAGCTATTCGAATCCAATCCCGGTCGGAGTGCTGCTGGTTCCGGTCGCGACGCGCCCGGGTCTCGGTCTCTTGCTCATTCGCCGCGCCATCGACCCCGGTCGAGGTGCGTTCGCCCTGCCGGGCGGCTTCCTGACCACGGGTGAGAGCTGGCAGGTCGGCGCGGTGCGAGAGGTGATGGAAGAGACGGGCATCGAGCTCTCCCCCGAGAGTGTGAGTCTTCACGCCGTCAGGAGCACACCGAACGGAGCCGAGCTGATCGTGTTCGGCAGCGTTCCGCCGATCTCCGAGGCTGCGCTCGGCGGGTTTCGTGCGACCGATGAGACCGACGCGCTCCGTGTGGCCACCGTGCCGGAGCCGCTCGCGTTCTCGCTGCACACCGAGGTCGCAACCGCTTGGTTGAGGGTGAACGGTTCGGGCTGAGGAGCGGAGCGGCTTGTGTCATCGCGGTGCTCGCGTGACACTGGACCGCGTGGCGCGTTCTTTTGGCCTGAGGCTCGCGAGCCCCTGTGATCTCGCGTGCGCCGCGTGTGACCGCGGTGGGAGTGGTACACCCATCGAACGCGCAACCGAGCCGTTTGCCGGTAGCGAGCACGGCGACGAGCTGCGCATTCTGGGTTGTGATCCGCTGTCTCTGCCCGGCTTGTCGAGTGTGATCGAGGCAGCACGCGCGCGCGGTTGCCGACGTGTTGCCGTCGAGACCAATGGCGCTGGGCTCGCGACGGCGAGCCTCGATGCCATCGACGAGCTCTCGATCCCGGAGCTGATGCTCGAACCCGAGGACGCCGACCTGTTGTTCGGCCGCCCCGGCGCGCAGGCACGGCTCGAGCTCGGGCTTCGGCGTTGGTCCGGCGCGGTGCGGTTGCGTGTGCCGATTCTCGCGGCGGGGTTTCAGGACCCGCATCGTGCGCTGGCGCGTCGCTCGAACGTCGTGGGCCTCGAGCTCCATCTGCCAGGAGAAGCTCCGGACGCGGCGCGCGCAGCCTGGCTGCGTTTCCCTGACAAAGCAGCGCTGTCCGAGGCTCTCGGCCGCGTGCTCGATGCAGCGCTCGAGCACGGCGTCGAGGCCGCGATCTTGCCCCGCAGCGGTCTGCCCTTCTGCGCGGTGCCAGAGCGACATCGCCACACCGGCGTGCTTCGCTTCGACCGAACGCGCGAGGCCGAGCTAGGACCGCGCGATCGATATTCACCGGCTTGTGAGCCGTGTGTTGCCCGACGAGAGTGCTCGGGCTTTCGCGCCTGGCAACTCACAGAGTGGCCGGCGGGCGCCGTCGAACCGCTCACACAGCCCATCGCCGCGCCCGCGAGCTTGGCCGCCGAACGCGGTGCAGCGGCCCCCGGCAAGACTCGGGGGCGTTTCCGGGTCGTGCTTGCGAACCTGGTCGAGCGGACCTTCGGTTACGGACCCGGGGCCGCGGAGTACCTGCGGGCCGCGCTCTTGACCGCGCCGGCGCTCCGTGACCGCGTGGAGGTCGACGTTCAGTTGATGGTGAACGTGCCAACGGCCCGCGCCGCGGAGCAGTTGCTCGCACTCGAGCCGGATCTCCTGGGCATGAGCACCTACAGCTGGAACCTGCAGGAGAACGCGCGAGTGTGCAGCGAGCTGCGCCGTCTCGGCGCAGACTTCCCCATCGTGTGGGGCGGTCCGAGCTTCGCGCTCTTTGCCCGAGACTCCAGCTGGTTCGAGGCTGGAGAGCTGATCGACGCGGTCGCCATTGGCTCGGGCGAACAGACCCTCGTCCAGCTGACCCGGCAGCTCATCGAGCGAGGTCGCCTGGACGGACCGCTGGCGGGCCTCGCTCTGTTTTCGGAGGGCCGTCCGGTGTTCGGCGGAGCAACCCAGGAGCCGCTCGAGCTTGGTGAGGTCGCGTCACCGTTTGTGATCGGAGTGGCCCACCGCGTCGAGCGGCCGACGATCGAGATGGCACGCGGCTGCAGCTTCGAGTGCAGCTTCTGTAGCGACGCGCGCTCGAGTCGGGGTGGCGGTCTACGGGAGCACACACTCGAGCGCATCAGCGCGGACATCGCCGCGGTCACCGGCTGGCCGGAGGCGCGCCACGTCGACGCCGGCGCGAGCACGGCCAACGTAACCGATGCCTTCTTCCGTCGTGTGTGCGACGCGATCCGGGCCGGAGATCCGGGCGGCAAGTTGAGCTACGGATTCCAGCTCTATCCGTCCCTCGCCAGCGACGCCCAACGTGCAGCGCTCGAGGGCATCCGGGTGGACACCATCCACCTCGGGGTGCAGTCGCTCAGCCGGGATACATTTCGTTCAATGCGGCGTGGCAGCCGGGCGAGCTTCGTGGAGCGAGCCCTCGCGACCTTTCGTGGCGTGGGGCCGCTGGAGCTGAGCGTGATCCTCGGCCTGCCGGGTGAGACCTACGGCTCGTTCGTCGACACGTTCGAGCAGCTCTTGGCGCACTCGGAGGCGCGCCTGGTGGTCAACCGTCTCCTGGTGCTACCCGGGACTGCGTACCACCTGCGCCGGCGCGAGCTCGGTCTCGAGCTGGACCCGACGAAGTACTTCCGTGTGCTCTCGACCCCGACACTCTCCCGCGAGGACTTGCGGCGTGCGCAGGATTACGTGATCGAACGCACGCTAGGGCTATCGGATCTCTTTCATCAGGGTGAGGCGCGGGTGCGCTGGGTCAACTTCGACGCGCAAGCGCGTTTCGGAGATCCACCGGAGTACGCGCAAGGACGCTGAGCTCCGCGCGCCCTTCACTCACCGAACACCCGGATCAAAACGAGGTTCGGCTCGGTGCGTCGCACGGCCTCGAGCAGGCGCGCGCGGTTTCGACGCCAGAAGCTGGCGAGTGCTTCGCCGGTCGTCGTGTCGGCGGCGCGCACTGCCTCGTGGATCTGCCGGAGCGGCTCCGCGACCCCTGGGACACGGATTGGATCGTTGTCGAAGCGCGGAGCCAGGCAGTTCACGTCGAAGCTCGGCGTCCGAAATAGCGACGGTGCCGCGGCATCGGTGGGTTCGATCAGCAAGTAGAGCTGTGCGGGGGTGCCGTCGTGCTGCGTCTGCAAGTGAAAACACACGAAACCGAGCCGCGAGGGCTCCTCCCGTTCCAGGCCGGCGGCGGTGCTCTGGTCGACCTCGCCCAAGCGGCGCTCATGGGTTCTCTGCTCCAGGTCGTCGAAGGAGAGGTTCTTCACCAGTCCGCTCGTCAAGATCAGGAACGCCTTTTGAGGTTTGAGCTCCGTCTCGGGGCGCAGCAAGATCCGCTTCGACTCCCAGAAGTAGTCTTCTACGTGCAGGTTCTGTTGGTAGTAAAAGCGCACCATGCGCAGCAGATCCCCGAACAGCTCGGCGTGGTGAGCTTGGTAGGCGTTCATGGCGTCGAGCTCGGTGCGCTCGCCGCGCAGAACGGAGGTCAGAGTGCGGGCCGCGTGGTGGGCTGCGTGCATCGCCAGGAAGACGCCTGTCGAGAGCACCGGATCGATGAAACCCGATGCGTCGCCGACCAGGAGCCACCCGGGCCCGGCAACGCGCCGCATGCGATAACTCCAGTCCCGTTCGGTTCGCACCTTGGTGACGCGCTGCGCCCGGGCTCCGAGCACTCGGCTGAGCTCGGGGCTCGCGGCCACGTCTCGCTCGAAAGCTGCGGTGCGGTCCCGCTCGTTCACGGCGGCGCGTTCATCGAGCCGCACGATCCCCACGGACGCGTGGCCGCCCCCCATCGGAAACAGCCACAGCCAATGCCCAGCCTCTGCCACGAAGAGCGCCTGGTTCTCCCTGGGCAAGGCGAGCGCGCCGGCATGTTCGTAGTGCGCCCAGCTGGCCTGGTGTCTGAGCCCGTCGATCACCTCGCGCAGACCGAGCTCTCTCGCGAGGAGTGCGGACTGCCCGCTGGCGTCCACCACGAAGCGCGCCGTCGCCAGCTCGAGGTCGCTGGCGTCGCGTCTCTGGAAACACACACCTTCGAGTCGGTCGCCGCTCCAGACGAGCCGTTTTACGGCTGCGTGCTCCAGGGTCGTCGCGCCCGCTCGCGCAGCGGCCCGGAACAGCAGCTCGTCGAAACGCGAGCGATCGACCAACCAGGCATGGTCGTAGCTCTCGGTGTCGGAGAACCAGAGATCCCACTCGGGCGTGCGCCCCCACTTCTTGTGTGTGGTCCCGGACTTCCTGCCGAAGCCGGCGCGCTCGACCTCATCGAGCACGCCCATCTCGTTCAAGATGGGGATGATGCCGGGCAAGAGGCTCTCACCGACGTGCGCGCGGGGGTGACGATCCGCCTCGAGCACGAGCACCCTCAGTCCGGCTGTTGCCGCCAGAGTTGCGAGCGTGCTGCCCCCCGGGCCGCCGCCCATCACGATCACGTCGTAGTCGACGGCCTTTGCGCTCACGGGCCGCACACTTCCGAGAGGGGTTTCGTCTTCACCGAGCTTTACTCAGCATACCAAGACCGCTCGCGCCGGGCAGTCACTCGATGGGGCGGAGCGCGGCGTAGCCGTGAGCCCGGACGAAGTTGATGTGAACTCCGGCGCAGGTTGCGTCATGTGTGCAGCTCTTGCAGCGCCGGCTCTTGGTCATGAAGCGATCGGCGATGAAGCGCTCGGTGTAGCGCGGCATGTCGAGTCGGGCGTCGGCCCCCAGCATCCGCGCGTCGAGCTTCTTGCCGATGCGCTCTGGCTGTCGTCCGCCCAGACACACGGGGATGTCCAGGGACCTCACCTCGGTGGGCAGAGTCTCGCAGGTGGCGTGGAGGTCCAGATCGCCTTCGCGCTGATCGGTGACCCGCTCGTACTTCGGGGCCTGCACGAGCAAGCGAGCGCCCAGCTGCACGAGTCGCGGCAGGTGTTCTGCCATGTTCTTCGAGAGCGGGACGACGATCTCGACGTCGCCCGGCCACGACAGGACGCGGTCCACGTCCCGCGGGTCGCCGAGGAAGACCCGCGTCACCGGTCGCCCATGCAGCGCGGGGCCGGTCAGCGCCTCGAGCGTGGGCAGCTCGAGCCAGAGCTCGGCCTCTGGCGCGCGTGCCGCGAGCGCCGCGGCGGCCGGGGCGCTGCTCGCGATCACGTGTACCGCCCGCGCTCTGGGCAAGAGCTCGGCCCTGGGGCTCTGCTCCGACAGCTCGAGCACGTCGACCACCGGCTCGATGCGGTCCGCCAGCACTCGATCGAGCTCGTCACACAGCGGCTCGAGGTAACAGTGTTTGCAGCGCTCCGGCTGGCGGCAGTGGAGCTTCTCGCCATGCGAAAGGAAGCGGTCGAACTCTTCGCGGCGTCCCCGCACTTCATCGTTGAGCTTGTACGGATCCTGGATCAGCTCCTCGAAACCTTCGGCGTACGGCGGAGGGAATCGGTTGAGCCACATGTGAATGTCCGGCCGCCGCGAGATGGCAAAGGCGCGGGCGAGCACCTCTTCATGGCCGTCGAGGTCGTAAAACAGGTGTTCGCGGGCCTTGCCCCAGGCGTTTCCGAACGGAATGACCTGCAACAGATCGAACTCGCGCACACCCCAGCTGATGAAGGTCTCGAGCATCTCCGGCAGCTGTTTGACGTTCATCTTGTTGATCACGACGTCCACGTTCACGATGAACCGCCCGCTCGCGAGCGCTGCGCGCAGGCCGGCGGTTTCCTGCTCGAACGCGCCCGGTGTGCCCACCAGCGCGTCGTGCAGCTTGGCGGTGTGCCCGTGCACGCTGAACGTGATCTCGTCGAGACCGTTCTCCGCCGCCCGCTCCAGGAACTCGGGGTAAGCGAACATTCTTCCGTTGGTCACGGTCTGGACTCGGCGATACCCGGCGCGGCGTCCGAGCTTCACGAAGTCGAGGAACTGCGGGTGAATGGTGGGCTCACCCCCGGACAAGATCAGCCGGGTTGCTCCCTTCTTTCGGCCTTCGACGATCTGCACCTTCACGTCCATGCCGGAGCGTACGGTGCCGTTGTGGGCCAGCGTATCGAGGCAAAACACGCAGTGGTTGTTGCAGTCGTAGGTCAGGCGCACCCAGTTGCGCTTTTCGTGAGCGGCCGCTTCGTGTGCGACGACCTTGCCCGCGCCGCCTGGACGTGGGTCGTCCGAGAACGTCGCGTCGTGCTCCAGACTCACTCCCTCACCTCGAGCTTTTCATAACGCAGGAGCCACTGATTGCTACCCCCCGGGCGCACGTCCCGGCGTTCGAGCAAGCGCAGGGGCAGCGCTGCGACACGCGCCGCCGTCGCCTCTGCGCCGTCATTCCGGTGGTGCTCGAAGTCGGCGCCGCCGCCCTCGGCGCGGGCCGCCTGTTCGCTGCTGCGGATCAGGCCGAAGGCGACGTCGTCGATCAAGAGCAGCGAGCCTCCGGTCTCGAGTCGGCTCACCGCAAAGGCCAGCGCTTGATCGGGATCCGGCAGATGGTTGAGGCTGCGGAGGAAGAGCACGTGGCGGAAGTGTCGCCGTTCGTCCACCGCGTCCCACGAGCCGACACACGCTTCCAGCCAGGGCAGCGCGCGGCTGGCCAGGTTCAAGCGCTGCGCGTCGGGGTCGAGCGCCAGATAACGCGCGCGTCCACTCACGACCGCGGGTGCGAGCTCCGCCGCGTAGGGGACCTCTCCCGCACCAATGTCCAGGACGTCACCGGTCAGCCCCCGAAGCAGCTCCCGTGTGCGGGCGTCGTCGACGCCGAACACGTTGGCCTTGGCGGCAACATACGCTCCCGGGCAGTGAACCGCGCGGGGGCATGGCCCACACTCGTCGGCGCGAGTGAGGGCTCCGAGGTCCCGCGCGAAATCGTCGGGTGAGCGTTTGTTGCTCTTGTCCACGTAGAGCTGCCCGAGCGCCTTGACCTCGCGGAGCTCCGCTGTGTCGAAATCGGTGCTGGTGGTCACGAACAGGCGCATGCGATCGCGCAGGCGCAGGAAGACCGCGCGCGCCGGGTCCGAGACCTCGAGCAGCGTCATTGGCCCCACCTCCGCCTTGAGTGGGCAGGCCTCACCCGGCGCGCGCTTCACGTCACGCGCGGGCACCAGGTTGAAGGAGTTCGAGCGCACGGCTGCGCTCACCCGTCGCGCCGCTCGATGGTCGCGCCGAGCGCATAGTTCGCCAGCTCGTCTGCGACCAGACCGAGATCCTGGTCAGCGAGGGCCTCGAGCCGAACGACGAACGCTTGCTCGGTCTTCTCGAGCTCGGCACGCGCGAACTCGGCGTACATTTTCACCGCCGCGTCGACGGCTTCACCCGAGTAGAGATCGCAGGGAAATCTCAGCTCGATCACGGCTCGCCGTCCCCGGACTTCGGCGGCTTCTTCTTGTATTTCTCTTCCCAGCTGACGGCAATTCCCAGTGGATCGTCGAACGCCGCTTGTTCGTCCGCGTCCATCTCGAGCAGGTCGTCGAGACCCGGTGGCCCGGCGGCGCCCCCGAGTGCCTGAGTCGTGACGGTCTCGACCAGCTGTCGGTTGTCTTCCACCAGCAGGCGCCGCCACGCTTGCCCGAGCAGCTCGTTCTCGAGCTCGCCGGCCAAGAGCTCTACCGGCGTCTTCTCACCGGCCTTGGGTTTCAAGCGGATCGAGATGCGACCCGGAGCGGGGCGGTCGAGGCGTACGTAGCAACGGTCGATGAAGACGTAGGCGGCTCCGTAGATCGCATCCTTCGGATACAGCGCCTCGTCGAGCTCGACGAGCAACCCGTCGTCCGCTTGTGTCACCACGGCCTCCGCCATCACCCGGAGCTTAGCGTCTTTCGCGGCCCGCGACGGGCGATTATCCGCTGGAGAAAACCGGTCAACGCACGTGCCGTCGTGGGCTCGTGCGCTCCGCCAGCGTGAGGAACTCGCTGCGATCGGCGGCGGCCTCGTTGGAGCGGATCACTTCTGCCAGGGCCATGGCCGCGAGCCCGTGGTCTTCGTGGGTGCCCGTGGCGCCGTCGCCGCGGTTGGCCAGGAAGACTTCGAAAAACTCGGTGGCCGCCGGTCCGCGCGGGGCGGACGAAGAGTGGTCGCGCGCGCAGATGTCGAGTTGGAACTCGATGCCCGCGCGGTCGCTGAGGATGACACTCAGCGCGCCGTCGGTGACGCCGACGAGGTTGGCGATGGTCCACGCGCCGAGGCTCGACCCGACCCGCAGTGGGGCGACGAGGTGTGTGGCGGGAGGTGCCTCGGCTCCGGCACCAACCGGGGGGCGCTCGGCCGCGTTTGCGGCGCCGGCGAGCGAGGCGCCGGCGGCGCTGACCCCCGCCCAGCCCAGCACGCTGCGCCTACTGACCGAATCTTCGCTCATCTCTTGCCCGAGTGATGGTCGATCAAGCGTGGCTCGAACGTCAACGCTTTGCCACTCAAACGTTGAAGCTCAGCTTGTCGCCGTCCAGGTCGACCTTGATTGTGGTGCCCTCTGGGTAGCGATTTCCGAGCAGCGCTTCGGCCAGCGGGTCCTGCACCTGCTTCAGGATGGCGCGGCGCAGCGGCCGAGCTCCGAGGGCGGGCTCGTAGCCCAGCTCGACGAGGCGCCCCTTGGCCTGTTCCGTCAGCTCGACCTTCACGCGCCGGTCCGCGAGGAGCTTCTCGAGCTTGCGCAGCTGGATGTCGACGATCTTCCTGAGGTCGGTCTTCGACAGGGAGCGGAACACCACGACGTCGTCGATGCGGTTCAAGAACTCCGGTCGGAAGAACTCGCCGAGCTGTCCGAGCAACACGTCGCGTAGCGCTTCGCGTCCGTCTTCGGACTCGAACAACTTCGGATCCGTCTCCAGGATGCGTTGTGAGCCGATGTTGCTGGTCATGATGACCACGGTGTTGGAGAAATCGGCGCTGCGCCCGCGCCCGTCCGTCAGTCGTCCGTCGTCGAGGACCTGCAACAGCAGGTTGAACACGTCCTGGTGTGCCTTCTCGACCTCGTCGAACAGCAGCACCGAGTACGGGCGGCGGCGGACCGCCTCGGTCAAGAATCCGCCCTGGTCACTGTCGGCGTAACCCGGCGGGGCACCGATCAGTCGCTGCGCCATGTGGCGCTCCATGAACTCGCTCATGTCGAGACGTGTGAGCGCGGACTCGTCATCGAACAAGAACTCGGCTAACGCCTTGCCGAGCTCGGTCTTGCCGACGCCGCTCGGTCCGAGGAACAAGAAGCTGCCGATGGGCTTGCCCGGGTCCCTGAGGCCAACTCGCCCTCGGCGCACCGCCCGCGAGATGGCCTTCACCGCTTCGTCCTGCCCGACCACACGTTGTTCGAGGCGGGACTCCATCTTCAAGAGTTTGTCGGCTTCGCCCTCCAGCATCTTTGCTACCGGGATGCCGGTCCAGATGGCCAGGGTCGCCGCGACATCACTCTCGCTGACGTCGCGCGAGCCGTCGACCACCCCCGCGCCCCGGGCGGCCTCTTCGGCGGCGGCGAGGCGCTTCTCCAGATCGGGCAGCGTGACGTGCTCGAGCTCGCCGAGGCGGGCGAAATCCTTCTTTGCGCGGGCGTCCTCCAGCGCCGCCCGCGCAGCGTCGACCTCGCTCTTGAGCGCACGGACAGCGGCCACGGCGCCCCGCCGGGACTCGAGCTTGCTCTTCATCTCGACGACCCTGGGCTCTAGCCCCGCCAGCTCAGCCGAGAGTTTGTCGCGTGTGGCCCGGGTGGCCGCGTCGTCCGTCTTTTCCAGCGAGTGCAGCTGCGCCTTGAGTGACTCGGCACGGCGCATGGCGGCATCGACGGGGGCGGGGATCCCGTCCGTTTCGACGCGTTTTCCCGCGGCAGTCTCGTCCAGCAGATCGACCGCGCTGTCCGGCAGAAAACGGTCCTGCAAATAGCGTTTGGCCAGTCGCACCGCCGAGTTGATCGCACCTTCGCTGATCTCGACTTGGTGGCGCTCTTCGTAACGACTCGCGACGCCGCGCAGCACTTCGACCGCGCCGTCCACGCTGGGTTCGTCGATGGGGAGGTTGGTGAACGCGCGCAGGATCGAGGCGTCCTTGTCGGCGATCTTCCGCAGGCCCTCCGGCGTCGTCGTGGCCAGCATGCGGATTTCTCCGCGCAAGAGCGGCGATTTGAGGAAGTCTCCGACGCCGGATCCGGCCGGCCCCTGTCCAAACAGCTGCTCGACGCCCCGCGCGATCAGCACGGATTGGCCGCGTCGGTCGTCGGCGAGCGACGACAACAAACCCCGCATGCGTTCATCGACGTCACTTCGCAGGCGTGTCCCGGCGACCAGCGCAGCCGCGTCGAGCTCGAGCAGCCGGACGCCCGCCAGACTCGTCGGCACGTCGCCATCGGCGATGCGCTGCGCGAGGCCGGAGATCACCGCGCCCTTGCCCACCCCGGGTTCGCCCACCAAGAGTGTGTTGTTCTTCTGGCGCCGCTCCAAGATCGTAGTCAGGCGCCGCACCTCGGTGTCGCGGCCGATCACCGGATCGAGCCGACCGGCTCGCGCGTCTTCGACCCAGTCGTGAGTGTAGGTCTCCGCGTTGGTCACGCCGCTGCTCGGCCTCTTGGGCACGCTGCGGGGCTGCGAGCGGAGCACCGCCAGGTGACCTCGGAGTGAGCCGGGTGCGATGCCGAGCGCGCCCAGGATGTCACCGGCGGGCCCACGGATCTCTTGCGACAGCGCGTTGACCAGATGCTCGACCAGCACGTTGCCGGAGCGCTCTCGTTCGGCCTCGCGTCCCGCGCGCTCGAGCAGATCGAGCATGCCGGACGACAGGTACGCGGGCTCTCGACCGGCGGGCAGCTGCGCGAGCGAGCGTTCGCAGGCCGACTGGAGCTCCACCACATCGACGTTCGCCGAGCGGAACACCGCGACCACCCCCGTCTCTCGCTCCAGCATGCGGGCCAAGAGGTGCAACGGCAGAACTTCTGGATGTTTGCGGCCGTCCGCGATGGCCTGCGCCCCGGCTACCAGCGCCTTGGCATCGGGGGCGTAGCGTTCGAGTGAGAGGGTGGTCGTGTCCGAGCTCGGCATTGTCCGTGGAACTTATCTCGACCTGGGCAGAACGGGGAGAGCGCCGTAGGCTTTGCCCCGGAATATGCCGGCCCGGGTCGTGATGTACCGCACCCCCTATTGCGGGTACTGCATGCTGGCGAAGCGCCTGCTGACCAAGAAGGGGGCGGTCTTCGAGGAAATAGATGTCAGCCGCGATCCCGAGCAGCGAGCCCGGCTCCGTGAGGTGACGGGCATGCACACCGTGCCCCAGATCTTCGTCGACGACCGCCCCATCGGCGGGTACCTCGAGCTTCATCTGCTCGAGCGCGCGGGGAAGCTCGACGCCCTGTTGGCGGGAGAGTAACTCGAGCTCGTGCCCACGCTCGCCGACCTCCCGCCCTGGTTCATCGTGGGAACCGTCGTGGCCCTGGGTCTCGCCTTCGGCAGCTTCCTCAACGTCGTGATCTATCGGCTGCCGCGCGGGCAGAACCTGGCACACCCGCCGTCTCGTTGCCCGGCGTGTGGCAAGAGCATCCGCGCGTTCGACAACATCCCGGTCTTTGGTTGGTTGCTCTTGCTCGGCAAGGCGCGCTGCTGCGGAGCGCGGATTTCTCCTCGGTATCCCTTGGTGGAAGCGCTCGGCGGGCTCGCCGCCTGGGCCGTGTTCGAGGTACGTGTGGCTCCGCTTCCGCCGGACACCGTGTGGTGGCGAGCGCTCTTCTTGTTCTTGCCGTACTTCGCGCTGGCACTCGGGCTGATCGCGGCGGCGTTCATCGACCTCGAACACATGATCTTGCCGGACGAGATCACTCTTGGCGGAACCCTGCTCGGTGTGCTGAGCGTGCCGCTCCGTCACGAGCTGACCTGGGTCGAGTCGATCACTGGTGCGGCCATCGGCTTCGTGATGATCTGGCTGCCCTTCGACGTGCTCTACCGAAAGCTCCGTGGGAGGGCCGGCATGGGGCTGGGTGACGCCAAGCTGACGATGCTCGCAGGCGCTTGGTTTGGCTGGCAGGGCGCGGTGTTCGCGCTGCTCGCCGGGGCGGTTCAGGGCACCATCGCGGCCATCGTCGTGTTCGTGGCTCAGGGGAAGATCGAGGAGCCCGACGCGGTGAAACGGGAACGCGAAGAGCTCATGCAGGCCATCACCGAGGCAGAAACCGAGGAGGAACGCGCCGAGCTCGAGGCAGAGCTGGAGCTCGATCCGATCGGACATGAAGCCGAACCGGGCCTCGGCCAGTCTCGACTGGCGTTCGGCCCGTTTCTGGTGCTCGCGACCCTGGAGTTCATGTTGTTCGGTCGGGTGATCGTGGATACCTACCTCGCTTACGTGTGGGTTCTCTGATGCGGGGCGCTCTTCTGTTCGGGTTGCTGGTCGCCCCCGCTCAGCTCTCCTGCTCCTCCAGTCTGCCGGTGCCCAAGTTCGGTCCGCAGCCGCCGGAGGCCGCCCTGCTTCAGAGTGTGGACTACCCCCCGCCGCCCGCTCAGGCGGAGGTGGTGTCGAAACAGCCAGAGAACGAGGCCTGCGTCTGGCTCGATGGCCACTGGGATTGGGTCGGCGGTCGCTGGGTGTGGGGCGCGGGTGGCTGGGTCGTGCCTCCCAAGGATTGTTTCCTCGCGCGGCCAACACTCTCGTGGCCCGAGGCGGGTGCGCTGCAGCTTCTCCGCTGGCACTGGTTCCCGGACAACGTCGATGAGCTCACTCCGGAGAAGGCGCGCACCGCCTGTGCGACGCCCGTTCCCTGCGGGAAGCCTGCCGAGAAGTACCGACCGGGCAAGTGAACATCGCTCAGCGGAGCTCGACCTCCGCCAGCCCGCCGCCGCGGCCACGATAGGACAGGATCAAGAGCCGAACGCAGTCGATGTCGTCGCCGCGGATCACGACGTCTCGAGCTTGGCCCGCGGTCAGACTCGCGTCCATCGCGCGTGCGAGCGTCGCCCTCCGGTACAATTCGACTCGGACGCCGCGCGGCTCGAAGTCGCGGTACGGCAGATTCTGGGCGCCGAGCAGTCGAACGCCTGCGACGGTACGAGGCTTGGACAGCGAGAGATCGAGCCACGGCACCGGAATGACAGGCGCGAGCCACTCGGTCGTTGCGTCGCCGTCGAAGGCTCGCTCGGGCGCGTAGCGGCGCACAGGTCCGGGCTCCAGGTACGCGCTGGCCGAAGCCTGCCTGCCAGGCGTTCGCGTCGCGATCGCCGGCGCTCGGCAGGGCACTGACGACGTCAGCCCCCGCACTTCTCGCAGGCGCGAGCCGGCGCTGGCAACGGTGACCCCCCACACGATGCGACTCCAGGCATCACTCGCGTCGGCGAACCGTGGCTGGCCCTCGGTATCGACCTCCGCCCAGAGTCGCGCTCCCCGGAGATGGGCGGCCCAGTGTTCTTTGCCCAAGATCTCGATGGGCGGCTGGTCGGGAGCGCGCCGCCGTGCGTCGGAGAAGGCGACGCTCGGCAGTTCGGCGTACAGCGTCAGCTCGAAGCTCGGTCGCTCCGCGAACAGGAGCACGTCCGACGGTTTGAATGTGGTGTGTGCGCGAGCGGCGGACGCGAACAGTGCACGGTCCTTGGCTACCAGCGGGATCACCCCATTGGCGACGAGCAGCGCCACCGCCGCTGCCCAGGCCGTCTTCCGAGGCTCCGAGCGCGCGGGGCGAGCTGCGCCGTCGGGGGGCCGTTGAGTGAGCAGCAGCGCGAGCACGACGGGAACAGGGAACAGTGCCTGCTCTCCTGCGGGAAACACAGCCAGGCACGCGAGCTCGCACACGAGCGCGAGCAGCCAGAGCTCGCCGCGCTTGGTGATGCCAAGCGTGAACAGGGCAAGTGTGCACAGCATTGCGATGGCGCCTTCGAGGCTGGCCTGTTCGTGTCGAAGGTCGGCGAGCTGCGTGAGCCAAGCGTCGTGCATGGCGCCAACGGCGCGGGTCGAGAGTGGCCCGCCGCTGAGCCAAGCGAGGAACAGCAATAGTCCCGCTGCGGCGAGCGGCAGCACACGCACCACCGACGACGGCAGCCGCTCCACGTGGCGCTCACCGGCCAGGGCCAGCACCACGGGAAGGGCGCGTGGCTCGAGCAGCGCGATCGCGAGTGAGACCGTGACGCGCATCGCGATCACCAGGCGGTCATCGATGCGCTGAAGGGCCGCGACGGAGAGCCAGGCCAAGGCTCCGAGCAGAGAAAAGGCGAGCGCGGGCACGAACCTGCCGCCCGGCGCCGCCAGTTGCAGCACCGAGAACGACGCGCCGACCGCGAGGACCACACCCAGCGTCGTTCCCCAGGTCATGCCCCGGCGCCGGCCGCGCAGGGTGAGTGCAAGCAAACCCAACACCAACAGAGACACGGTCAGCGTTCGGGTCATCGCCGGAGCTCCGCGCCGGGGGTCAGCGGCACGATCTCCCGCGCGCCGCAGTTCTTGGCGAAGTAGCTCGATTTCAGCGAATACGGCTGGCTCCGCACGAATTCGCTACTGAAGGCAAACGGCGGATACGGCTCGCCGACCAGGCAGTAATTTCCTCCGGGGCGCAAGCGAGCCAAGACCTCGATGGGTGTGCGTTCTTCGAGGAAACGCGCGAGCGGCCGCTGCGCTGAACCGGGATCGAGAAAGCGGGCGCGGGTCAGGAGCAGCACGCTCGCGAACGCAAGCACCGAGAGGCGTGTGTAGAATCGTCCGCCGAACGCCGCTCCTTGGCGCAGGGTCTCCGCCCGCGCGAGGTTCAGTGCAACGACGACCAGGATCCAGTACGAGTAATAGCGTAACTGATGCGCTTGAGGTGACACCGCGACGAGCACTGTGAGCAGTGCGAAGACGCCCAACGCTCCGAGCGCGGCGCGCGACCCTCCTCGATTCAGACGCCAGACGAAGGGCAGCTGACACCAGACCCAGGGCGCAAAATACCCGCCCATCTGGTACGTCCGGCCTCCGGCCGTGCCGGAAGTGGCGTCCACGCTGAAATAACCGCGGGACGGGTCCAGCTCGCCGCGACCGAGCAGTGACGCCAACCAGCGCACTGCGCCGGGCAGCTTCGCGAGCTCGCGCGGACCCTCGTAATCGAGCAGCGGTCCGTGGCTCCACAAGCCCGAGACGCTGACCGGATAGAACGGCATGCCCAAGGTGAGTGTGTTCCGCACGTACGGATACGCGGCGAAGGCGAGCGCCAGGAGCAAGATCCCGAGCCGGGTGGGTGTGCGGGCCGTGTTCTGCCGCAGCGAGACGAAGAGGATCACTGCCAGTGACAGGCCTGCGATGGGCAGCATCTGAAACTTCGAACCCGCCGCCAGGGCCGCACACGCCGCCGCCAGGGAGAGCTCCGACGGCTCGGCTTGCTGTGCGGTCACGGCGCGGTAGCTGAGCAAGACTGCGCTGGCCGCAGCGACGTTCGCCGGCAGATCGACGTACGCGCTCGTTGCGTGGATCTGCACCATGGGGATCGCAAGCAGCGCGAAGACACTTCTGGGTCGGCTCACGCCGAAGCGGCGCTTCAGCAGCTCGATGAACAAGAGCAGCGAGCCCAGCGCGACCAAGTTGCTGGACTGCAGGTGTCCGGTCAGCCTCCAGAGCAATCCCTGCAGCCACTCCATGGCCACGGGATAAGCGCGGAACAGCAGCTCGAGATGTTGGTCGAGCTCGAAGCTCGAGCGGGGCACGATGTCCCAGAGTCGTGCAGCGAAGGGCAGGTGATAGGCCCAGGCGTCCCATTCGGGGTCGGGTCGGACCAGCGCGCGGGCGCACAACGCGAGCACCACGAGCGCGGCGCCGATGGACAGCGCGCGAGCTTCGATGCGTGCAGGCGGGGTCATCGGCCGTTCGCAGCCTATCAAGTTCTGCCGATTGCCACGGGGAGCCGAGCCGCCGGTTCAGTCCCGCCGCGTGGTACGGGCACGGGCCGCCGCGCGGGCGCCAGTGCGAGTGGCCGGTCTCGGGTGCCTGGCAGAGCGAGGCACGCCTGACGATCTCGGATTTTGAGTGTATGGTCCCGCGATCCCATGACTGCCCACGTGTTTCGCGAGTACGACATTCGAGGCGTCGCTGACCGTGACCTCACCGACGACCTGGTCAAGAAGATCGGTCGCGGTCTGGGCAAGATGTTGCGACCGGACCCAGCGGCGAAGGCTCCCCCCCGCGTGGTCGTGTGCCGGGACTGTCGTCGCTCGGGTCCGCGGCTCTTCGACGCGCTGGTGCACGGCTTGACCGAGGCCGGCTCGGACGTGGTGGACATTGGCGTCGGACCGACGCCGCTCATGTACTTCGGTGTGCATCACCTCGAGGCCGATGGCGGGGTCATGATCACCGGCAGCCACAACCCGGGCGACGAAAACGGCTTCAAGATCATGAAAGCGAAGGGGTCGTTCTACGGCGCCGACATCCAGAAGCTGCGCGAATACACCGAGACCAGCACCGAGCCGCTGGGCCCGCAGGGCTCGCTCGAGACCTGTCCGATCGACGCGGCCTACCTCGAGACGCTCAGAAAGGGCATTCGGCTGGCCAAGACCGACATGACGGTCGTGATCGACGCCGGCAACGGGGCAGCGGGTCCGCTGGGTGTCCGCGCGCTGCGGGACGCGGGACTTGCGCCCGTGGCCCTGTATTGCGACATGAACGGCGCGTTTCCGAATCACCACCCGGACCCGACGGTGCCGGAGAACCTCGAGGTCCTAATAGCGACGGTGCGCGAGAAACACGCCCGCGTCGGCATCGCCTGGGACGGTGACGGCGACCGCATGGGTGTGGTCGACGCAAGCGGTGAGATCGTGTGGGGGGATCGGCTGCTGGCGCTGTTTGCCCGGGGGATCTTGGCGGAAAAGAAGGGGGCAACGGTCATCGGTGAGGTCAAGTGTTCCCAGTCGACCTACGACGACATCAGCAAACACGGGGGCCGTCCCATCATGTGGAAGACGGGGCACTCGCTGATCAAGGCCAAGATGAAGCAGGAGAACGCGGCCCTCGCTGGCGAGATGAGCGGGCACTTCTTCTTTGCGGATCGTTACTTCGGGTACGACGACGGCATCTACGCTGCGCTCCGCTTGCTCGAGATCCTTGCCCGCGAGGGCAAGACGGTGGTCGAGCTGCTGGCTGATTTGCCGCAGGGGGTGAGCACGCCCGAGATCCGCGTCGAGTGCCCGGACGCGCTGAAGTTCGACGTGGTCGCGGGGGTGATCGAGCGGCTCCGCGGCACCGGCGAGCTGAACGAGATCGACGGCGCCCGGATCACTTACCCAGACGGCGCCTGGGGACTGGTGCGAGCTTCCAACACCGGACCGGTGATTGTGGTGCGCTTCGAGGCACCGACAGCGGCCCGCCTGGCCGAGGTCCGGAGCACGGTCGAGGCGGCACTCGCTGCGTCGCGCGAGGCCACGGAGAGCCGGCGCGGATGAGCGGAGTGGGTGAAGCGCAGGCGACCGATGACTGGACCGTGGCGCGAGTCCTGGCGTGGGCCGCGGACGACTTTCGCGGACGACAGATCGAGAGCGCGCGCCTCGATGCGGAGTTGCTGCTCTCCGAGGCGCTGGGCCTCGATCGGATTCGACTCATCGCCGAGAGTCGACGTCCGCTCTCACCGAAGGAGCTCTCTGGTTACCGCGAGCTGATCAAACGACGACGCAAGCTGGAGCCCATCGCCTACATCCTGGGTCATCGTGAGTTCTTCGGGCTCGACTTTCGCGTCGACGCCCGGGTGTTGATCCCGCGCCCCGACACCGAGGTGCTCGTCGAAGTCGCACTCGACCGCACCCGCGCGCGCTACCTCTTCGGCAGGGCGCTCGACCTGTGCACTGGCTCCGGCTGTGTGGCCATCGCCTTTGCGAAGCGCCGCCCGACGTGGCGCGTCACCGCGACGGACGTGTCGGAGTCTGCGCTCTCGCTGGCGCTCGAAAACTCACTGCGCCAGAGCACGGTCTTTGGCATGAGCTGGCTTGCGGGTGACCTCTTCGAGCCGCTCCCGGAAGGGGACCGCTTCGATCTGATCACGGCCAACCCGCCCTACGTGTCGGAGCCGGAGCTGGCAAAGCTCGACGCGGGCATCCGAGATTTCGAACCCAAGCTCGCGCTGTGCGCGGGCGCGGACGGACTGGACGTGATCCGACGCATCGTGGCCGGGTCGCGGGCTCGGCTCGTGCCGGGTGGCCTGTTGGCTCTGGAAGTTCAGTACGATCAAGCCGGGCGGGTGCTCGAACTGTTCGCGTCTCACGGGTTCTTGGAGATCGAGGCGCGGCGCGATCTGGGCGGGCACGAACGCGTGGTGAGCGGGCAGGCGCCGGCGTAGCGCCGCCAACTCGGGGTTTCTGGCGCCAAGGCGAGGTTGGCGTCATGGCCATCTCCTAGGGCGGATCAGCGGGGTTTTTCCCGGTCGGACCGGCGGGCCGCGTCCTTGCAAGGAGGCTCGCATGCGGATCGCTTCTGGCGTCGGTCGTCTCGCTGCTCCCGTGTTTGCGCTCCTGGTTGGTGCCGTGGCCTGCGGTGGCTCGGACGACGGCGAGCCGATTCCGCCCGCTTCGGGCGGAGCGGACTCGGGCAGCGCCGCAGCGGGTGGTACGGCAGCGGGCGGATCGGGCGGAACGTCGGCAAGCGCGGGCGCGGGCGGGACAGCGGGGCTGGCCGGAGCCGCCGGTGCTGCCGGAGCCGCCGCAGCAGCAGGCGGCGGGGGTGCCGCTGACGGCGGCTCTCCGGACGCCAGCGGTGCAAGTGACTCCGGTACCACGGACTCGAGCACGAGCGATGCGAGCGCGCCCGCGTGCTGTCTGGCCAAACCCCCAGGTAACATCCCGACCAACGGAGGTTGGAACGACTGCCCCTACAGCGGAAGCGGGCGACAGCACGCGGCCATCGACTTCTCGAGTCCGAAGGGCACCCCCATCCCGGCCGGCATGGATGGAGTGGTCCAGTTCGTTCGCAACAACGGCGACCCCAAGTGTTACGACCCGGTGAAGCAGACCTGCTCCGACGCGTGTCTCAAGAGCGGCGACTTCATCATGCTCAAGGCCGCGTGTGGTGATCCCCTCCAGCCCAACAACGACTTCTACGTGCGCTACCACCACATCAGCGGCGTGAAATCCGGCATCAAGGTTGGCTCCAAGGTGCAGAAGGGGGACATCATTGCGTATGTGGGCGACTCCGGCTGCGCAACTGGCCCGCACGTGCACCTGGCGACCGCCACGTTCAAGAAGGGAAGCTACGGTGTCGGGCAGAACCCGGTATTTTACGATTGTAAGTACCTGGTCAATCCATCGACGCGCTTCTGCAAGAACGTTCCGTGAGCCGCGCGCATCGACGACGGGCGTGCGCCGTCACTCCCCGAAAGGCTGCGGTCCTACGGGCGCGTGTACAGCACCAAACGCGCGCCTACGGTCGTGCCGTAGAGGCTCAGGGTGCGGCTGAAGAGGTGGGTGTATTCGATGTTCGGGCCGAACGAGAAGATGCTGAAGCGCACGGGCTCCCAGAAAGCGCCGAGCCCGACGATGCTGAGCGCGCCGCCGTCGGCCCTCTTGTCGGCCCCCTCTTCGAGCTTCATGCCGCCGATGCCGAAGTTGGCTTGAACCCCCGCGTCGCGCCACTTCCCGCCGTAGGCCCAGAAGGGAAAGGTCTCGACCCGGAACACCACTCCGAATCCCGAAGCATCGAGGGTCTTGGCCGAATAGCCGACGTCCCAATAGCCGACACCGAAGGTGAACCAATCCCGCAGGGCGCCGCCGATCCAATAAGTGCGCGCGGTGCCAACCCCGAGGCCCGTGTCGGCGACGTAGGCGTCGTTGCCGATCTTGCGAGCTTCGTTCGGGTAGCCGTAGGCATTTGCGGCGAAGAGCCCGAACGAGACGCCCGCAGTGAAGTCGCTGCGACGTTCGGCTTTTTGTCCGAAGTCGCCGTCCCAATCGTTCTCCACCGCCGCGGCGAGCGGTGCGGTGCCGCTCACGGCGATGAAGCTCGTAGCTGCGAGAAACCGGCGCATCGGTGAACGGTATCTGCCGCCGGGCGGCCGGAGGTCAAGGCCTTCCGGCACCCGCCGGTCAGAACCACGCTACGCTTCGGTGATGGCGCGGGTCGCGGTGGTTTTTCCCCCTCTCCGGGTCTCGCGCGACTTCGTCGATTACCCGTACTTCGCCGACCTTGGCGCGCTCTCCGCCACGGCTGTGCTCGAGGCCGCCGGCCACGAGGTTTCGCTGTTCGATGCCCTCGGACGGGCGGATTCGACAGCCGGACCGGCTGACGGTAGCTGGTTCCAGCTGGGGGCGCCGCTCGGCGCGCGCGACATCCCCGACACGGACGTCGTGGTGGTGCAGTACACGCCGTTCCACCGTCCACCCGTGCGGGAGCCCGTGCTCGCCGAGCTACTCGCGGCGCTCCGCGCCTCGCGCCCAGCAACAGCGGTCGTGTTGGCGGATCTTTACCAGAGTGGGCAGCACTTCGTGGACGTCGGGGGCGCCGCAATTCTCGCAGCCTATCCCGAGGTCGACGTATTCCTGCGCTTCGAGGCCGAGGCGTCGCTCCCGGGTTTGATCGAGCGCCTCGCCGCCGGGCGGCCGAGCACGCGCCAGGTCGTAGACGGCGTCGAGCCGCCGGATCTCGACCTGCTCCCGTTGCCCGCGTGGCACGCCATCGACGTGCCGGCCTACTTCCGCTTCCACACGCTGCTGATGGCGGAGCTCGGGCGTCCCGGGTGGGCGTTTCCCATCGATGGCCAGTCCTTGCCGCTGGTCAGCTCGCGCGGCTGTCCGTATCGCTGCAGCCATTGCTCTTCGAATCCGGGACTGTCGCCGGGCCAACCCAAACGGCAGCGCCGCCTCTCGCCAGCGCGCCTGGCCCAGCACCTCGATCAGCTGGTTCAGCTCGGAGCACGACGCATTCACCTGCTCGACGAGCTCAGCAACGCGAACGAACGGCACTTCGATGCGCTACTCGCGTTGGTGGCCGAGCGAGAGCTCCGCCTCGAGATCCCCAACGGCCTGCGGGCAGACCACCTGACGCCAAAACAGCTCGGGCTATTGGCCGAGCGAATCACGACGCTCAGTGTCAGCGCCGAGAGCGGCGTGCAGCGCGTTGTGACCGAGGTGGTCGACAAGGACCTCGATCTTGCTCACATCAGCCGCGTTGCGCGCGAAGCGCAGGCGGCCAACGTGCCCCTGCTGGTGCACTTCATGATCGGTCTCCCCGGCGAGACACGAGAGGAAATGAACCGGACGCTCGACTACGCCCTCGAGCTGCACGAGAACTTCGGGGTCTGGCCCAGCGTGCAATTCGCAACGCCGCTGCCCGGGACTCGCCTTGCCCGGTCCGTCGGGGCGCTGCCGCTGGTCTCGGATTTCGGGCCGCATTTTCAGAAGCTCGCCAGCGCCACCAACCAGTACGCCTCGCCGGCGGAGTTGCAGCAATTCAAGGAGACGTTCGAGCTGCGGCTCTCGGCCATGCAGGGGCCGAAGAAGATCATCATGAACGTCACCTACAAGTGCAACAACCACTGCACCTTCTGCGCAGTCGGCACGCGTACCCAGGTCGACGGCAACTTCGACCGACAGCGGGAGTTGCTCGACAAGTATCGGCGTCTCGGTGTCTCGCTGCTCGATCTAGACGGGGGTGAGCCCACGCTCTACGACAAGCTGTTCCCTCTCATCCGTTACGCTCGCCGCATTGGCTACGAGAAGATCAACGTGACCACCAACGGGCGCATGGCGTTCTATCCCGAGTACGCCAGGAAGCTCGCCACGAGCGGCGTCAGCAGCATCTTGTTCAGCATTCACGGTCCGAGCCGACACGTTCACGCAGCGAACGTTGGCGTGCCGGAGGCCTTCGAGCAAATGTTGGAGGGGATCCGCAACGTGCGTGCCGCAGCCCCGCCGGGACTGGAGCTGGGTGCAAATGTGACCCTGACGCTGTCGAACCACCGCCACCTCGGCGAGATCGCCGCACTCATCCACGAGCTGGGCCTCGCGTGGCTGAACATCCAGTTCTTGACGCCATTCGGCCGGGCCACCGAGACCGTCGCACCGGACACCGCCGTCGCGGCCGGCATCGTGATGCGGGTCATCGACGAGTGGAAGGACCGCCTGAAGCTGCAGGTCATCAACCTGCCGTGGTGTTTCATGCCGGGGTACGAGGCGTACCTGGTCGGTGATCTGCTCAAGCTCGAACGCCACATGCTGTTCGTGAACAACGAGGAGGTGAATCTGTTCGAGTACCTCCGCCAGCAACGTTCTTACGGGCCCCCATGTGGGACCTGCACCCGAAAGGTGTTCTGTGGCGGGTTCTACCGGCTGACGGACGTGCCCGAGCCGGAGTGGTTGATCCGACCCGAAGACCTGGTGCGAGGGGTCGAAGCGACCGGTCTGACGGGTCCTGCTCGCTGACCCTGGAGTCCGGAGACCACAATGACTGTGGTGCGGTTGCCACGACGCGCACACTGGTTACCGTCACGAGATTGTCGGTGCAGATCGAGCCCCGCGGATCTTGCGGAATTCCAGACATCGTGCGGAATCGACTCGCCGGCACGCGCGTTGCAGAACAATTGGAGGGAGGAAAGCCGCCGTGAGTCGACCGAAGCGTCAGAGCTCCATTTCTGGGGCAGCGTGGGAGCCCGTTCAACCCGGTCCCAGTCGCGTCGAACCGCGTCGCGGCCACGTTCATTTGCGCGATCTCGGCCGGCGGGCGCCGGCCAGGCGCGGTGGGCCCGACGGTCTCATCGAGCTCATCGAGCGCAAGATGCGACAGCGCTGAGAAGCCGTCGCGCTTCCCTCGGCTCAGAACATCCCGATCATTCGCAGCTCCGCGGACTCATTCGAAACGAACGGAATGATCGCGGTCTGAACGGGCTCGGCCGCGGGATGGGGCTCGGCCGCGCTGAGCCGGAGTTTCCGATAGTAGAGCAGGGACGGCATCAGGTAGCCGGAAGCGTAGCCCATCAAGTGCCCGACCAAGACGTCGCTCGCCCAGTGGCTGTCCGAAGAGATCCGCAGCATGCCCGTAGCGGTCGTCAACCCGATGGCCAGCACGCAGGCACCGCCGTCGAGAAGAGGGCTGCCGTACAGGGCCAACTGCGTGTGATGCGCGCACGTCAAACCCGCGCCAGTGGCGGTGAACGCGGCGTGTCCGCTGTAGAACGACTGATATTGCTCCGGTGAGTCGCAACTGACCGAGTAGTAGCGGTTGTCGCGGCACTCGCGCACGTAGGGTCGCTCTCGCGCCACGAAGCGCTTCGACACTGCGTTCAGGCTCAACGTCAGCGAGTACGCCTGTGCGTTGATGACCGCCATCTGCCACGCCACGTCCGGGCTTTGGTGCCCGACCCAGGTCACGAGCACGTTGTCGACCAAGACTGGCGCCACCAGCGAGCCAACGATGAGTGCGTCGCTCACGGTCGCGGCGTTCGCGCGGCCAGATCTCGAGCCGAAGCGCAGCTGGTCCCGAGCGACCTTGTCGTACAGGATAGGACTCGACCAATGCGGCTCGCCCTCGGGTTTCACGAGATAGTGGGCCACGGTGACTGACGTCGCGACGCCGATGGTGATCGCTTCGGCATACCCCACTCGCCGCCACTGGTCATGCCAGTGCAGTCCGATGGCTGAGCGTGAGCTCGGTACAGTGGGGCCGCAGTACTTGCAGGCCAGGCCCTCCGGGTTCGCTTCGGACCGAGCCGGGCGGGGGTTCCTCGCCGTGGCTTTGCTGGGGATCGGCGGAGCATGCTCGACCGCGTTCGTTGGGCCTGCCGTTGCCTCCGCCTGCGCCGGCTCGGTGGGGGCGCTTGCCGCGGGTTCTCCGGCTGCGGTCGGAGGCGCGACAGGCGCAGTGGTGGGCGTCGGGGCCACCGCCTGGGCTCGCGCCTCGCCCGCTCCGCAGACGATGACAGCGAAGCCCGCGAGCAGGGCGACGACGCAGCGCTCCCAAGCGTCAGGGGGCGCCGCGGGGGCAAAGCGGGCCGGCACGCACCGGCCGGACGAAGCGAAGCAGCGAAGCATCAGCTGGGCTGAAGGCTAACACCAGCCCAGAGCTTCTCACGCAGAACGGCTTCCTGTGCTCTCGGGCTCGGCCCCGCGACTTGGCCGCCGCGCTCAGGACTATGGCCGGCCCGGTCAATGAAGATCCGCCCAAAACCGTTCAGGATGACACTCAGGAGCGTGACCATGACCCAGCAAACCAAGATGCGGAAGCACGAGCGGATGGCACTGGACGTCGTGGCGAGCGTCAGCGACGGGTGGGTAGAGACGCCTGCGGTCGGCCTGGACGCCTCGGTGGCGGGTCTCGGTCTGAAGAGCGCGTTCCTATGGGCACCTGGGACGCGGGTCACCGTTCGGCTGAAGCTGGCCGATGCAACCACTGCAGTTGCGGTGGCGGTGGTCAAGCGCGCCGAGGGAGACGTCATGGGTCTGCAGGTGCTCGCCACCGGTCAGGCCTTCTCGCGGATCTTCGCTCAGCTCTCGACAGCGGCATGAACAGAGCGGGCCCGGCGAGGACGTCGCGTCCGCACCGAGCCCGAAACTTGCGTTGTGCGGCCGGCTCAGCCTCGCACCGAACGCTCGCCGCAGCCGCTCACTTCTTCGCAGCGGGTTTTGCTGGCGCCGCGGACTTCTCAGCGGCGGCGGGTTTGGCGGCCGCTGCCGTCTTTTCAGCCTTGGCAGGAGTCGCAGGTTTGTCGCCGGGCTTCGGCCCTTCCATCAATCCAAGCTGGCTCATCAGCTCGATCATGCTGCCGTAGCTCTCGCCGCGGACGAACTTCCCGTCTTTGAGCTCGATCACGTCGAGGCCGTGGCCGTGGAACTTCTTGTTCGTTGCCTTGATGGGTCCCAGGGGGCCCGTGTGCGTGCCGCTGAACTCGACCTCGGCCACCACGAAGTTCGGGCCAAAAGCCCAGATCTTCGGCGCAGACATCTTCATGTCCGGGAACGACTTCTTGATCATGGCCATCTCTTTCTTGGCCCCGGCTTGCCCCTTGGAATCTTCGGGCATCGTGTAGTCCACGTGGACGCCGTCCTTGCCCACCATCTCCAGGAACTTCTTCTCGTCCTTGGCTTCCATGCTGGCGTAGAAGGCCTTCACCAGGTCCACGTTGGTGCCCTCGGCCGCGTCGCCGCTCGCCAGAACCCAGGTGGCCGCGCCGTCGGGCAGCTGGGCGGGTTTGCGCACGGGCGCTTTCATCATGCCGATCTGCCCGGCGATCGTCGCGCCGTCCATGTAGGTCATCGCCCGCTTCACCAAGCCGGCGTCGTTGATCCAAAACAGGGTCGCGCCATGGAAGCCGACCGGTTTGTTGGTCGCTTTCATCCCCATGTACTCACCCTTGTGCGTGCCGGTGGCGACCCACTGGGCGATCGATACGTCTTTGTTTGCCAGGACGCGGCGCGTCGCCGTCTTCATGTCCGGATACGCCGCGAAGACTTCCGCGAACATCTTCTCGACGGGCGCACGCCCTTTCTGCTCTTCCAGCCCGTTCGGGCCCAGGTGCACGCTCACGGCGTCTTCGGCGTAGAGCGCGGCGATGGCCTTGGCGTCGTGTGCGTTGAAGGCTTTCTCTTCGGAGTCGGCAAACGCCTTCTGTCGATCGAGCAGAGGCTTGACCTCGGCCTTCGGCGCGGGCGCGGTGTCGGCGGCGCTGGAGTCGGCAGGTGGCATGTCCGCGGCTGCGGGGGGCGTGTCGGTCGGCGTTTCGGCCGGCGGTTGGCTGCCGCCACAAGCGGCATAGAGTGCGGATGCGGCGACGAGCGCGGTAAGTCGAATTCTCATGATCTGATTTCCCTCCGATTCGGGCGGCGAGATAGCGCGCCGCTGGGTGCGGCGTCAACGCCCGCTCGGGGATTGCTCAGGAGGCGCTGAGAACCGGGTTTGCCTGCGGCGAGACGCTGGCGCCCGCTGGAGGTTTTACGTGCGCGGGCCAGCGCCTGAGTGCGTAAGCCGCGTAGAGCGCGGCTGCCAGGACGAGTGCGGCGTTGCCCTGATGTGCGGCGGCCAGGGCCACGGGCACGTAGAAGACCAAGGTCGTGATGCCCAGGGTGACCTGCAACAAGACAGCGGCGAGGATCAAATCGAAGCCACGTCGAGCATGCCGCGGCAGCTCCGCCTTGCGCGCCGCGTAGGCGAGTCCAATCGCAAAGGCCAGAACAGCGGTGCCCAGCACTCGATGCTGGAACATCACGGTGATCACGTTATCGAACCCGTTCTTCCAGGTCGGGGTCAACGCAAGGAGGCCGGTAGGGACCAGCTCTCCCGCCATGAGTGGGAAAGTCGGAAATGCGTGGCCGGCCTTGAGCCCGGCGACCAGACCGCCGGACAGCGCGGTGAGCGCGGCGAGCGCCGTGAAGAGACCGAGCGCGCGCCGCAGCCGGGGCCAACCCTCGGTGACCACGAAGCCACCCAAGGTCTGCTCGAGCGCGAGCCAGGCGGCGTAGCTGAAGATCAAGAATCCCATGCCGAGGTGGAGCGTTAGGCGGTAGTGGCTGACGCGGGGCGCGTCGACCAAGCCGCTCGCGACCATGAACCAGCCGGCGAGCCCCTGCAGTCCACCGAGCAGCAACAACAGCACCAAACGCCGAACGGTGTGGCGATCCAACCAGCCCTTGAACAAGAAGAACGCACACGGCAGCGCCACGACGATTCCAATCGAGCGACCGAGTAGCCGGTGCAGGTACTCTGGCCAGAAGATGCGCTGAAATGCGGCCAGGTCCATGTCCGAGTTCACGTGGCGGAACTCCGGGCTCTGTTGATAGAGCGAAAACGCCCGCTCCCAAGCCGCGTGGTCGAGGGGCGGCAGCGTGCCGACGATGGGCTCCCAGACCGTGATCGAGAGCCCGGAACCGGTCAGTCGCACGACTCCTCCGAGCACGATCATCGTGAGCAGGAGCACCACGCACAGCCACAGCCACACGACGACGGCGCGGCGCGCGGAGGGCAGAGCGGGGGCGGGCGCAATCGACATCGAATGTTTGCTCGCGTGGGGGCGGCGGGCGCGTATGCTTTGCCCCAGATTTATCGGGCGTCAAGACGGACGAGCGAAGCGCGCATGGCAATCGTGGTGGTCGGTGGTGGCATCGCAGGGCTCTCAGCCGCGTGGGGACTGTGCGCCGCGCGAGCGGGCGACGTTCTGGTGCTAGAGCGCGAAGCCCAGCTCTTTGCCATGAGCTCCGGCAAGAACGCGGCCATTTACCGGGCGGTCGAGTCGCCGCGTCCAGTCGCCGAGCTGGGCGTGAGGAGCGCGACGCTGCTCGACGAGCTATTCGGGGCGCGCGAACGCTGGCTCCGGCAGGATGGCTTGCTGCTCACGGCGAAGTCCCGCGATGCCCTGGTCCCGCTCGCAGACATTTCATCCAGCGTGGGGATCGAAGTCGAGTGGCTGACACAAGCCGAGCTCGTACGACGAGCGCCATCCGTGATGGGCGGTCACGCGACCACTGCGCTGTGGGTTGCCGGGGGCGGGGTGATCGATCTGCACGCCATCGCGACGGCGCTCGCCAAGGCCGTGCGGGACGCAGGAGGCCGCATCGCGGTCGAGAATCGAGCGGTCCGTGTGCTCACGGACAAAGGGCGCGTGACTGGCGTCGCCTGCGGCGAACAGACCCATCCCGCGGACGTCGTGGTGATCGCAGGCGGAGCCTGGGCGAGCGAGGTCGGCGAGACCTGTGGCGCGCCGCTACCTCTCACCCCGGTGCGGCGTCACCTCGTGATGCTCGAGCCCGACGTTGCCATCGCACCCGACGCGCCCACCGTCTGGGATGCAGAGCTCGGCGCGTATTATCGCCCCGAGTCCGGCGCGCTGCTGTCGAGCCCTGGCGACGCCGTGCCTTGGCACGCGGAAGATCCGGCCGCGGATCCGGCCGCGCTCGAGCTGCTCTTCGAGCGCCTGCGCAAGATGGCGCCGTCCGTCGCGGGTGCCCGCGTGCGGCGTTACTGGGCGTGTCTGCGCACCTTCGCTCCCGACAAGGCGAGTGTGGTCGGCGCGGATCCGCGCGTCGCTGGGCTGTTCTGGCTGGCCGGGCTCGGCGGTCACGGCATGACGGCGGGTGTCGCGGCGGGGCGTGTACTGGCGGCCGGTGTCACGGGCGCGGGCGATCCGTTGCATCGACACCTGACGCCAGCGCGGTTGCTTTAGCGATTGGGTTTCACTCCGCGCCGTCGGCGGAGGCAGAGGAGACCAGAGAAGAGCCAGACGAGATCAGCGCTCGTCGTGGAGTGCGAAACCGTGCAGCCCGCTCCGTCGTCCGCAGGGATCGTCTCCCCCGCCTTCCCACCCACGCGTCCGGGGTTGCCGCCCGCGTCCGGAGCGCTGGCGTCACCCGACCCGCCTGCCGTTCCGGCCTCACCGGCACCGCCGCCCGCAGCTCCGCCAAGCTCGGGGTCGCTCGGGTCTGCGTCGCTGCCTCCGTCGTCGCCGACAGCGCCAGCCCCGCCCGCGCCTCCGCTCCCGGTCTTGCCTCCGGTTCCCCCGCTACTGCCAGCCTTGCCTCCGCTTCCCCCGCTTCCGCCATCCGTGCCGCCGTCGGTTGGAGGTTCCGTCGTCGCTTCGACCAGATGGAAACGCAGCGCATCGAAGCCGACGTATTCACCGGGAGCGCCCAGAGTGCTCAGGGTCACCTTGGCGCTGGTTCCAAACGCGAAGCTGCCGAGCTTCTGGAAGCTGCCGCCGATCTGGGACTGATCGACGTTCACCGCGTGTTGCCCGTCCAGCGCCTGGACCACCAGCTTCCCGGCGGACACGGTCGCGTGGTTGCCGTACGGCACGAAGGCACTCACCGTCCACTTGCCCGCGACGGGGAGCTTTGCGCTCCAAGTTCCGAGCACGGTTGCGCTGGAGGAAGCAGCTACCCAGGCATAACGACCCCGCCAGCCACCCTTGCCGTCTGCCGATAGCGGAGCGGAGCTGCTGAAACCAGCGGCAGCGTCGTCCACGATCACGTCGGGCACCTTCGCCGACTGCCACTGGTCCTGGATCTGATTCCACGAGCGGATCACCATCGACAGTACATCGCTGTACTCTTGCCACTTGTTGGGCTGTCGGTACCAAGCGCACCACGCGGGGTAGCCGGCTCGGTAACAGGGCCACGAATTCGTGTCCGACGACTCCAGGTAGGCGCTGACCCGGAGGTCGCGCTCGAGCGCCGAGAGCCAGTAGCTGTTGTGCATGCCCTGTGTCGTGCCGCCCGGGCTCGCGGCGAGCGCGGCGACCGTCACTGACGACGGGAACGCCTTGCTCTGAGCCGCGAGTCGGAACACCTCGTCGCCCACGTCCTTGGTCGTGCGGTTCGGGTGGGCCCACGCAAAAGCTTTGGCAACGTCGCCATAGTGATCACTGACCTGGACCCCCAGTCCGACCTGCCAGATGTTGCCCCCCCAAGGTACGACGTTGCAGTCGTAGTCGATGTCGTAGTTGTAGTCGCCGCAGTTGGTGAGCCGCCACGGGGCGAGGCTCGCATCTGCGGCGGCGAACCACGCGAGCAGCACCGGATCGCCGGTCTGTGCTCCGGCCTCGGCGCCCTCGAGCAGGAACACCTCCAGTTGAGAGTGAGCCATCGGCGAGAGCGCGGACAAGTTGGCGTTTGGGTTCGATGCCGGTTTGAAGCCGTGGGAGGCGACGTAGGTGCTCAGCGCGGGTGCAGGCGCCATGAAGGGCTTGGTCGCGGCGACGCGTGGCGTGCCGATGATGAAGCCGAACCAACACAGGACGACGAGGGTGCGCATGCTGACCGAGGTCGCAAGAGGTGTGCCGGCTGGCCGCAGCGCGACAGATGCTCGAAATGCCGCGCAGGCGCGGACCTCGGCGGCGGAGGTCTCACGAGGGTGATCGACTTGATCACCATGCGGGTGATCACACCGATCACCCGGTTGCAGCTCGACCGCGCGCGTATCGGCGGATCTGCGCGGAATTTGGCTGGCGAGGGCGCTGGTCTTGGGTTTGCAGTGCCGCTCTGCATGAACCCGAACACGCTGCTCGTCGCTCGTTGCATCCTGTCCGCCGCCTGCATCGTTGGCTGCGCCAACGAAACCGGAACCGCCGGCGAAACACCCGAACCCGAGGGCAGTGGCGGTAGCGCCAGCGCTTCCAGTGGAGGAAAGGCGGGCGTCGCCGTCGGCAGCGGAGGCTCGAACTGGGCTAGCGGGGGCTCGACGAGTGACGCTGGGGTGAGCGGGGGCGCGGCCGGCGCCGGCGGGTCGAGCGGCAAACCAACGAGCGACGCCGGCGCAAGCAAACCAAAACCCGACGCCGGCGGTGGCGGCGCCGGTGGCACCAATGGTGCGGGTGGCACCAGTGGCGGCGGCAGCGCGGGTGTTGGTGGAGCGACCGGCGGCGGCGGCGCGGGGTGCGGCTCGCTGAGCTACGCCGGCAAATGCAAAGGCAGCGTGCTCTCGTGGTGCGAAGACGGCGCTGTGCAGACCGCCGACTGCGCAGCGAAGGGTAAGACCTGCGGGTACCAGGACTCCTCCGTCGGTTACAACTGCCTGACTCCGGCGTCGGGCTGCGGGACGCTGGACGACAAGGGCAAGTGCGACGGCTCGGTTCTGAGCTGGTGCGAGGGCGGCACCAAGCAGGTCGTGGACTGCGCCGACACCAACCGCGCGTGCAAGTGGGAAGACGGAACCATCGGCTACAACTGCGTGGCCACGAACCCCGTCGGTCAAGGCGGCAAGCTGGGCTTCGGATATCCGGTCGGCGACAAGACCACCTATCCGGCCGGCGGCTGGCAGGTGTCACAAGTTCTCGGCAATTACCTGTATTCGCCGCCGTTCGTCGGCGGACACTTGGCGGAGGACATCTTCAACCCGAACGGAGCCAGCGCGAACGCGCCGGTGTATTCGGTGGCAGATGGCGTCGTGGTCTACGCCGGGAGCAACTCGTCGAGTTACAAGAACACGGTGATGATCAAACACGACCTCGGCAACGGACAGAAGGTCTGCTCGTTCTACGGCCACTTGTGGCCGCCGGTGGTGTCCAAAGGCCAGAGCATCAAGCGCGGGCAGAAGATCGCGGAGGTGATGGACTGGGTCTATTTCTACGGCACGGAGAACTCGCACCTGCACTACGTGATCGTGACCGAAGCGCTATGCGATCAGGCTCTCGCCGGCAGCGGGGGGCTCTGCGGCTACGACTCCAGTAACGGTCCCACCGGTTACTCGAACCTGTCCAATGAACCCTTCAGCTACACCTCGAAGGGAGACGGCTGTGGGTCGCAGGTTCACAAGAACGGTTACTTGTCCCCCGCCCAGTTCATCCTGGCGAATCACTTCTGATGCCCCGCTCAGTACGGGTTCTCGACCAAGGGACGCGAGGTCGGAAGCGGTGGAAACTGGAGCATGAGTCGGCCCGAAGTGGACTTCATTCGCAACCGGCGTCCGCTCGTAGTCGAGGCCTCGACGTCGTGAGGCCCGGTCGAGACCGCGAGCTCGACCCGTTTGGTGCCGCGTTCGAGCGGCATCGCGGCGCCGTCGATCTGGAGCGTGGCAAGCGGCAGATTGCTCTCGATGATCAAGGCAGTGAGCGCCAACGACGAGGCAGCAGCGTCCTCAGCGGCGGACGCTTCGGGCGGAGTCGGCCCGTTCGACGCTGCCAGCGAAGTGCTCGGCTCTGCCGCCGGTGCCGCTGCTGCCGAGGCAGGTGTCGCGCTGTAGCGCGGACGCGGTTCGGCGCGCTCCTGACGCTCCGCGCCGCTCTGCTTCTGGAAGGCGATGCCCGTCCCGATCCCGACCAGCAGCGTTCCGAGGAGCGCGAGCGCGATGCCCCAGTTTCGGGGCCTCGGCTGGCTGGCAGCGGCCCGGTCGCCGCTCGGGACGTTGGGCTCCGTCGCTTGCGCAGTGCGCAGCGTCGCCGATTCGAGCTGGCTCGCAGCGGGAACCGCGTCCGGCAGCGTCGGCTCTTGCGGCTGAATCGTCGTCAGCTCCCGAGTTAGCTCGCGAGCGCTCCGACTGCGTCGTTCTGCGAGCTCGGCACCCAGCAGCCGCTCGACCGTGCTCGCCACCTCCTCGGTGTCAGCGGCTCGCCACTCACCTCGAGCCCCGCTCGCCAGCGCGTCGCGAAGCGCTTGGGCGGTCGGCGTGCGCTGCTTCAGGTCGCGCGAGAGCGCGCCCGCAACAGCCTGAGCGAGCTCCGGCGGCACTTCCGGGTCGATCTGGCCGAGGTCGGGGATGGGTTTGTGCCCCACATCCAGGACGATGTCGGCCTCGTTCCCCTTGAACAGGCGCCGCCGCGCGATCGCTTCCCACGCAATCACCCCCGCCGCCCAGACATCCGTGCGTCGATCGAGTGGCTTTCCACGGGCTTGCTCCGGCGACATGTAAGCAAGCTTGCCCTTCGTGACGCCGGTCTTGGTGTGGCTGATTCGCGACCTTGCCTTGGCAATTCCGAAGTCCGTCAATCGCGCGATCCCGTCGCTGCCGATCAGGATGTTCTGGGGAGAAAAATCCCGATGCACGACCCCAAGCGATCCGCCACGGCCGTCACCGAGCTCGTGGGCGGCATGCAGCCCCGACAGAGCGTCGAGCAAGATGCGGAGCGTCACCCCCGGCGACAGACGCGTGCCGGCGCTGGCTGCCGCGCGATACAGACCGCTGAGACTGGCTCCCTCGATGTACTCCATCACGAGGTACGCGCCGGACCGGTCCTCTCCGACGTCGAGCACCGGCACCACGTGAGGATGCCGAATTTTGGCTGCGATCTTGGCTTCCTCGATCACGTCGCGCAAGAAAGCGGGCTCACGCCGCAGGTGTTCGTGCACCAGCTTGAGGGCGACGTCGCGCGTAAAACCCTGGTCGCCGCGGGCGCGGGCCAGGTACACCGTCGCCATCCCACCACTGGCGATGGGGAGCAATATTTCGTAGCGACCCACGGTCTTCGGGAAGCTCGCCGTGTGATCGCCGGAAGCGTTCACGGCTGGAGCGTATCATGCTCCGCGAGGTCGGCAGGAAGGCCTGTGTTAGGCTCTTTCTTGCGCGTCACGCCATGGGCCGAGACCACGAATCGCACGACCACGAGCTCGGCGAGGAGCTGCGCACCACGGCGCTCGAGACGGCACCGGAGGTCGACCCGCTGGCCGCGTACGTGCTCGAGGTGATCGAAGGTGAGGCTGTAGGCGCGCGTGTGAGGGTTGATGGGCACGAGCCGGCGCCGATGCTCGTCGGGACCAGCCAGACGTGCGCACTCAGGCTCGCCGATCACCTCGCCTCGCGCCGTCACCTGCGACTCACGCTGGAGGGGCGGCGACTCCGAATCTCGGATCTGGGCTCCACCAATGGCACGTTCGTCGACGGCGTGAGGCTGCTCGATGGTTACCTACGGGGCGGCGAGATCGTTCGCATTGGACAGACGGCGTTGAGGGTGGAAGCTGTGGCAGGCCGAGCGTCGAGCCCACTTCCGAGCAGCGACCGCTTCGGTCGCTTGATCGGCGCGAGCGCATCGATGCGTCGCATGTATCCGTTGTGCGAGAGGCTCGCGCTCTCCGACGTCACGGTGGTGATCGAGGGAGAGACCGGCACCGGCAAAGAGGTACTCGCGGAGTCGCTTCACGAGCGCGGGCCCCGCGCGCAAAAACCCTTCGTCGTGTTCGACTGCACTGCCGTGGCACCGAACCTGGTGGAGTCGGCGCTGTTTGGACACGAGAAGGGTGCGTTCACCGGGGCATATGCGACGCATCGCGGGGTGTTCGAGGAGGCCGATGGAGGCACGCTGCTGATCGACGAGATTGGGGACCTGCCACTCGCGCTGCAGCCGAAGTTGCTCCGGGTGCTCCAGCGTGCGGAAGTGCGCCGCGTGGGTGGCTCGCGGCCGATCCGGGTCGATGTGCGCGTGCTGGCGGCTACCCGTCGCGACCTGGACCGCGAGGTACAAGCCGAACGATTTCGTGACGACCTCTTTTATCGGCTGGCGGTGGCGCGCGTCGAGCTGCCCCCGCTGCGCGAGCGACACGGCGACGTTGCGCTCCTGGCGCGGCACTTCTGGGGCCAGCTGCGCGCCGGGCGACCGTTCCCGGACGAGGTGTTGCCGAGACTCGATGACTACGCGTGGCCGGGAAACGTCCGGGAGCTGGGCAACGTCGTGGCGCGGCTCTCGGCACTCGGCACTCTCGGCGAACAGGGGAATCCATCCGGGCGTCCGCCTGCGGGGCAAGTGCCAGCCGCTGATCTCATCGCGGCGGTGCTGGCCGAGAACCTCCCGTTCCCGAGCGCCCGCGACAAAGTCCTCGCTCTGTTCGAAGAACGCTACATCTCGCGCTTGCTCGAGCTCCACGATGGCAACGTCGCCCAGGCGGCGGCGGCGTCGGGCGTCGCACGGCGCTATTTCCAGATCATCAAGGCGCGTACGATGCGATAGAGTCTCTCTGCATGCGTCGCCGCCTTGTCGCACTGTTTGCCGGTTGCGTCGCACACTCGCTGGCGGCGCCGGCCTGGGCGGACGACGAAAAGGCGGCAGCCAGAGAGATCTTCCGTGCCGCAGAAGCAGCCTTCAGCCGCGGCGAGTATCGAGCTGCTGCGCTGGCGTTCGAGGCCGCCGACGAAAGATCGCCCAACGGAGGCGCGGCCTACAACGCGGCAAGAGCCTGGGAAAAAGCGGGGGACGAACCGCGAGCTGCCGATGCGTTCGAGCGTGCGCTTCGGAGCGGAGAGCTGGTCGATGCACGGCTTGCCGATGCACAGAAGCGGCTCGCGGCCCTGAGCCCCAGGCTCGGTGTCCTGGTGATTGACGGCCCGCCGAAGGCCCGCGTCAGTGTGGGGTCGCTCGAGGACGCACCGGCACCGCGGCGGTTGCACCTGACGCCCGGGGAGTATCCGGTCCATGTCCGGTGGGCCAGCGGCAAGCGCCAGACGCATCAGGTGCGGGTGAGCGCGGGGCGAGAGCAGACTCTCGGGCTCGGTGGAGCGGAGGCCGTCGTTCGCGACGCCCCCCACCCGGTAGAGCACGAGCAACCGCTGCGGGAACACCGCACTTCCGCGGACGAAGGCAGGGCAGGTAGCGGTCCTTGGGGTTGGCTTCTGCTTTCGGCGGGTGCGCTGTCCATGGGGACTGGCGCAGTCCTGTTGAACCGAGGTTTGTCTGCGCGCGACGAGTTCGAGGCCTCTGGCCGCACGGACGCCGGCGCTCACGATCGCGCCCTCGGGTACCGCACGTGGAGCAGCGTCACGTTGTTCGGCGGCGGCGCGCTGGTAGGTGCCGGCGTTGCTGTTCTCCTGGTGTCGCCGAGGCCCTCCGAGCCGACGTCCGAGAGCGCGCGCTGGTCGCTCGAGATTGCGCCGACGGGTGCGCGCTTGGTCGCTCGACACTGGTGACCACTAGGGCGCCGAACAGGTTGAACGTCGTTTGTTTTCAGCGACTTGCAAGGTGTTCGGCGCTCGCGCGCGGAGCGCGCACGGCCGAAGGCCGGGGGTTTGGGGCGCAGCCCCAACGTAAAGGTCCTAGAACACGAGCAGAGCAAGCTGATCGGTGTTCTAGGCTCGACCCGAGCGCTCTGAGCGTCGCAAGACCGCTCAACTCGAGACTAGAAACAGTCCGGCACGCCGCCGTCGGTGGAGCAGGACTTCGTGCCGCAGCTTCGGTACAGGCAGTTGGTCGGATCGCTGGGATCGGCCATGATCAGGGTGTTGTCGCGGCATTTTGCGGTCGTCCACTCGAAGCAGTGCTCGACCTGGTTGTTGTCCAAGAGGATCTCGCAACCAAATCCGCCGCAGGTGCCGGCGCCAAAGTCCTTGCACTTGCCAGCCTTGAGACCGCAGTTGTTCACGTAGCACTTGCTGGAGCCGCCACCGCAGCTCGGCGTCTCGAAATACAAGAGGGTGTTGTCCTTGAAACAGGAGCCAGCGTATCCGAGCGCCTTGCAGGAGCTCCAGGTGACGCCGGAGTCCGGTTTGGCGTCACTCGCGTCGCTCGCGCCGTCGACGGGTGCGTCGGCGACGTCAGCGCCGGCGTCAGGAGCGGCTTCGACCCACGTGTCCCCCTCGGCGTCGGCGCCGCCCGCTCCCCCCAGCCAGCCTTCACCGCCGACGTCGTTGGTACTGGCGTCGCCGCCGTTGCCCGCGTCCGTTGCGCCCGAGTCGACCTCTGCAACGTCGTACAAACACGCGCCCACGAGGCACGCGGGGAGGGTCAACCAGGCAAGACGCATCGAGGGCGACAGAGTATCACCGGCCTGCCGTGGGTCGGTCTTCGTCGCGCGCTCGCCCGGCGAAGAAGGCGCTCAGCTTGTCCAGCTTCGAGACGGGCCCCTGGCCAGGTCGAAGTTGATGCACGGTCTCCCCGACCCGCCGCATCCACCCGAGCTCTTCCTCGGACATGCGACCGAGCTCCAGTGCCTTCATTGCGTCGTCGAGCTCGGCGCCGTTCTTGGGGCCACACATGGCGACGTCCACCGCGGGATTCGAGAGCACGAATCGGTAGCAGTCGGTCGCAGTCGGCGTGCGCTCGTCCTTTGGGCAGTACTCGGCGCGGAGTAGCGATCCCCAGCGCGTTGCGGTGAAGGCCAGCACCCCCGGCCTCGCGCCCGCCTCGGTCTGGAGATGCGGAAACACCTCGCGCTCGGCGCCGGGATGAGCCGCGTTGTAGCGCAGCATGATGGCGTCGAAGCGCGAGTCGTCGATCATGCGAGCGAAGCTCGGACGGTGGTGACACGAGATCATGATCTGCCGGACCTTGCCCCGCTCCCGGAGGGTGAGCGCCGCATCGACGATACGGTCCGGTGGCATGTCGCTCCACCAGCTCAAGGTCAAGAGGTCGACGTAGTCGAGCTTCAGCTTGCGCAGCGCCAGCTCGACGCTCGGGCGAATCAGCAGCGCCGATCGCGAGTACGTCTGAACTGCGACGCACAGCTCCTCGCGGCGCGTGCGGCACACACGGTGGAGGCCGTCGGCGAAGGCGTCGGTCCGCCGCAGGCCCCAGAAGAAGAAATTGATGCCGCGCTCGCGCGCGCGTTCCAGGTCGGCGCCACCCACCCCGTAACTCGAACCCACGGCCAGGCGGCTCACGCTGAGCCCCGAACGACCGAAGGTCGTTGCGTCCCACAGTGAAGCGGTCATGGCGCGAGAAGTTAGCACGCGATAGCGCACTCGCGCGCCGCGCGCTGGCGAAGGCAACCTCAGCGTGCGATTCTCGACGGCATGCGCAGTGATTGGCTCCCTCTCCTCTTGTCGTGTCTGGGCTCGCTGGGTTGTTCGGATGGAAGCAGCGATGAATCCGGCAAGACGGGCGGGACCGGCGGAGTCACGAGCGGGGGAGGCGGCGGTGGTTCTGGCGGCACCGGCGGCACCTCGGTGAGCAGCGGCGGGAGCAGCGGCAGTGCGGGGAGCCCGAGCGGCGGCGGCGGCGCGAGCGGGGGCTCCGCGGGATCCGGTGGGGGCAGCGGCGGTATCGCGGGTGCTGGCGGCAGCGCTGGGTCCGGCGGTGGCGCTGGCACGGGCGGCGGCTCTGCGACGGCGGGGTGCGGCAAGAGCGGCGCGTTCGTGGGGGTGAATGACAGCGCCACGATCAGCGTGTCCGGCGTCTCGCGCAGCTACGTGCTCAGCGTGCCGGCCGACTACGTGTCGAGCAAGGGCTGGCCGCTCATCTTCGGATTCCACGGGCTGAACGCCGACGGCAAGGGCGCGCGCAACTACTTGAAGTTGGAACCAGGCGGCGCCAAGGACGCGATCTTCGTGTACCCGACCGCGACCAACAAGGCGACCGGCTGGAAGATGAAGGAAGGCGAGGGCGACGTCGAGTTCTTCGACGCATTGCTCGACAGTCTCAGCGCCAGCCACTGCGTGGACGTGGCACGCGTCTACGCGACGGGCTTTTCCCACGGCGCGATGTTCACCAACAACCTGACCTGCTGGCGTGCCGCCAAGCTCGCGGCCGTGGCGCCCACCGGAGGTTCCGGCCCCTGGTTTGGCGCCAGCTGCACCGCCAGCTTGCCAGCGATGATCACCCATGGAAACCAGGACCCGACGGTCCCGCCCGCCGACGGCGCGAAGACGCGCGACTATTTCCTGAAACAGAACGGCTGCAGCGCCACCAGCAAGCCGTACGCTGCCGAGCCGGCCTGCGTGACCTACGACGGCTGCAAGCTGCCCGTGGTCTGGTGTGCGTTCGATGGCGGCCACACGGTCCCGGCGTTTGCCGGTCCGGCGGTGAAGGCGTTCCTGCTCGCAGCGCCGTGAGCTACCCGCGCCGCCCGCTCAACCCCGCGCGAGCTTCTTGACGAACGGCTGCAGCGCCTCACTCAGCGTCGGGTCGGTCCGGTCCGTATAGGAGTAGGTCACGCGCACGGTCGGCTTGCCTATCGTCATCAGACGACGCAAATCGACCGGCGTTGCGATGACCACCACGTCGCAGTCGCAGCGAGCAATGGTGGCTTCGAGCTCGTGGATCTGGGCGTCGCCGTAGCCCATGGCCGGAAGCACCTGGGTCAGGTGCGGGTACTTCGCGAAGGTCTCGCGGAGCGTGCCCTGGGCGAAGGGTCTGGGATCGGTGAGCGTCGCGCCGTGGGCGCGCGCGGCGACCCAACCCGCGCCGTAGGGCATGCCCCCATGGGTCGTGGTCGGGCCATCTTCAATTACCAAGGCACGCGCGGCGCGGAGCAGCTCCGGTCGGTCGACCTCGATCGCCAAGTCCCCCTCGACCACGGTGGCGGTGGGGTTGGTCAATCGCGCCGCAATCCGCACCTCGTCCACCATCGCCGGGTCCGCAGTGCCGACCTTGCTGAGCACGAGCACGTCGGCCCGTCGCAGGTTCGTCTCGCCCGGGTAGAAACGAGCTTCGTCCCCCGGTCGGTGAGGGTCGAGCAGCACGACCTCGAAGTCCGATGCATAGAAGGGAAAGTCGTTGTTGCCTCCGTCCCACAAGACCACGTCCGCCTCTTGCTCGGCCGCGCGTAAGATTCGTTCGTAGTCGACCCCCGCAAAGACCACATGCCGCTGATTGATGTGAGGTTCGTACTCCTCCATCTCTTCGATGGTGCAGTGCTGAGCGCTGAGATCTTCGAGGGTCGCGAAGCGCTGCACCGCCTGAGCGGCAAGGTCACCGTACGGCATCGGGTGGCGCACGATGGCCACTCTGGAGCCGGCGTCGCGCAGCAAGTTGGCGATGTGGCGGGTGGTCGGGCTCTTCCCCACGCCTGTTCGCACGGCGCACACACTGAGCACCGGCTTCGTGGAGGCGAGCATGGTCGCCTTGGGACCGAGCAAGCGAAACCCTGCGCCCGCCGCCTGCGCACGACAGGCGTGGTGCATCACCGTTCCGTGCTCGACATCGCTGTACGAAAAGACTACGTCGTCGATGTCGTGGGCTTCGATCAGGCGTTCGAGCTCCGCCTCGGGGTAGATTGGGATCCCCTCGGGGTAGAGCGGGCCGGCGAGGCTCGGCGGGTACCGGCGCCCCTCGATGTTCGGGATCTGCGTGGCGGTGAACGCCACCACCTGAACACTGGGATCGGCGCGAAATGCGACGTTGAAGTCGTGAAAGTCTCGTCCCGCGGCACCCAGGATCAGGAGCTTCGTCCGTTCCGGCATACGACCCACTCTCGCAGAATTGTTTTGGCGGCAGAAGTCCCGGAGCGGCGCAGTCTTTACCGTCCCTGTGCCAATTTGCGGTCAGTTGCGTGTGGGGCCGGCACGGGTTAGTCGGTTGAGCGATGCCGATCCTGCTACAGCGTGCGCGGCTGCTCGGAATGTTCGGGCTGGGCGCGCTGGCGGTTCTTGGCTGTGAGTCCAAGCAGCGAGTGGCGCCTGGCGCCGGCTCCGCGACCACCGCGACGCCGAGGCCGAGCGCGGAGGGAAAGCTGCGGTTTCCGCCCGAGGCGCGCCGGGACTCGCCACCCAAGGGCATCGCCGAGAGTGCGCTGGCCGTGGGCAAGCCCGCGCCGGCGCTCGAGGGGCTTGCCTCGACGTCGGGCTCGTGGAGCCGCGCCTCGAAGGTGACGGCGCTCGTCTTCTACCGAGGGCACTGGTGACCCTACTGTCGCCGGCAGCTCGGGGAGTTGCAGAGTCAACGCGGTGAGTTCGAAAAGCGCGGCGCGGAGCTGGTAGCGCTCAGTGCGGATCCCGTCGAAACCAGCAAGGAGCTGGCCGGGCGCGAGAAGCTCTCGCTGACTCTGGTCTCGGATCCGGAGCGCAAGATCATTGGGGCTTTCGGCCTCGACGACCCGGGTAACGAAGTCTCCTGGCCCGCCGTCTACGTGCTCGGACCGGACGGGACCGTGGTCTACCGTGCGTTTCTCGAGACGTACAAGGAACGGCCGCCGGTGGCGGACATCCTGGCTGCGGTCGAGCGCGCGAAGAACAAACGCTAGGGCGAAGAGTGGTTCAACCTGGGGCGGGCGCGAGGCGTCGTCCGCCTCTCCCCGTTGCGCTCGGCGCCGGCCCGCCGTGCTACGCTTGCTCGATGCGCAAGTGGTGGGTCAGCTTGGGCGGCTGCGTGCTTCTCTTGTCCTGCGGCGGAGAGGAGTTCGCGAGCTCCGGTTCGGGAGGCGCGAGTGGCACTGGTGGAACGAGCGGTACCGGGGGAGCCAGCGGCTCGGGCGGGGCAACCAGCGGCGGAGGTGGCGGGGCTCCTTCTGGCGGCGGGGCGGCGGGAACCGGGGCCACGGGCGGCGCGGCGGGGGGCGGCGGCGGAAACACTGGCGGCGGCGGCGGAAACACTGGCGGCGGCGGCGGGAACACTGGCGGCGGCGGCGGGAACACCGGCGGCGCAGCCGGAAGCAGCGGTGGCGGCGGCGGCACCGCGGGTAACGGCGGCTCTGGCGGAAGCACGGGCGGCACGGGCGGCACCGTCGCTGGCTGCGGCGTCCCGCCGGCAGTGCAGAGCAACCTCCTCTTGCACACGACCCTCGACAACATGGGCGCTGCTCAGAACCCAGCGTTCATCAAGTCCCAGCAGGCGGGCTACGTCGTCGGCACGTTCGTGACGGAAGGCCCGTGCGCCGGCGCTTTCCAGGTGAGCCACAACTCTCACTGTGTGAAGTATCTCGCTCCGCAGAACCTGGACCTCCAGAAAGGCACCATCGACTTCTTCTTCAAGCCGAATTTCAACACGACTGACGGCGTCAGCCACAAGCTCTTTGCGCTGACCAGTGGTTACATGCTCCTCAGCAAGACGGCGAGTCCCGAGAACTTCCTGAGCTTCGGCATGCCGAGCACGCCGATCGTGCAGATCGCGCCGGGCGACGTGGGGTTCGTGAACGGCCAGTGGAAGCGGATCACGGTGGCCTGGCTGGAGAACAGCGGGCAGATCACCGTCAACATCTACCTGGACGGAGTGCAGAAGGGCACCGGAACAAAAGCCGTTCCGAGTGTCGCGGTCCCTTCGCCGCTGAACATGTACGTTGGAAACCTCGGCTGTGTCGCAGCGGACTACGGCGCGGGCGTGTACGACGACTTCAAGATCTACGACACGAACCTGCCTCCCCCCTGACGGCTCGGCCCGGTCGGCGTGCGCGCCCCGCTTGGTCGCTCCCGTCGGATGGGCGCCGAGGGCACGCGAGCTGGAAGAAGCAGGTCTCGACCTCATCGGTCGCGAAGCGTGGGTCGGGTGGCAGGCGCGCTCCCGACGAAGTGGCCTCCCGCTTGACAGAGCGCGGTTCCGGGCGCATCTAGAGCCTTCATGCCGAGAACTGACATGTCAGTTCTGAGTCGAAGGGGGCCCCGCCGTAAGCCCCGATCCCCTCAGAAATCCGATGAAAAGCGCAGTTACAAGGCAGCGCCGGACCGCCGCCGGCAGATCCTGGACTGCGCCCTCGCGGCGTTCGCCGAGAAGGGCTACCACGCCGCCAGCATCGCCGACGTCTGCGGCCGCGCGGGCATCGGCCGCGCCACGCTGTACCAGTACTTCCAGGACAAGCGCGATCTCCTGGCGGCCCTCGCCGAAGACATCGCAGCGCGGGTGGTCGAGGCGTGTGAAAACCGTCCCCCGCTCGACGTTCCGCCCGGATTCAAGCCTACCGAAGAGCAGGCGGTCCGTTTCATCGAGGGGCGGATCGTCACGGTGCTCTCGGTGGTGCTGGAGAATGCCGACACCGCACGCTTGGTGCTGCGCGCAGGGCGCGGCGCCGACGGTGTCGTCGACGAAATGCTGCGGCGGGTGGATCGCGCGGTGCTCGAGCGCTTCGAAGCCGAGCTGACTCTGGCCAAAGACGCGGGCGTGATTCGACCGGTCGATGTCGCGTTCGTCGCGCGGTTCTTCCTCGGCGGGGTCGAAAAGACCGTGCTCTCGTACCTCGAAGAGAACCGCCCTTGGGACGTTCGGCGCATTGCAAAAGAAGCCGCGCTGCTCGAGGTACTCGGAATATTTGCCCGTCCGAACTCGCATGAAGCCCCAGGAGCAACCGAGCCATGAAGTTTTCCGCCAAAGCCTTCCCGCCCAAGGACATGTTCGCCGAGCGTGCGGAAGAGGACGCCACGACGAAGACCAAGCGGCTCGAACGCCTCTACGATCTCACCCGGGAGTTCGCCTGGGACGGGCCCGCGCTGCTCGCCGAGCTGATCGAGAAACACGGGGCGCCGGGCAGTGGCATGTCCGCCGAAGTCCGCACGCGCCTCTCGCGGGTGTTGACGGTCTTGATGTGGGGCGAACTCGCGGCGTGGAACATCTCTGCGGATATCGCGCTCGAGATCGAGGACCTCGACGCAAAGATGGCCGCGACGGGGCAGGTCTTCGACGAAGCGCGACACTTCCGCGTGCTCTCCGCCTACGTCCGTGAGCTCGGCATGGACCCCGAAATGGGGGCGCTTCCCCGGACTTTGCTGCGCAAAGTGCTGGCCGCGCCGACCTTGGCCACGAAGCTGGTCGGCATGCAGCTGTTGTTCGAGACGAACGCGGTGGTGCTGTTCCACAGCCTCGGCGAGAGTGGGATCTGCCCCATTCTCTCGGAGCTCTTGCCGTACTTCGAACGCGACGAGTCTCGGCACGTGGGGCTGGGTGTGATGTTCCTGCCGCGGCTGATCCAGAAGATGACCCCCGCGGAGGCGCGGCGGACCGCCCGCTTTCACACCGAATGCATCCTCTTGCTGATGGCCAGCGGGTTCTCGTTCCGTGACGATTTCGAGAAGCTCGGCTTCGACCAGCGCAAGATGGCGACCCGCGTGACCAAGATGCAGGACGACGTCCTACGCGAGATGATCGAGCGTCACGGTAGGCGGGTGATGCGCGCCGTGGTGAACCCGCGGGACGGTTTCGGCCCCAAGGTACTCGACTTCATTCACCCGCCGGGCGGGCTCGACAGCGTGCCGACGTGGCACCGAGGCGTTCACCGAGGCGCGACTCGCGCGATTGCGGTTCTCGACCGCGCCTTCAGCTGAGCGTCTGGCTCTGCGAAGACCAGAGAGCCATCGCCCTCGCGACGCGCTCTGTCAGTTCGCGTCGATGCGTCGGACCTGATTACCGCTGAGGACGTAGAGCTCTCCGTTGTCGTCCTCACCGAACGACGTCAGGCTGCCCTGGGTGATGTTGACCGCCGTGTTGCCCTGGGCGGCACCGCCGACGACCTTCAGAGCCCAGATCGTACCCTGGCAGTAGTCGCCGTAGAGGTACCAGCCCTGGAGGCAGGGGATCGCGCTGCCACGGTACACGTACCCGCCGGTTACCGAGCAGCCCTGGCTGTGCGGATACTCTTGAATTGGCGGCACCCCGGTCGGCGTGCACGTGCCGGAGGGGTAACAGTGAGTGCCTTCCATCACACTCCAGCCGTAGTTCTTCTTGCCCGCGCCCTTCGGCTCGAAGTCGATCTCTTCCCAGGCGTTTTGGCCCACATCGCCGATGTAGAGATCCCCCAACGTTTTGTCGAAGCTGAAGCGCCAAGGATTTCTGAGACCAAAATCCCAGATGAGCCCTTGCTGATTGCCCGGCACCGAGGTCGTCGGTGAGTCCGGGTTGAGGCGCAAGATCTTGCCGAGGTTGGTGTTCAGATCCTGTCCTGCTTTGAAAGGATCACCGCCGCCTCCGCCGTCGCCGATGCCGGCGTACAGGTAGCCGTCGGGGCCGAACGCGATCATGCCGCCGTTGTGGTTGCTGTTGATGCTGTGGGCGATCTGCACGAGCTTCTGGACCTGCGCCGTCGCCGCGACATCCGGATTGCCTCCCGACACGCCGTACTCTGCGATGACGATGTCGCCGGTCGGGCTCGCGCTCTGGGTGTAGTAGACGAAGAAGCGGCCGTTCGTCGCGTACTGAGGATGGAACGCGAGCCCCAAGAGTCCGCGCTCGCCGCCGCTGGCAATCGTGCCCGCGATGTCGAGGAAAGGCGTGGCCAGGTTGGTGCCGTTCTTGATGATCGAGATCTGACCCGCCTGCCGCACGACGAAGAGTCGGTTCTTGTCGCCCGGTGGCGAGGTGAGAAAGACTCCGGTCCCGCCCAGCGACGTGCCGACGTTCGTCAGCTTGAGCGCAGGCGGCGTTGCAGCGCAGGTCGTGCCCCCGGTCCCGCCGGTCGCGCCACCGGTTCCACCGCCGGTTCCGCCGGTTCCGCCGGTCGCGCCACCCGCGCCCGCGGCTCCGCCGGTCGCACCACCCGCGCCCGCAGCTCCGCCAGTTGCGCCACCCGCGCCCGCAGCTCCGCCAGTTGCGCCACCCGCGCCCGCGGCTCCGCCAGTTGCGCCGGCTGCACCTCCCGCGCCGGCTCCGCCGCCTCCGGTCGAAGCGTCGGCGCCGCCGGCTCCGCCTGTGCTCGCGCCGCCGCTGCCCGCGAAGTCGACGTCATCGTACCCGAGCAACTGACCGCAGGCGGTCGCTCCGGCGAACAAGCACACGCCAGCCCAACCCAGCCTTCGCATCACCATCGGGCAATGATTGCGTCGGGCGCTTCGGGCCGCAACTTACCCGGCAATAAGCGGCGGGGAGTGCCATTGGAGTGCCGCACTGCGACATGCCGATGGGCGGCTCGCCTTCGACGGGTGAACTGCGCTCGAGCCGCGCGGGAGGCGCAGTCTACTGCAACCCAAACGCTCGTGCGATGCTCGGCGGGCTGACGAAGCGGAGTGATGCCGACGATGCCTGGGCTAGAGAGGGTGCTCCAGTGACGACGCCTCGTGAGAGCTCCGAGTGGTCGAGCGTCACTGCTGCTGACGGCTTCGCCGCCCACGAAGCCGTACAGCGCCACGCGCTCGCGGACCACGCGAAGGCATCCGACTGGGATAGGGTGTTGCGTGAGCTCGACGCGCGCCCCGACCTCGTGAACTCGTGGCGCCCAGGCGGGCAGGCGTGGTTCACGCCGCTCCATCACGCCGCCCGCGCCGGCGCGCCGCTCGACGTGGTCGGGCGACTGATGGCCCTCGGCGCGTGGCGAACGCTGCGGACTCGGACTGGGGAGCGACCACTGGAGATCGCTTTACGTCACCACCACGCGCACCTCGTTGGGCCGCTCGAGCCAACCTTGATCCGCGCAGTGCCTGCTGACGCGCTCGCGACGTTGGAGGCACACTTCCACGCAATCATCCGCGAGCGCGCCGCCGACCTCGTGGAACAGCAGGCCTTGCGCTTGCCCGCGCTCGACGTCTTGCTCGAGCTCGCCGAGCCGCGAATGTGGTGTCCAGTCCCCGGCATGTACGGGGGCTTCAGCTTCTGGCTGGAGCGCTGCGGCAGCGACCCAGTGATGATCACGGAGAGCTGGTCTCGGGTGGTGGATGGCTCGGGCCAGCGGCACGAGGTTACGCGCGCCGGCGTTCGCGTGATCGCCGAGGGCTTCGTGTAGGTCGCTTGTATCCTCGGGACCGGGGCCATCGCCGAAGTATCGAGACTCGTGGCAGTTCCCGGTGCCCGCCGCCGCGCTCGCGGGATCCGTGCGACACTCGCCGGTGCCGGGAGCGGGCCGGCACGTGGCTGAGCCCGTAGTTCCGTTCTTATCCAACGAATCGGGAGGACTTTGATGCGTAAGCTCACTGGCGCTGCGGCGCTGTTCAGCGTTCTTGGGATCCTGTCTTGTTCGGCTGCCGATGACCCGACCCCCGACGGTCTGGGTGAGTCCACCGGAGAAACCACGGAGCTTCTGACCGGGCCGTGCAGCGCTGCGAGTGTGGGACAACCGTGCGACCCTGATGGTGCCGCCGGCCCGCTGCTCGAGTGCGGGGGCATCTGTCTGGCCAACACCAGCGGCCTTCCAGCTTGTGTTGCGTTGACGACCGTCGGGCTGAAGACGCTCGACGGGGCCGCGTGCGGCACGTTCTCCGGAATAGGCAGCGGGCCCTGCGCCAACTCGTGCCTCAACGGTGCATGCATCGCGGTGGCTGCAAAAGCGGGCGCTGCCTGTCGGCCCGGTAACTCCATCAACACGAACACTTGCAGCGGACAGTGCAATGGTTCCGGGACCTGCACTGCGGTTGTCAATGCCTGTGCCTACGGCCGATCCGGTTGCAAGGTCAACACCTGCATCGTCACCTCGAATGGAGCGGGTTGCCAGGCTGTCAACCTGCTGAACACCACCACTTGCTCTGACGGCAATGCGTGCACGCTCACCGACACCTGCGACGGAGCCGGCACCTGCACGTCGGCCACCAAGAAGAGCTGCGACGACAGCAACGTGTGCACGACCGACACGTGCAACCCGAACACTGGCGCTTGCCTCGGACAGCCCAACACCAACCCGTGTGACGACAAGAACGCCTGCACCACCGGGGACACCTGCGCGAGCGGCGCCTGCCAGCCGGGCAAGACCCCGACGGATTGCGACGACAAGAACGCTTGCACAGCCGACAGCTGTAACCCCGCGACCGGCTGCGCTCACGTCGCCAAGAGCTGTAACGACAACAATGCTTGTACGACGGATGGATGCAATCCGGCCACCGGGGCGTGCACGAACACGGCAGTGAGCTGCGACGACAACGATCCTTGTACTACCGACGCCTGCGGCGCGACGACGGGCTGCACCCATACACCCATCACCGGTTGCGGGGATGCCGGGAGCGGCGGCAGCGGCGGCGCGACGGGTGGCACGGGCGGCGCAACCGGCGGCAGCGGCGGCGCAACCGGTGGCAGCGGCGGCGCGACGGGCGGCACGGGCGGCGCAACCGGCGGCAGCGGCGGCAGTGCAACCGGTGGTGCGGCGGGCAGCGGCGGCAGCGCAACCGGTGGTGCGGCAGGCAGCGGCGGCAGTGCAACCGGCGGAGCCGCAGGCAGCGCGTCCGGCGGTGCAGCGGGCAGCGCAACCGGCGGCGCTGCGGGTAGTGCCAGCGGCGGCGCGGCCGGCAGTGCGGCGGGCGGAGCGGCAGGCAGCTCGACGGGCGGCAGCTCGACGGGCGGCAGCTCGACCGGTGGCAAGGACGGCGGTGTCGGCGGTGGTAAGGACGGCGGCACCGGCAACTCCAGTGACGACAGCGGGGGTTGCGGGTGTCGTGTTCCGACCCAGAGCGCCCCGTCCTCGAGCTGGTGGCTGCTCGCAGGACTCGGCGCGCTCTTCGCGCGTCGCCGCCGGGGTTAGAGAAATTTGCCCGGAGCTTCGTGTGGAGCTCCGGGCATTCTCTCCGCCTTGCGTGTCCAGGCCGAGGGTGTGGTCTTCGATTACAACCGCTTGGCGATCAACTCGCCCGCGCGGGTCGCGAGCGCCATGATGGTCAGCTGAGGATTCACCGCGAGCGACGTCGGCACCACACTGCCATCGACGATGTAGAGCCCAGGAACGTCGTGGGTCTCGTAGGACGTGTCGACCACGCTCGAGGACGCACTCTTGCCCATGCGGCAGCTGCCGAGGGGATGAAAGCCGACCATGGTCATGTCGTGGCCCGCGGGCGTGGCTCGCTCGAGGCGCTCGATGTCTGCGTCGGACGAGAGCTGGTCATGGCCGTGGATTTCCGTGTAACAGGTCGTAGCGCCCGCGGCGCGGAAGATCCTGGCGATAGCCGCGCTGCCCTTGGCCAACAAACGCCGCTCGTGCTTGCCGAGGTGATACAGCGTCACGGGTCGTTTTCCCGGTCCGAGCGTGACACGGCCGTTGGGGCCGTCCTCGACCATCACGCCGAAGGACGCCACGTTTTCGTACTTCTCCATCAGGTCCACGTAGCGTCTTCCAACGAACGGGAACAACGTCGAGCCCATGTCGAGCGGCGCACTCGCGCCGAGCATCAGGATGCCTTCGCGATGGAACTGATCCACGCCGTGTCCCTGCGGCACGTGGTTGTAACCGCGGATCGGTCGGTCGAAGAGCGCGGTGACACTCGTTGCCGGGTGCACCGACAGGTTTCTGCCCACTTGGCCGCTGTGATTGGCGAGCCCGTTCTTCAGCAGTAACACCGGCGTCAGCAGCGCACCGCAGGCGAGGATGACCGCCCGAGCGCGCACGTCGACTCGGCGTCCATCTGGGAGCGCCCGGCCCCTCACTCCCACGGCACGCCCTCGCTCCATCAGCACCTCGGTGACCTTGAGCCCGGTCACGAGCTGCGCGCCACGCTTCAGCGCGAGCGGCACGTACGACACGTTCATGCTTCGCTTGGCGTCCGTCGGGCAGCCCCACTGACACACCCCCTGGCCATCGCAGTCCGGTGCGTTGCGGCGGACCGGAAAGTGACTCCAGCCGAGTTTGTCGCAGCCCTCGCCGATCACGTCGCTGACCGGGCCGCGCGCCGACTTGCTCGACGCACCAACCTCGAGTGTGCGCTCGACCTTCTCGTAGTACGGCGCCAGGTGCTCCGCGGTCAGCTCGAGCAAACCCAGATCTTTGCGCCAGTTCTCCAGGATCCAGTCCGGAACTCGGAAACAGGTCCCGGAGTTGATGGTGGTCGATCCGCCGACTGATTTGCCCAGAGGAACTGGGATCACGGCGTTGCCGATCACGCCGGTCAACCCGGCGTCTCGATACAGCTGCTGCGTAGCGGGCATCGAGCGGCGCGTGAAGTCTTGCCGCTGATGGTAGTCGCCCTCTTCGACCAACAGCACCGCGACGCCTTGTTCGGCGAGCTCCTTCGCCACCACCGCGCCGCCGGCCCCGGTGCCGACGACCACGACATCACACTCGAGCGTCTCGCCGGGCGGAAGATCGCGCGCGGCGGTCACTTGCTGCATCCACGTAGGGGGTCTCTCCGCCGCAACCGGCTTCTCCCAGACACACCCCAGGCTCTGGTGCACCCCCAGATCGTCGAAGTAGGCGATCTTGACCGGATAGGTGAGGGCGAGGAACAACGCGCGTCGCACCGGATCTCCACCCGAGTGGAGCGACCAGATCAGCGCACCGCGCCGCTCCGGGTCGAGCGCGGAGAAACGTCGTCCATGTCTCGCCATGGCGAAGCCGTCGAGCAGGCCGAGCAACTTCGTGTAGTGGCGCAGCGAACGGCCGTCGAAGGAACCAAGCATGCGCGCGAGGCGATCGGCCGCGGCGGCGTCTCCCTTCGGCAGCGTGGGCCCCCCGGGGATGACGGCCTCCATCAGAGCACGCGCGGTCTCGGCGTGACGCACCCCGAACGCGTCGCGAGCGATGACTCCCGCCGTGGTCGTCGGCTCCGGCTGGCGTCTCGGGCGGGTCGAGGTCTCTTGCACCAGTGGTAGTGAGAGCGTCATGTCTCGGCCTCGGCTGCTCGCAGCAGTGGAGTCGAACGACCGCGGCGGAACGTGCCCAAAAAGGGCAGCAGGTCTTGCTTCAGGTCGAAGTAGAGCAGTGCGGTGCCGACGAGCTGGCCGTCCGCGGCGAGCACTTGCCCCGGCAGCGTGCTCATGGCCCGGAAGATTCGGGTCAAACTCAGGGTCTTTTCCCCGACGAAACGGTAGCGCTGGCCATCGTCACCGCAGAAGGTGAGGTCGTAGCCGATGCGCCGCGAGAGCGGTTGGATTTCCAGGCGGCCGGTCGCGGGCATCTCGTCTGCGAGCCCTTCAGCATGCATCTTTCCCGTCAGCTCGAGCACGCCGTGGCGCAGGTATTCGACGGCGTCGGTGGCGTCCGCCTCGGCTCGAAACCACATCGTCTTTCTGCCGCTGCCGTCGAGCGGGGTCCAGGTTCCGCGCATCGTCTCGGTGAATCCATAAAGCAGTACAGGCATGTCACACCTCCCTCGTTTCAAGCGTTGCGTCGTGCTGCTTCGAGCAGCGCCTTGCCATTCTTCTTCAGGTAGTCCCCGGCAGTTCTCTCCGCCGCTTCGCCGTCTTTGGACTCGATCGCCGCGAGCACTGCCTCCAGCGCGCGGCTCACTGCGACGCGATCCGTGAAGGCCTCCCGGAAGACATGCGCGCGGCCGAGGTAGACCGCGAACATCGAGCCCGCCAGGGTGACGAAGATCTGGTTCTTGGTTGCGCGCATGATCTGACGAAAGAAGACCAGCTCTAGCCGCTGCACCTCGTCGGGCTCGTCGCCGACTTCGGCGAGCTCTCGCAGCACTTCGCCGAGGTGTTTCACATCGGCGTCCGCCCGGCGCTCGGCCGCGAGCCGAGTCAAGAACGCTCCGAGCAACGTACGCGCCTCGATCAGATCCGCGAGCACGGTCGTGTCGATGCCCGATGCTCGAAACACCAGGTACGAGAGCAGACGAGCGCCCGCGGTCTCCGTTGGATCGAGGACCACCGAGCCGATGCCGTGACGGGTCGTGATGAACCCGAGCTGCTCGAGGCGCTGGAGCGCGTGCTTCAGGCTGGTGCGGTTGACCTGGAGTGATTTGGCTAGGTCACGTTCGGGGGGCAGCGTGGCGCCTCGTCCGTAGCGCCCAGCCAGGATTGCCTCACCCAGGCGCGCTGTCAGGCGGTCCACCAGGCTCTGTCGTTCGAGAGGCTCGACCTCGTTTTCGGTGTTTTCCGCTGACATTTGCTCGGCCAGTGAGTGAGTGGCTCAGCCACTGTGCCTCGGCGAGGCTCTGCTGTCAACCGACGTATGCTGCGCGCGGATGGCGTCCACGGATCCCGGCCTGCCCGGCGCTGAAAGCCTCGCCCGTGGGCGGCGGTTTGCCGTTCTCGTGGTCGCCCTCGGCGGCGCCATCCTGGCCGGGGCCCTCTCCCACCGCTGGTTCGTCGAGTACCACGACAACGTCGTCGACGACGCGCTCATCTCCATGGTCTACGCCCGCCGGCTGGCAACCGGGGATGGGTTGGTGTTCAACCCGGGCGAACAGGTCGAGGGTTACACGAACTTCCTCTGGACGGTCACGCTGGCGCCCGTCTACTGGCTGTCGCGGCTGTTCCGCGGTGACTTCGTTGAGTGGTGCGTCGGCACCAGCATCTTCGTGTCGATGCTCGACATCCTGCTCGTGGCCTTTATCGGGCGGCGTCTCTGGGGTGATCGCGTGCTGCCCATTATTGCGGCCGTTGGTCTGTGTGTGCTCGACAACTCGTACACCGTGTGGGCGATGATGGCCCTCGAGAGCCACTACGTCGCGCTCTGGGTGCTCGCGACACTGGCGGTCTGGGGCTCACAAACTCGGCACCGCGCGGTCCTGACCGGCGTGTGCCTCGCGGCGGTGCCAATGGCGCGCCCGGACGGGGCGCTGTTCGTCGTGGCCTTCGCCGTCAGCGAGGGGCTGCATGCGCTCGCGCCTTTGCTGCGACGCGAACGCGAGCTAGCCAAGCGTCGACTGCTGTCGTTGTCCGCCGTTGGCGCCGTCGCGGCGGTGGTGTTCGGCAGCTACTTCGCCTGGAAGTGGCGCTACTACGGCTGGCCCTTCCCCAACACCTACTATCTGAAAGTCGGCAGTTCGTCGTTCGACGGGTTCGCTCGAGGTACGGTCTACGTGAAGGCATTCTTGGAGGAGCGCGGCGACCTGCCGCTGGTTGCGCTCCTGGCGCTGCCGTTCATCGGCAACCCGACCGTTCGAACCCTGGCAATCTGGGTGCCGATCCACGCTTATTACGTGGCAAAGGCTGGAGGTGACTTCTACTCGGGCCATCGCTTCCTGGTGCAGCTGATCCCGGCCTTGGGGCTGTTGATCGGTCACGCGACGTTCGGCATCGGTGATTTCTTCCGGCGGCCGCGCGTGGCGTTCTGGCTCGGTCGAGCCCGGGCGCAGCTGGCGCTCGGGTGTCTGCTGGCCATCTACGTCTCCGGTGGGCTCGGTCAGCTGTGGCTCTTGGGCATGAAGCTGGGGCCGCTGGCGCTCGAGATCCGAACCTGGCGCCACAAGGTGGACGAGCAGCGGCGTTACATGGTCTGGCTCGGCGAGCACAGCAAACCGGACGAGTACATCTCCGTTGGTGACATCGGTTCGGCCGGGCTCTACGCAAACCTCCGTGTCATCGACTACTACGGTGTGATTGACGCCGTGGTCGCGCACAAGGACGTGCCGAGGCTCGGTCGCGGCAAGGCCGGCCACGAGAAGACCGCCGACGTGGACTACGTGCTCAGTCGTCGCCCCAAGTACATCAAGTGGGGATACCTGCCGGGTGAGTTCTGGAACGAAGGATACTATTTCGACACGTCGATTCCGATGGACGTCGGCATGCCCGGGCTGTGGGTCCGGGATGACCTCCGCGGCCGCGGTCGCTTCGATGAAGCGCGCTCCTTTCGTTTTGGCAGCGCGCCGTATCCGGAGTGGACGGCGACCGGAAATGCCTTCGAGACGTGGCCCGTGGCGCGTCCCGCGCCGGGACAGATGGCGGTCACCTATGCGCAGGGTGCGTTCCTGTCATCGTTTCACGCGACGCTGGGTGATCGTGCGACGGGAACCCTTCGCAGTGCTCCCTTCGAGCTCACCGGTGATCGCATGACGTTGCTCGTGGCCGGCGGTCACGACCCGGATTTGCTCCGCGTCAGCCTGCTCGTGGACAACGAACGTCGGTTCTCCGAGACCGGCGCACGAGCGGAGACGTTTGGACATCGAGAGTGGGACATCTCCCCCTTCAAAGGCAAGCGAGCGCAGCTCGAGTTCGTCGACGAGGTGACGGGATCGTGGGGTCACATCCTGGTCGACGAGTTGTTGCAGTGGATCGACGACGGGAAGTAGCGCTCGGCTCCGCCGTGGCCGAGCCGGGAGACACGCGCCGAGGAGCCACTTGCTGCAGGGGCCGAACGCTGCGCCGCTCGGCGTGCGCCAGGGTCAGAAGGTCGCTCCCAAGAGTTGCAGGCCAGGCGCCATGACCCGAGCTCCAGGGTCTTGTCAGCGTCGAGAATCCCGCACTGGTGGCCGTCCGGATCCAACCCGGACGCTGCGGCTCGACGAACGGGGCCGTCTCGGGCGAGTCCTTGCTCAGCCTCACCACTTCGAGCGGAGCGTGCGCTCCAACGCGAAGTAGGACAAACTGCCAAGCGTCGTGCTGAATCCCTGGACTCGAATTCCGCTGTGGCTCTGCGCGCTGTTCCTTGCGCCGAGCTGTGCGCCCTCCACCAGTGAGTCCGCTTGCACCCCCGGAAAATCGGAGGCGTGCGCCTGCCCGAATGGTCAAAAAGGAGCCCAGCTGTGCGACGGCGACGGCCAGTCCTTCGGCCCCTGCACCTGTGACGCTGCCGGTGGGAGTGCGGGCGTGGGCGGCGTCGGCGGGAGTGCGGCGTCCGGTGGCGTCAGCGGCGTCGGCGGTGACGGCGGGAGTAGCGCGGTCGGCGGTGGCGGGGCCAGTGGTGGCGGTGGGCCCTTCAGCTTGTCCGACTCGCTCAAGGACGGGCAGCCCAAGGGTAACGTAGTGGGCGGGGCACTGGGCCCGAGCGGTTGGACGGTCACCGGCAAGACCGATCGCATCTGGTATGCGCTGCCGCGGCTCGTCGAGGGGGCCATCGAATTCACGGTCTCCGGAGTCACAACCGCGAATCTCGATCTGGCGGACCATGAGATCTTCGCGATGTACGACGCCGGGTACGGGATCGCTGAACCCATCAAGTACAACCCGGACTTTCGTGACAATCACTACAAACAGCTGATCCGCATCTACGGTCAGCAAGTCCCGGATCGACTGGGGTCGCAGAAGTACGTGATGCTCATGTGTCCTGACGGTGCCCCGGGCTACGGCGCGTGTCAGTGCTCGAAGAGCTACTACGACGGCGACGGCACGTGGGGTGGCAACGCGACCTGGGACGGGTCGGCGACCAAGATCAAGGTGGTGTGGGGCAAGGGCAAGGCGACCTACACTCGGGACGGCGTCGAGGTCTGGACCAACGATTACTCCAAGACCAGTCTCGACTTCGGCCCGTCCGAACTGCATTTCACGTTGGGCTGTCCCCGCCACGACGCCGTTGCGGATGCCGGGATGCCGATTGGTGCAATTTTCAGCGACGTGGTGGTTCTGGGCGTGGAAGGGGCCGCGGCGACCTGCAACTAGCGGCCGCCCGGGCTCTTCGCCGCCCTGGCGGGTAACAGAACTGAATGGGTGATCCGGGTGGACCTGAATCTCCTTGCTCACTGTCTCGAGACCCGGCGCTTGGCGCTCCGTCGTTTCGAGCTCTGCGATGCCCCGGCGCTGCTCGAGCTCATCGAGACGAACCGGCAGCACCTGGAGCGTTGGCTCAGATGGCCCGTTCCGTTGACGACCCGGGCGGCGGTCGAGGCCTGGCTCCAGCGGCTCCAGGGGCCAGCCAAGAACTTGCCGCTCGGGATGGCAGTCACACTTTCGGCGACCGGAGAGCTGATCGGTGCGGCGGGTCTGCGTCTGGATCGCGAGCAGCCGGACTCGATGTTGGAGCTCTCCTACTTCTTGTCCGAGTCAGCGCTCGGGCACGGGTACGTGTCCGAGGCCGTGGAGTGTTTGACGCGCCATGCACTCGAGGATCTCGCGGCCGAAGATGTGCAGATCCGCGTGGACCCGTTGAACGAGCGGAGTGTGGCGGTGTGCCTGCGTTGTGGGTACTCACTGCGCTCGACGCTGGCCGCGGATGCTTCCGGCCGCGAGCAGGCCGTGTACGGATTTCGCTAGCTCTGCCTGCCTCGGCGGCGGACTCAGCGCGAAACTTGGCCGCCGCTCGGGCGCGGTGAGATGTGGGACGACGAGCGTGCAGTTCGTACCCGTCGATAGCGAATTCTGGTTGGCGCAAGCCATCGCTCTCGTGTGCGGCGGGTTGGTGGGTCTGGAGCGGCAACTCAAGGGCAAACCCGCCGGCATGCGTACGAGCATGCTGATTTGCGCCGGCACCTGCCTGTTCGTGCGCATCGGCGCCGAGCTCGGCGCGACCGCCGGGTCGAACACGGACACCGCTCGCGTCGTGGGGCAGGTCGTCACCGGAGTTGGTTTCCTCGGCGCGGGCGTGATCCTGAACCGCGATGGTCTTGTGAAGGGCATGACCAGCGCGGCGGTGGTCTGGATCCTGGCGGCCATTGGCAGTCTGGTCGGTACCGGTCGCGGCGGAGAGGCGATCGCGGCGACGCTGCTGACGCTGGGCGTCCTGGTCGGCGTCAATCGCCTCGAGGGGGCGTATCGCAGCTTGCGCACTGGCGTGCACGCCGACGACCCGAGCGAGGAGCCCATGAGCGGACTGCCGCCCCCGGTGCGGGCGCGTCGAGAGGACGGCTGAGCCCCGCTTCAATCGTGACGAGTTGGCCGGTGACGCACCTTCACGGAAACGGCACCAAACTGCCCCACTCCGTCGCCTCCCGGTCGGACGACAGTCGACGCCCCGACCACTTGCAGGCGCGCGCGGCGACCTCGCAGTAACGGTCGAGGGCGGCGGGATCGGGGAGGTCGAGCTCACCTTGCAGCCACAGGTTCAAGAGCAACAGCTCCATGGGTGTGTTGCCGGTGCGCTCCCCGATGCCGAGGGCGCAGCCGTGGATGCGGTCGATGCCGTACTCGAGCGCCCAGAGCGCGTTGTCGAGGGCCAGCCCGCGATCGTTGTGGCCGTGCCAGTCGAGCCCGACACCGTCGATGCCCGTCTCGTCGATCAGCGCGCGGGTGAAGACCACCAGATTGCGCACGCCGTCACGCGTGGCGTGACCCACCGTGTCGGCCAGACACAGCCGCTTGGCGCCGGTCTCGAGCGCGCTCTTCCAGATCGTCCGCAGCGTCTCCGGCCGAGCGCGGGTCGTGTCCTCGGTCACGTACGCGACATCGACGCCCTCCCTCACCGCAAACGCGATGGCGTCGGTGCTCTTTTTCACGATGGACTCGAGATCCCAGTTCTCGGCCAGCTTCCGGATCTCACTCGTGCCGATGAAAGCGTAGGCCACGACTGGGATGCCGACCTTCTGCTGGATCTCCGCGATCGGCACGATGTCGGAGACGACGGTGCGAGCCGCCATCACGGGCGCGATGGCGAGCTTGCTCGAGACGATCTCGCGGCACGCGATCTCCGAATCCGAAAAATTTCGGAGCGACGCTGCCGGCAAGCCGACGTTCACCAGGTGAATGCCGAGCTCATCCATCAAGTGAATGAGCTCGACCTTGTCCTCGATCTTCGGGTCGATGACGGACGGATTCTGGATCCCGTCGCGCAGCGTCTCGTCCTGAAACGTCACACCCGCGTGCATCAGCTTGATGATGCTGCGCGCGCGGTTCCAGTCGTACGGAACGTTGCTCTGGCCGTTCGAGCCCATGACGATCGCGTTTGTAGCGCGGAAATTGTGCCGTTGCGAGCGGTGTCGCTGGAGCGAGCGGTCTTTCAGCGCCCTCCGGCCCCGTGCCGCAGCGTGCCGCCAGCCCAGATCCACTCGCCGCGGGCCGCGCAGACCTTCTTGATGCGCTCGTCCAGCGCACGCGTGAGATCGCGCGCCGAGGCCTTGTTGGTGTCGTTGTCTTTGAGCGCCTTCTCGCAGTCGAAGCCGCTGGCCGCTTCCAGGGACACGGCCTTGCCGTCCTTCGGCGGGGTGAGGCGAAGGCGCATCACATGGCGATCCTGTTCGTCCCTTGGCGCGTCGGGATTGTCCATGACCCCGACGGCGATCGGGATCTCGACCAGCTTGAGCAGCCGTTTGTTCCGCGCAACGTAGAGCGCGCGGGTGTAGAGCGCCGCACCCTCCTTCGACTCCTGGTGATGCGCACACCACACCGTCTCGTCCGGTTTGTCGCCGAGCTTCGCGGCCTCACAACCGTCGGAGACGAGCTCGACCTTCAGCTCGCGGGCGTACGCCCAGGCGTGGAAGTCCCACCCGGGATCCGTGACCGGGGGGGCGCCTGGCAGCTCGGGGGGCGCTTCGCTCGTGCTGGCTCCCGCGGCGGTGGCTGGCGGCGCGTCGTCCGACGTGGGCTCGGGGCTGCCGGAAGCCGAGCTCACGCTGGAACTGTTCGCAGGTACCGCGGCGCACGCGACGCTGAGCGAGGTCAGCAGGGGAAGCAGCCAACCACGGGTCATGGTCCGTTGCAGACGACCGTCGAGGTAACCGTCTTCTGCTGATTGCCGCCGCCGCCGGCGCAGCTGTTCGGGCAGAGGACCATCGCGTTCGAGGTCAGGTAGTAGTTTTGCCCGCCGCAGCCGGCCGGCCCTGAAACTTGGCTGAGCACCGAGCCATTCACCTGCCAGGTCACGGTGCCTGTGCCGCTGTTTGGCAACTCGAAACGACACGGCGACGCAGCTCTCTGGAAACCATCTCGCATCGATGCTGCGCTACTCGCGTACGAGGCGCTCCCGGTCCCGCCCGCCGCCGCGAACTGGTTGAGCACGGTGGTTCCTTGAAGATACGCACGGATCACGTAGGTCATGACACTCGGTGCGTTATCCACGGCGTTCTGGAGCATGCTCGACAGCGCACCGGAGCTGGACGGACACGAGTTGTTGCCGCTGTAGTCGCTGACGAGGACGAAGTTGCACTGTTTGTCCGGGTTGGCGGCGGCGAAGGTCTTGCAGGCCGAAATGCCGCCCTGGATGATGCCGTCCATCGGATCGCTCAGGCCGCTGCCCGAGGGCGGATTGCCGAGCGCGCTCTTGATTGCGCTGGCGTTGCCCGGCAGGAGCGCGATGGGCACTGCAGGATTGGAGAATCCGCTGCCGGAGCAATTGCCCTGCGTGAACGGGAAGAAATGTAAGCCGAGCGAGACGCCCGCAGAAGACGAGAGGTCGACGTACTGATTGACACCGCCGACGATGTTCTGCCAGTCGCCGCTCGCGACCATGCTCGTCGAGTGATCGACGATCGCGTAGAGCGCGACGGGTTTCGCTTTTGCGGTCGAGGTCCCCGGCGTGCACGTCGCGCCGCCGCTGCCACCCGAGCCGCCGGTCGCGCCGGTGCCGGCTGTTCCGCCGGTCGCGCCGGTGCCGGCTGTTCCGCCGGTCGCGCCGGTGCCGGCTGTTCCACCGGTCGCGCCGGTGCCGGTGGTTCCACCGGTCGCGCCGGTGCCGGTGGTTCCGCCGGTCGCGCCGGTGCCGGCTGTTCCGCCGGTCGCGCCGGTGCCGGCTGTTCCACCGGTCGCGCCGGTGCCGGCTGTTCCACCGGTCGCGCCGGTGCCGGCTGTTCCGCCGCCCGATGTGCCGCCACCGCCCGTGCTGGACCCGCCGGTCGCCGTCACGCCGCCGGTGTTGCTCGCTCCGCCGCTACCACTCTTGCCGCCGGTGGCGTTCTGCCCACCGCCGAGAAACTCGTCGTCGCTCGGTGCCAACACCGAACAACCCGTCGCGCCGGCAAGGGTGACGAGCACGATGCGCGGTGTCCAGCGACCAGAGCCCACTAGCGAAGGGTAGCACGATCGTCCTCTGCCAAGGCTGGCCGCGCTGTAATGCAGCCGATGACACCGGGCGCAGCCACATGTCGCAGGCCGGCGTCCGCGTCGGACCGAGAAGGCGGCGTCAATGGGAGGCTAGCTGCAAGTGACCGTCACGGAGACGGATTTCCCGCCAGGGCCGCCTCCCTCACCCGCGCTGCAAGTGCGTGGGCAGAGCACCATTGCGTTCGAGGTCAGGTAATACTGGTTCTGGTTTGCGGAGGCGCACGCCGTGACGCTGGAAACTTGGGTGAGAGGCTGGGCGTTCAGCAGCCAGGTTGCCGTACCGCTGTTGGGGAGCTCGAACTGACAGCGATTTGCTGCGCGCTGCAGTCCTGTGCGTACCGCGCTGGCAGTCGATGCATTCCAGGCGACTGTCCCACCGGCCGTCGCAAGCTGAGACAGATCCGCCGTGCTATCCGTGGCGATTACGTACGTCATCACGCTCGGCTGGGTGTTCAGCGCGTTGCTCAGCAGGCTCGCCAACCCTGCGGTGCTCGATGTGCAGGTGTTGTTCGCGTCGTAGTCGCTGACGAGCACGAGGTTGCATTGTTTGTCCGGGTTGCTGTTCGCGTAGGCCTTACACGCGTTGATTCCACCCTGGAGCACTCCGTCCATGGGGTCGCCGGTGCCGGTGTTCGGCGGACTCCCGACGGCGTTCTTGATGGCAGTGGCGTTGCCCGGCAAGAGCGCAATGGGCACGAACGGTGAGCTGTATCCCGAACCGGAGCAGCTCCCGTTTTGAATCGGGAAGAACTGCAGCCCCAACTCGACCCCCACTGACTGGCTCGAGTCGACGTACAGACCAAAACCGCTGACGATGTTGTTCAGATCGGCGGCGCTCATGCTCGCCGACTGATCGACCAGGGCATAGACCGCGACGGCCTTTGCCGTTGCGGTCGTGGTCCCGGGTGTGCAGGTCGCTCCGCCGGTTCCGCCGCCGCCGACCGCACCACCGGTACCGCCCGTTGCGCCGGTACCGCCCGTTGCACCCGTACCCGCGGTGCCTCCGGTCGCGCCGGCGCCCGCAGTGCCTCCGCTTGAGCCGCTGCCTCCGGTTGCGCCGGTACCTCCGGTTGCGCCGCTTGCGCCTGCGCCGCCCGCGCCGCCGTTGCCCGCGACGCCGCCGAGTCCACCCGCGCCCGCGCTTCCGCCCGACGCTCCCGCACCCCCGGTGTTGGCGCCCCCGGTGGCTCCGGTCCCGCCGCTGCTCACACCGCCGGTGGCGTTCTTGTCGCCACCGAGAAATTCTTCGTCGCTGGGGGCGAGCACGGAACAGGCGATGGCGCCCGCGCCGCACCCGAGCAACGCCAGCCCGCGCATGCCGCTTCCGAAACCCACGGCCAAAAGATAGCACGGGCGCACGCGGCGGATCGCCTTGACCCACCCCCGGTTGCCGCACATCATCCGGGCCGCTCACGGACGCCTGATCCCATGCCCCGCCTGCGCAGCTTCGAGCTCGACGTGAACGGTGACACCCTCGAGGTGGCGGCGCCGGACCACTGGACTTTGCTCGAAGTTCTTCGCTACACGCTGGGCCTCACCGGAAGTAAGCAAGGGTGCGACAAGGGTGACTGCGGCGCCTGCACGGTGCTCATCGACGGCGAGCCAGTGCTCGCTTGCCTGACTCTGGCGGCGAGCGTCGGGACCAAGAAGGTCGTGACCATCGAGGGGCTCACGCCGCTGCATCGAAAGGCCGGGGGCAGCGGCGCAGATCCGGTCCAAGATGCCTTCGATCGCTGCGGCGCGCTGCAGTGTGGCTTCTGTCAGCCCGGCATGATCTTGTCCGCCAAGGCGCTGCTCGCGAAGAACAAGAGCCCATCGCGCGGCGACATCAAGCAGGCGCTCTCCGGCAACCTGTGTCGGTGCACCGGCTATACACAGATCCTAGAGGCGGTGGAGCTGGCCGCGGCGGAAGCACGGGGGAAGCCGCATCCCGGCCCGACGTGGCGGCGTTTCGGCGACGCGCCGAAGAGTTGAGCGCGCCCCAACAATCGGCGTTCACCAGTCCATGCAAGCGAAGCTCAAGCAGGGACGCGGGTTCGCCGCACTCTCCTGCTCCAGGAGCTCGTCGAGCCGTGCCCGTCCGCCGTCTCCCGCGCGCTGAGCGATGAGCTCGTCGAGGCTGCGAAGTCGCCCTTGATAATAGTCAGTGTGTTCCTTCTGCCGCAGCTCGAAGGCCTTCGCCTCCTCGCTGGAGCCCGGACAGGAATAGGAGAATCTGAAACTGTCGTGCAGTTGAAATAACTTCGCGGCCGTGCGCTGCCATTGGTCCTCGCAGCGGGCAACGGCGCAGCTGGGTAGCTCTGCCTCGAGCTCGTCCAGCATCGCGTAAGCGCGTGTCATGCTGCGAACCAGCGCATCGTATCGGCTCTGCCCGGCCTCACTCAGCCCGGTCGGGATTTCCAGGGAAGGCGCGCCCGCTCGCGAGGGTCGTCCTTCCCCGCGCGTCGGCAACACGCCAGCGTCCGGTTCGGTGACCGTCGGCTCACCCGCCGGAACACGCACGATCGTGCCGCCGGCGCCCTCGGCGGGTGGGCTGTTCTTCTGGCAACCCCCGAGTGCAGCCAGGGTCGACCCAATGAACAACGCGCGGCGTCTGAGGACGGCGGCGCGATCGTCGGCGGGACTCATGAGCCTGAAGTTACCGCGTTTCTGCTGTCGCGTCAGAAGACGAAGTCCGCCATGGCGTTGAAGCGATGGTCCGGCATGCCTGGAAAACGCTCGTCCCGCACGATCGCATAACGATAACGCACACCCAGATCGAGGCCGAAAAAGCTCGCGCCGAGCTCCGGAGTGAGCGCGTGCAGCTTGGCGAGATCTTCGAGCGCGACTCCCTGATAGGCGAGGCCCCAGCGGAGCCGGCCCCAGCGCTGACGATAGTAGAGGCGGACCTCGTGCACGCGCGCGAACTTCGCGCTGCGCTGGTCGAGCACGAAGTGCGCCTCGTACATCGGCCCCACCTCGACCTCACCCGACTCCAGCGGGAAACGCGTCTCCGCGCCCAGCTGAGCGAGAACCCCCCGTGCGTCGTTGGCTCCGCTGTTCCAGGCGTAGCCAGCGAGCAGCCAGATCTGGAGCCAATCGACGTCCGACGACAGGCGCTGGTAGCCCAGCGACGCACTCCAAGCCGTTGCGTCACCGCCGCGCACTTCCCAGGCCGTGCGCTTCAGCCGCAGCACATCGAACTGGTAGTGATGGCGCACGCGTCTGGGAAAACCGCGCAGAGCCAGCGCTCCGGAGAAACTCTGACGCCGCTCGATGATGGGGCCATCCTCGGACCAGCGCAGGCGGGTTGCGGCGCCCACAGGCACGGCGAGAAATACGTCTTTGTCGACCATGCCGCCGACGGGCGTCGCTTCGACCTCCGCGTCGGCGCTCCGATAGGGAACGAGCTGCAGCTCAGCCAGATCCGAGGGTTCCAGCTCAGAGCGTTTCGTGAAGAGGGTGTCGAGCGAGAGGTGCACGCCGGTGTCTCCGGGCTCCGCCGACGTCCAGAACCAGGTGTTTTGCCAGGCAAGATCCGTGATCGTCTGGTTCTGGTCCGGCACCCGCAACACGTCCGCCCACAGCTTGGTCCGCGCGATGTCGTAGCGCCCGAAAAAGACCCCGAGATCGACGCCAAATCGGCCGCCGTACGCGACCGCACGTTGAACCGCGTCCGTGGTGGGATCTGCGACCTGGGCGCCGATCAGGAACGCGGCCAGGTGCTCACCATCGCAGTACCCCAGGCAATGTTCGAAACCCTCGGCGCGGCTGCGAGTGCGGTCGTAGAAATCGTCCAGGGTGGGGCGCGGTTCGGCGTCCGCTCGCGCCGGCCGGAGACACAGCGCTCCCGCGATCAGGATCCAAGCTCGAAAGGGTCGGGCGCCCACGCCGTGGACTGTCTCACGGAGGCGCGACCCTCTCAACCGTTCGCACGCGTGAGCCGCAATCGCTCCGCCACTTCCGGGTCGCCGAACGGATACGGACGCTCCACCGGGAGACGCAGCGCATCGACTCCGTCGCGCAGCAGGAGCTCGTGCTGCGCATGCACGAAAGGAGTCACGTCTTCGATGCCGCGTACCCAGTCTCGTCCATAACACGCCAGCGTCTCACCGCGCAGGCCGAGCTGGATCGCCCGGCGTTCGAGCGGGCGGCCGTGGGGATCGTGATCGGGATCCCATTGCAAGCGCACGTCGCTCTCGCGCAGGCGGCGTTCCCAGTTCTCACGGGTGCCGTAAGTCTCGGAGTGAAAGCTCGACTCGACGGCTTCGGACAAGATGCGATCGAAGCCCGCACGCGTGAGGCGCACGGCGAGCACGCGTTCTTGCCCTTCTTTCGTTGCCCACCCGGAGCGGTACATCATCCAGAGGAAGCCGGGTTTGATCCAGCTCATGCGGCTGAAGCTGAACTCGCCGCCGAACACACCGTGGGCGACCGCAAACTCGGCGATGGCCGGGCGGTAGGCTTGATAGACGGTGACGGTCTCCGCGTCGTAGGCCGCCACGACGTGCCGCCCCGCGGCGGGCAAACGGGCGCACAGCTCGGTGAACGAGCTCAGCTCGGTGAGTAGGCCCATTGACATAGATACACTCTGCATATATGTTTGTCGCATATAAGAGGCCAATGAGCAAGCCCAGGCAAAAACCGGCAGAACGAGCCGCCCATCCGGCGCCCGACAGCGAGGCGGCGTTCCTGAGTGGCTACGACCCCAGCCACTTCGAGCACCCGTCGGTGGCCGTCGACGTGGCGCTCCTCACCGTCCGAGACGAACGTCTGCACACCTTGCTCGTGCGCCGCGCCGAGCACCCGCACCGGGGGCGCTTCGCGCTGCCTGGGGGTTTCGTGGGCATGCACGAGTCGCTCGATGCCGCTGCGCGGCGTGTGCTCTCGACCAAGGCGGGTTTGTCGAAGTTGTTCGTGGAGCAGCTCTACACCTTTGGAGATCCCAAGCGTGACCCGCGCACGCGTGTGATCAGCGTCACCTACTACGCCCTGGTCGAGCCAGAGCGCTTCGCCGAGCATCCGGCCAATCGTGAGGGCGTGACGGTTGCCCGGCTCGAAGTGCCGTGGGAGGGGGAGACCGGCGGCCCCGTCAAGGTGGTCGACACCAGCGGCGCGGAGCTGTCGGTCGCCTTCGATCACGACGACATCCTGGGAATGGCGGTCAAACGCGTACGCGGCAAGCTCGGTTATACGCCCATCGGCTTCCAGCTCTTGCCGGACACCTTCACGCTGCTCGAGCTCCAGACGGTGCATGAAGCCGTGCTCGGCCGCAGCCTCAACAAGGACTCGTTCCGCCGCAAGATGCTGGCCTCCGGGCAGCTCGAGGCGACCGGAGAGCGGCAGGCGGACGTCGGGCATCGCCCGGCGGAGCTGTACCGGTTCGTGCGGCGCTCAGCGGTTTGAATGAAAGGAGACGATCATGGCAGAGGTCAGAAACTTCATCGTCGTTCGGCACCTCAGGAGTGAGCTCAGTCAGTTCGTGCTGGCGCACCGCGGAGGGCGCCTCGTTCGCTCCGGGCGCGGCGTCTCGTTCTGGTATTTCCCGCTCTCCACCAGCATCGCCGAGGTGCCGATGGACGACCGCGAGCTGCCGTTCATGTTCCACGGCAAGAGCTCGGATTTTCAGGACGTCACCGCCCAGGGGGTGATCACCTTTCGGGTGGTCGACCCGAAGAACCTGGCGGAGCGCGTGGACTTCAGCGTCGATCTCGCCACCGGTGCCTGGGTCGCGCGGCCGCTGGACGTGCTTGCGACGCTCTTGACCGGGCTCGCAGAGCAGCTGGCCCTCGGAACCCTCGCTGCGTCGCCGATCCCCGAGCTCTGCGCGGAGGGTGCGCCGCGGGTGCGCGAGGTCGTGCAGGCAGGTCTGCTCGACGACGCGGGCGTTCGCGACATGGGGCTCGAGGTCGTGACGGTGCGAGTGTCGGCGGTGCAGAGCACAGCGGAGCTGCAGCGTGCGCTCGAGGCGCCGGCGCGCGAGCGTATCCAGCAGCAGGCGGATGACGCCGGCTTCGAACGACGCGCACGCGCCGTGGACAAGGAGCGCGCGATTCAGGAGAACGAGCTCGCCAATCGCATCGAGCTGGCGCGGCGCGAGGAAGAGCTGATCCGCCAGAGCGGCCTGAACGAGCGCAGGCGCAAGGAAGAGGACGTGCTCGCAAAACGCGTCGACGCCGAGGGTGCGGCGGAGCGTGCTCGGATCCGCGCTGCGGCAGACGCCGAGGGGATCCGCGTCGTCGAGTCCGCCAAGGTCGCGAGCGAGCGCGAGCGCATGGATGTGTTCCGCACGCTGCCGCCGTCCGTGATCGTGAGCCTCGCGGCGCAGTCGCTGGCGCAGAAGATCGAGAGCATCGACCACGTCAACATCACGCCCGAGCTGTTTGGCCCGCTGATCACCGACCTCTTGCGGGCCGGAACGGCGCGGCTGGACGCGGGGAAGTGAGGGTCCATGGCCAGCGTGAAACCGAGGATCGTGCTGGTGACGCGTCCGACCGAGTATGAGGCCGTGCTCGAACGCCACGGCACGCGCGGGCAGGCGGCGTTCTTCCTCTCGACGCGCGGGCAGTGCATCGACGGGCTGGAGGCTCGGCACGCGGCCTTCACTCAGGCCATGCGCGGCGTCGCGGCGGCCATCCCCGCCGATCTGCGTCGCACCCGTGTCACGCGGCGTGATCTGGAGCGTTTCGTCTTCGAGCCGGCAGACGTGGTGCTCGTGGTCGGGCAGGATGGATTGGTCGCGAACACCGCGAAGTACCTCGACGGGCAGTCGGTGATCGGGGTCAACCCAGATCGCGGGCAATACGACGGCGTGCTCGTGCGGCACTCGCCGGAGCGGGCGGGGCGCCTGCTCGCGGCGGTGTTGGCGGGTCGCGCCGAGCTCGAAGTTCGCACGATGGTTCGGGCCGAGCTCGACGACGGTCAGCACTTGCTGGCGCTCAACGAGATCTTCGTCGGTCACCGCGGGCATCAGTCGGCACGCTACCGGCTCACGTGTGGCAAGGAGACGGAGCGCCACTCCTCCTCGGGAGCCATCTTCGCGACGGGGACTGGCGCGACGGGCTGGGCGCGGTCGATCTCGCGCGAACGCCGCGCGCCCGTCGAGCTGCCGAAGCCGTCCGAGAAACGCGTGGCCTTCTTCGTGCGCGAGGCCTTCCCCAGCGTGGCGACGGGCACGGAGCTCACGCAGGGGGTGGTCGACGCCCCGGCGCAGGTGGAAATCGTCTCCGAAATGAGCGAAAACGGCGTGCTCTTCGGCGATGGAATCGAGAGCGACGCCATCGAGTTACCCTTCGGAGTTCGCGCACGAATTGGGGTGGCGGCCGTCGTGCTCAACCTGGTGCACTGAACCTGGGGACCGAAGTAGTCCGGTGCCGGGCAATTGTCCCCGGGTGGGCAAACGCGGCTAGCATGGCGCTCCATGGCCACGGCCAAGAAGCGGGGGGCCTCGGCAAAAACAAAGCCGAAGAAACCCAAGACCTCGGTGGACAGCCCGGCTGCTGCCGAACCCAGCACGCCCAAAGCGAGGAGGAAGGCTGGCGGTGCAGGGCGCGGGACGACGACGGCGATCTCCAGCGTGCCGCCGCGGCGGGACAGCGGAGCGCCGCCTGCGATGCCCGCATCCAAGCGCGTGAGCAGCGTGCCTCCGGCGCCCTCGCGCGGGCGCGTGAGCAGCGCGCCGCCTGCGCCCACACGCCGTTCGAGCACTCGGCCGCCGCTTCCTCCGCACGAGCCCCGGGCACGCAGGGAGCCGTGGCCGTCCGAGTGGCTCGCGGAAAATCACGACGTTGCCGCGGCGCAGGATACGATGTTGATGGCCTACTGGATCGCCGATCAGCTCGGCGACCCTGCGCTGTCCGAAGCGACCCGAGCGCAGTTGCGGGCAGCGGTTCAGGCGGCAGCGCCGATCCTCCGGCGAGCGTCGGAGGGGCTGCACGCCTTCAGCGTGGCCTCCGCGGTCCGGCGCAACGGTGCCATCATGGGCGGGGCGCAGCGCTCGGAGTCGGCGCGAGTTCGTCGCGGTGCCGTGCTCGATGCCTTGCTGGAAGCGCAAGTCGACGGTGCCGTGCACGCCACCATCACGGAGGTCAGCGTGCATAGCCCACACGTCGCGGCCTGGTTGGAAGAGCTCGAGCGACGGGGACGGCCCGAGCTCAGGAACGCGCTCGCCGAGTGTGGCGCGGATACACCAGGAGCCGGTGGGGCAGGGGTCAGCACGGAAGCCGCTCTCCGTCGCTTGCTCGCCGTCGTGTTGCTCGCCACGGAGCCGCTCGGGCGGGGGACTCGGCACTGAACCGTGGACGAGTCCGAGCACCTGGCTGTGGCGACTCGAGAGATCGACAGCCTGCACGTGTTCTTCGAGGACTGGTTCGTCGGAAGGGCGGAGCGCGACCTGATCCGCTTCGAGCGCGACTTCCTCTCGCGCTTCGCCGCCGAGTTCTCGTACGTGATGCCGAGCGGCGCACGACTCGTGTTCGCCGATCTGACACCTCTGATCTACGCCGCCCATGCGTCGAATCCGGATTTTCGCATCGAGATCCACAACGTCGCAGTGGTGCTCTCGGATGCAAAGACCTTGGTCGTGACCTACGAGGAGCACCAGCGCGGAGCGAAGAGGTCCGCCGAGTCCAGCCACCGCTTTTCGACCGCGGTGTTCGTCATCGACCACGACCGCTTGGTGTGGCGCCACTTGCAAGAGACCTGGCTCGCAGCGGGCGATTGAGAGCGCGACCTTCTTCGCTAAAATGCTCGCTCCCAGCGGCCGAGCATCCGGGCCTGCGTCAACCTGGAGTAGACTAGCGCCGGATGCGGTCCTTCGTTCGCTTGCTGCTCTCTGTCGGGGTGCTGGCGGCAGCCTGTTCCTTCAACGGGCTCGATGAGCTGAAGGACAACGCCGACGCTGGCGCTTCGGGGGGCGCAGCCAGTGGCGGCAAGGGTGGAGACGGCGGGCCGCAGGGAACACTGCCCAACGGCGCGCTCTGCACCACGGACGACTCCTGCGCAGCCGGGCATTGTTCGAGCGGCATCTGTTGCGACACCGCGTGCTCCGCCCCTTGTATGGCCTGTGTTGCGGCGGCAAAGGAGAGCGGCGAGGTGGACGGTGAGTGCGGACCGTCGAAAGCCGCGACGGATCCCCGGGGTGATTGCCCTGAAGAAGCTCCGGAAAGTTGCGGCAAGAGCGGCAAGTGTGACGGGCTCGGCGCGTGCCAACGACACGCTGCGGGGACACCTTGCGGGCCCTCGAGCTGCTCGGCAGGGGTCAAGACCTTGCCGAAGCTGTGCGACGGCCTCGGGCAGTGTGTAGCCACGGGGACGGAGCCGTGCACCCCTGCGACGTGCAACGGCTCCGTCTGTTCGTCTGACTGTGTCGACGACACCTCGTGTGCCAGCGGCGAGTACTGCAACAAGCTCACCGGCGCGTGTGTCGCCAAGCTGGGCAAGGGCGAGAACTGTCAGGCCGGTGCGCAGTGTTCCACGGGGTTCTGCGTGGACGGTTCGTGCTGTGAGAGTGCCTGCAGTGGGGGCTGCCAGGCGTGCTCGGGGGAATTGACTGCTGCCGCCAGTGGCACCTGCGCGCCGGTCTTCGTCGGCACGGATCCGGACAACGACTGCTCCGACCAGGGGCCGGCCAGCTGCGGCGACGACGGCAAGTGTGACGGCGCTGGTGCCTGTCGCAAATACGGCTCGACCGCGATTTGTCAGGCAGCCACTTGCTCGGGCTCCACCCAGACCAACGCCAAGACCTGCGATGGCAACGGTCAGTGCGTGACCAATGGTGCCACCGAGTGCGCTCCCTACCAATGCGGCGGGTCGACTTGCGCAACGAGCTGCGGGAGCGCGAGCAACTGCGTGAGCGGCAGCTTCTGCACGAGCGGAGTTTGTCAGGGCAAGAAGTCCAACGGCGCTGCCTGCGGCGCCGGGCAGGAGTGCACCAGCGGTTTTTGCGCGGACAGCGTGTGTTGCAACACGGCCTGCGCCGGGGCGTGCCAGGCTTGTTCGGCCGCAGCAAAGGGCACGGGGGCCAGCGGTAGCTGCGGCAACGTGATCGCGGGTCAAGATCCACACAACAACTGCACGCAGCAGGCCGCATCGAGCTGTGGCACCGACGGAGCGTGCAATGGCTCTGGTGGGTGTCGGTTGTGGGCTGGCGGCACGGTGTGCGCTCCCGCTTCGTGCGCCATCGACCCAGCCAACAACTTCACCTATCTGCAGACCAACGCTGACACCTGCGATGGTCTGGGCAAGTGCGTCGACAAGGGCACCTTGCAGTGTGGACTCCTCACCTGCGGCGGCACCCTCTGCAAGACGGTCTGCGCGACGACCGCCGATTGTGTGCTTGGCGACTGCATCAGCGGCGGCACCTGCTACTTCAACCCGTTCTGACCCGGAATGCGCCGACGCGCGCCGGCACCCTGAGGCTGGCGCGCGTCGACCCGCGTCACTCTCAGGGGGAGAACGTCACCGACTTCCCGCTCAGACCGAATGGGTCGTTGCCCGAGTAGGCCGCGTGCACCGAGCCGGAGGCCGAGTAGCTCCACGAGCTTTGCAGCAGCGAAGCCAGGGGGATGCCAGCGGTGTTGTTGCCCGCGCCGCCCTTCGAGACCCCGATGATGCCGCCGGACGCGGACTGATCTCCGAACGTCAACGTGACAGCGCCGGACGACGTCAGCTTTGCGGTCGCAGTCGCGGTGCCCCCTCCGCCCCACTGGGCCACGTTGGCGAAACGCACCGAGATGCTGGCAGGGTCCTCGTGGTAATAGGTCACCTTGCCCCCCGCCGATGGATCCAGATCGGCGAAGAAGAGCGCGATCCGCGGGGCGCCGGTGAGGAAGCGAGTCTCGTTGCGATCGGACTGGGAGCTGTCGCTCTTGCCGAACGTGATGTTGCCGTCGGAGTTCACCCAGGCCGAGGCGTAGGTCTGGCCGAAGAACGGGAAGTTGAAGCCGAGCTGCACCGACATGCTGCCGTCGTCGGAGAGCGGCAACAGGTACTCGGTCGGTGGCGGTGGGGGCGGTTTGACCCCGCCGTCGAGGCTGAAGGCGATGCTCTTGTCGCCGAGATCGAAGGGCGCGGAGCCGGAGAAGACCTGGAAGATGGTGTCGGTTCCACCGTTACCGATGGGCTGGGCGAGTTTGCCCAGCGACTGTTCGGTGCCGCTGTTGCCGTTGCCGCCCCTGGAGACGCCGACGACGTACGAGCCCGGCGCCACCTGCCCGTACGCGAGCTCGATGAGCCCGTCCTTGTGCAGGGTGACCGCGACCGTGCTCGTGGAGGTCGAACCGTAAAGGCGGACGCCCTGGTATCGGACCGTGAGCGTGCCGTCTTTTGCTTCGTAGGCCACACTTCCGCCCGCAGACGGATCGAGGTCCCGGTACAGCGCGGCGATGCGCGGAACGCCAGCGAGGAAACGCGCCTTGTCGCGTGGGGCCGTCGACGAGTCACCACTCCCGAAGCTGAGATTGCCGTCGGAGTTTGCGAAGACCTTCGTGTAGCTCTTGCCGAAGAAGGGGAACGAGAACCCTAGCGGGATCTCGGCGGACGCATCGTCGCTGAGCTTGAGCACGGTCTCGACGGGCTGAGGAGGCGGAGTCGGCCCGGGACCGTCGCCGGGCGTGAGCTCCAGAGTCTGGTTCTGCAGGCCGAAGGAGTTGTTGGCGAAGACCTGGTACAGGGCGGGCGTGCTGCTGTACGCGAGCTTGCCGGGGCTGAGCTGAAGCTCGCCCGCGTTGTTGCCCGCGCCGCCGCGCGACACTCCGACCACGTAGCCCGAGCCGCTCACACCGCCGTACGCCAAGCTGATGGCACCGGAGGCGTTCAGGGTCACGGTCACGCTACCGCTGCCGGTTTTGTCGAAGCGGCCGACCTTGTCGTAACGCACGAAGACCGCATCGGCTGCGCTCTTGCCCCAGCTCACCGAGCCACCGGCCGCGGGGTTGAGGTCGGCGTAAAGGGCCGCGATGCGGGGTGCGCCGGTCAAGAAGCGGCTTTTGTCTCTGGGAACACTCGCGTTGTCGCCGGCTCCGAAGCTGAGGTTGCCATCGGCGTTCACGTACACCTCGGGATAACTCGTGTCGTAGAAGGGGAACGAAAAACCGAGGCTCAGCTTGCGGCTGTCGTCGTCAGTGAGTGAGAGCTTCTCCTCGAAGGGGTCGAAGTGGGCGTCGCAGGCGTCCCCCTTCCCGTCGTGATCCGTGTCCTTCTGATCAGCGTTGAGCGTGTCCTTGCAGTTGTCGTGCAGATCGGTGACGCCGTCGCCGTCCGTGTCGGTCGGGTCCTCGGGTTTGTAGATGACGTAGGTCGGATTCTCTTCGATGCGCGCCTTGCCGTACGCGATGAGTGCGTATCCGTTGTCGCCCCAGTTGCTGCCCCAGCTGTTGCGCAAGATCCACACACCCTTGCCACTCTTGTGCTGCACGGTATCGTTCCAGCCCACGAGCGTGACGATGTGGTTCGTCGAGTAGTAGTTGCACTCGTTCGAGTCGTAGATGCCTCCGCCGTATCCGGGAAACGACCCACACACACTCATGGTCACACCGACCGAGCCGTGCTGCAGGATGGCGGCCTTCATCGCGCTGATGTCGCCGGTCTGGATGCTGTGGAATGACTCGATCTTGTACGGGTGCTCTGGGACGTTCTTGCAGTACTGATCGTGGGCCGTGTACGGGTAGTCCTTCTCCCACACACCGCCTTGTTTGGTGAAGGCAGTGTAGGCCCAGTACCCGCCACCACAGCTGCCCTTGCCGCTGCAGTTCAGCACGAATTGTTCGCTCAAATCGACGATCTGTTTGTCGTAGACGGCGATGGCGGCCTCGACCACACCCACCGTGCCAAAGGCCCAGCAGCTGCCGCAGCTGCCTTGCGAGCGAACGGGCGGGATCCCGACGCCGTGTTCGCGCGAATCCCAGTGATCGGGCAGCTGAATGTCGTACGCCTCGGGCGCTTGCTGTGGCTTCTCGTCGCCGACGTCCGCCGGGAGCGCGAAGCCAGCGAGGCTCACGAGCTCGAGGTGTGTCGGGTCGCTCTTCCTGATGCTGTAGCTGTACTGGTGGGTGTCGATCACGTTCTGGTGGTAGACGAAGCGTTTGTCGAGCTCGACGTCGTCGGGAGTCGCCAGCGGCGGCCCCGGATCAAAGTACTTGTCGTTGCCGTCAATGGGAGGGAATGACGGATCGCTGCTCGGGCTCGATTGTTTGGCGGGCGTCCCCGTCAGGTCGCCTGCCCCGTCGACAGCACAGCCCGCGAGCAATGCCGCTCCGGCCACCCAGATGATTCGTCCGAGGTGAGTCATTCGATTGCTCGCAATGCCGCCTCACCGGTGGTGTGATCACCGGTTGGCTGCGCGGAAATGGAAATGGGACGCCGGATCCACGGCGCGCGGATCTGGCAAATCCAAGACAAGCGCGCGCGTCGATCTTGCAGCGGTCCCCGTCGATTTTCCGAGGGAGCTCGCCGGTGCGCCCAGAGCACAGTCCCGCCGGCGAGCTCCGACTCGGTGTGGTCGAGGCCCTGACGCCCTGCGCTCACTCTGTGGCGAAAGAGCGACGCGCAGAGTGCTGCGCGGCGAGGCTAAGTGCTGGAAAATGGGCGACTGTGTGGACTGGTATGACCAGTGCAGAGTGGCTCGGTCATGAAAGCTCTCTCCGCTTCTTTCCTGATTGTCTGTCTCTCCACCGCCTGCTCGTTCCGGCACGACGACGATTCGCCGCGCCTCACGGATCCCGAGGGGCCCGTTGCTGCCTCGGCGGCGGAGGCCTGGCCCAAGGCGCCAACACAGGTCCCGGCCATCGATGAGCAAGCCATTCTCGATGCCTGCGCGCTGGCAGGCGCCTGCGCCCCTGAAGTCACCGCTGAGGACAAGTCGACCCGAGTCTCTCTGGTTCAGCTCTGCGTCTCCGACATGGTCTTCTCGGCCGAGCGCGCCATTCCGATCAGCCAGTGGTCCGCTCGCAACGAGCGCGCGGAGTACTGGGTCGACTGTGTGCTCACGCACACCAATGACTGCGGCGCGGTCAACGCCTGTGCGACGAAGCGCGATTCCAGGATCACTTGTCAGGAGGACGGCTGCTCTGCTTCGGAGAAGTTCGAGGTGTCGTGCAACGGCAGTGTGGCAACGCTGAAAGGAGCTGGTGCTTCGTTCAGTCGCGACTGCGCGCGGGCGTTCGCGGAGTGCGATCCGAAGAGCGAGACCGGCTGTACCGACCGACACTACTCGGCGTGCCCCAAGGACATCAGCACGAAGGACCGTTGTGACGGTGACGTTCGCCTCGGCTGCGACGGCATGGGTCAAGTGAGCTACCATGACTGCACGCGCCTTGGCGGGATCTGCGGCACCACCCCGGACGGCTCGGAGGGCTGTATCTACCCGGCGCCGGTGTCAGCGGAGTGCGGCGAAGAGGCAGCAGCGCCCGAGTGCTCCGGAGCGACCCTGTCTACCTGTGTGAACGGACAGAGAGTCAGCACCTCGACGTCGCTGTGTCAGGGGCCTTGAGCGCAGGCTCACCGCCTGCGAGAGTGTCATGATCTCCTGGACCAGGCGAAGGTCATGAAGATGTTGGACACTGCGAGCGGGATGATGGGCAGCAGGGCGGGCGCGTTCGGAGCTCGGCGCTGGCGAAGCGGGAGCTTCGCATGGGCCGCCGGGTTGTTCCTGCACTTTGGCTGCGCTGAGCCGGCGCACCCTTCCGCGCCGAGTGTCCTACCTGACCCGCCCGTGCGCGACGCCGCCGCCGCCGAGGAACTGGCTGAGCCAGCGCCGGTCCCTACCGAGGCGTTGTCGGAGCTACCGCCGGAGGAGCGTTGTGCCTCAGGGGTGGGGGTGGGTGGGCTGCGGGCTTGGCCCACTGCAAGTGGTCGTGAGGTTTCGAGCCGGCGTGGCGGCGTCAACGTGAGTGGCAAGCTCGATGCACTGAAACCCGGCTACAACTGCGGCGGTTCACCGGTCGGTTGTGCGGAGCTCTCGCCGTTGACTGCGACGGTCGCTGCCGACGACGGCACGAACATCGAGCTCCGGGCGGGCCACAACGAGCGCGGCGAGTATCTGGCGCTCGGTCGCCGGCACCAGTTTTCGATCGTGTGGTGTGGGGCCGACGACGCCGGCCGCCCGTATGCCGAGCTGCGTGGCGCGAGTATTCTCGACCGAACGGTGGGCGCGCCCGCCGCCGGCTGTCTCATGGAAGTGCACTCTTCGGCACCGCTTGCCAAGCTCGAGGCGTGGCCTCGCCTGCCTCTGGCGGAGCTGTCACGCAAGTCCGTGCAGGCGGGCGGCTTCAACACCGAGGGCTGGGTGTCTGATCGCTTCGTCCCCAAGCCGTGCCCGAAGGGCAGGGCGTGCAAACCTCAACCTCCGCCGCACGTCACGCTGAGCGACGCCGCATCGTCGCGCGGGCACAGCCTCGTACTCATGACGCCGTCGCCCATGAAGATCCCGCTCGGCGGCCCGTATCAAGTGTCGGTGGCGCTGTGCGGCTCGAGTATGTACGGCGGCGACAATGAAGGCACGTTGGTGGCGCTCACACGGAAGAAACCGTAAGGCGGGCGCGGCCCATGTTCCACGCCAAAGGACCCACGTTCTTCGAGCTCGTGCGGCAGGCTCTCGCGTCTACCGAGGGCGGCTACGACCTGCTCGCGCCGAAGTTCGACTACACGCCGTTTCGCACACCGGATGCAGTGCTCGCGCCGATGGTGGATCTCATCGGGGGCCCCGGCTCCATCGACTCTGCGTTGGACGTCTGCTGTGGGACAGGCGCGGCGATGGCACACCTTCGCGCCGTCTGCCGGGCGCGGGTGGTCGGCATCGACTTCAGCCAGGGCATGCTCAGCGAGGCACGTCGGCGTCTCGGCGACGCACCCGGTCAGGCCCGCGTCGAGCTGGTGCACGGCAACGCACTCAATATGCCCTTCGAGCGGGAGTTCGACGTCGTCACCTGCGTCGGCGCGTTGGGTCACATCCTGCCACGCGACGAAGAGCGCTTCGTTCGCGGGATCTGGCGCGCGCTGCGACCCGGAGGACGTTTTCTCTTTGCCACCGGAGAGATGCCACCGCTGAGCTCGCCATGGCGCTGGGCCACTCACGCCTTCAACGGCGTCATGCGCGTGCGCAATGCCGTCTGGAAGCCCGAGTTCGTGATGTACTACCTCACGTTCGCGTGGCCCAAGGTGCGGACGCTGCTCGAGGGTCAGGGCTTCCGAACAGAAGCGCGAGGCGACGTCTGCCCGCCACCGTTCGAGCGGGTGCTCATCGTCGTTGCAACACGCTGACGCGTCGTCGGCGCGGGCGCCTGCCCTCATGGCCACCCTTTCCAGCTAGGAGCTGAGTCGATGGCTCTACTTCACGTGTCTGACCGGGATCTCGTGGCCGTCCACCGTGATCGTGCACTCGCCGTCGAGTGCGTTCACTCCACCCCAAGTGATGGCGACTTGGACCTCCACCTGGCGGTGTGCCTCGCGGTAGCTGCCGCGGGTAGCGTCCGCCGTCGCGTGGAGCTCACCGAGACCTATCCACGACCAGGAACGGCGTGCGATCTCCGTTCCATCCCATTCGAGCTTGAAGCCCTTGGTGAGCTCGTTGCGTGAAACAACGAGCTCGTGCCCTTCATGCTCGGCTTCCCAGCGCGTTCCAAGCATCCCCATGCGCTGAACATATCCAACTTACCATCAGCGGTCGAGCGCCGTGGTCGGCGTGCTTGAACCCGCCCAAAGAACTGGCCGACCTCCGCTCTAACTCCGCGCGCGTCGCGACCCGCTCGTAGTCCACCTTCGCCATTCCAGCAGTATCTCACCGACGTGTGGGTCATAGCCATGCGCCCCTAGAACACCGATCGGCTTGCGCTGCTCGTGTTCTAGGACCTTTACGTTGGGGCTGCGCCACAAACCCCCGGCCTTCGGCCGTGCGCGCTCCGCGCGCGAGCGCCGAACACCTTGCAAGTCCCGGAAAACAAACGACGTTCAACCTGTTCGGCGCTCTAGCCATCTGCGTCTTCGGCCAATGCTTGGCATGCGAGTGACTCGTGTTTCCTGGGGGTTGGCCTCCCAGCTAGAGTCCGAGGGTGGCGCTGCGCGATCTCACGCCTGAAGAGCTCGAGCGAGTCAGCACAGGCACCATCGCGCACTACGAGCTGTCTGCAGAATCGTTCCGCGAAGGTACCAAAGACCACGACGTGAGCCAGAACGTCGATGCGTTGCTCCGGCACATCGAGGGCACTCCGCCTTTCTCGATCTTGGATTTGGGGTGCGGGCCGGGTCGGGACTTGGCGACTTTTGGCCGCTTGGGTCACCTGGCCGTGGGGCTGGACGGCTCGGCGAGCTTCGCGCGCATGGCCCGGGAGCGGACTGGCGCCGAGGTGCTGCACCAGGATCTCTTGCGGCTCGACCTGCCGCGCGCGCGGTTCGACGGTGTGTTTGCCAACGCCGTGCTCTTCCACGTGCCGAGCCAGGAGCTGCCGCGGGTGCTCTCGGAGCTCCGCGAGACACTGAAACCTGGCGGCGTCCTCTTCTGCTCCAATCCGCACGGCCCCGACCGCGAGGAGTGGCACGGCAACCGCTACGGATCGTTCCTCTGCTGGGAGAGCTGGCGAGGCCATGCGACGCGGGCCGGGTTCGAGGCGCTCGAGCACTACTACCGGCCCAGCGGTCTCCCGCGAGATCGGCAGCCGTGGCTCGCGAGTGTGTGGCGCAAGCAGTGAACCAGAGACACAAAAAGCAGGGAGCATGGTCAGACCCGAGAGCGAAGAGCAGGCGCGCATCTACCAGCAGCGGGCCGACGAGTACGACGAGCTCATCTGCGCGGAGGACGCCGACGGAGAGCTACCGCGAGAGCTAGCGCGCCGTGTGCCGCTGAGCGGGGCAGTGCTGGTCGACGTGGGTGCAGGTACGGGACGCATCGCGCGCTTGCTCAGCGGTAGCGTCGCACACGTACACCTGGTCGAGCGTGCGGCGCCGATGCTCGCTCTGGCCGAGCGCCGGCTCGCCGAGAACGGCATCCAGAACTTCACCGCCCACCTGTCGGACGTCCGGGAGCTGCCGCTCGCGGACGCGTCCGCCGACGTCGCCATCGCGGCCTGGGTGTTCGGGCATTTTCGCTCGTGGATGCCCGAGACCTGGCGCACCGACGTTGATGAAGCCCTCGCCGAGATGCGCCGCGTGCTCCGTCCGGGCGGACATCGCGTGCTGGTCGAGAGCCTCGGTACCGGGCACGAGACACCTCGCAAGAACGAGCCGCTCGACGAGTACTTCGAGTTTCTGGAGCGACGACACGGCTTCGAGCGGAGTGTCATCCGCACCGACTACGTCTTTCCGGACGTGGACACCACCGCGCGCATCGCTGGAGGGTTTTTCGGAGACGCCATGGCCAAACGCATCCGCGAAAACGCTTGGGCGCGGCTGCCGGAGTGCACGGCGGTGTTCGTCTCCCGGGGATGAGCGGCCGTCGAAAGCACGGAAACACCCGGAGCGCCCCTTGCTCCCAGTTGTCACGTTCGGACCCCCGCGTTAGGAAACGGGCATGGGTGCGCGCGACATTCACGGTCCCAAGCCGCCGTGGGACAAGGGCTTCACCGTCGTCGGCAAGTCGCATCGAAAGGTCGACGGTCTGTCGAAGGCGACCGGTGAGGCCATCTACACCGACGACATCCAGCTGCCCGGCATGTTGCACGCCAAGACGCTGCGCAGCCCGCTCGCCCACGCGCGCATCAAGAGCATCGACGTGACCCGCGCCCTCGCGCTGCCGGGCGTACACGCGGTCATCACCGGTCGCGACATGCCGGAGCGGTACGGCGTCATTCCGTGGACTCAGGACGAGAACGCTCTGGCTTTGGACAAGGTGCGCTTCGTTGGTGATCCCGTGGCTGCGGTCGCTGCCATCGATGAGGACACCGCCGTGCAGGCGCTCGAGTTGATCGACGTCGAGTACGAGCCGCTCCACGTCTTCCTCGATCCGGAAGATGCCCTCGCGAACGCCGAGCCGAAGATCCACGAGGACAAGAAGAGCAACGTCAGCAAACACGTTCTGCTCGACTTTGGAGACGTGGACGGTGCCATCAACTCGGCGGATGTGATCGTCGAGGGTGAGTTCGGCTTTCACGGCACGACCCACGCGCCCATCGAACCGCACTGCGCCGTGGCACGCGTGTCACCGGACGGCCTGCTGACGGTGTGGAGCGCGACCCAGATCACCCACTACGTTCACCGCGCGCTGGCCAAGGTGCTCGAGCTGCCGGAGCAGCAAATTCGGGTGATCCAGCCCTGTCTCGGTGGAGCGTTTGGCGGCAAGAGTGATCCCTTCAGCCTGGAGTTCTGCGTGGCGAAGCTGGCGCTCGTCACCGGGCGCCCGGTGAAGATGCTCTACACCCGAGAAGAGGTCTTCTACACCCACCGCGGGCGTCACCCGATGAAGCTCCGGTACAAGACCGGCGCCACGCAGGACGGCCGGCTGACGGGCGTCGACGCGAAGATCCTGATCGACGGGGGCGCCTACAGCTCCTTCGGTCTGGTCACGACCTACTACTCGGGTCAGCTCTTGACGGGGCCCTACGATTTCCCGACCTACCGCTTCGACTCGACGCGGGTGTTCACCAACAAACCGCCGTGCGGGCCCAAGCGCGGGCACGGCTCGGTGCAGCCGCGGTTCGCGTTCGAGGTGTTGCTGGACGAGGTCGCGGAGAAACTCGAGATGGATCCCATCGAGATCCGGCGCAAGAACTTCCAGGGCGCGTACACCGAGACCGTCAACGGGCAGCGCATCACCTCCAATGGTTTTGCCGAATGCCTGCTCGCCGTCGAGGGCGCCAGTGACTGGAAGAACCGCCGAGCCAAGCTGCCCTACGGGCGAGGGCTCGGTGTTGCCGGCAGCATGTACATCTCCGGCACCAACTACGCCGTCTATCCCAACGAGATGCCGCAAGCGGGCATTCAGCTCAAGGTCGATCGCTCCGGCATCGTCACGGTGTTCACCGGCGGCAACGACATCGGGCAGGGAAGTAACTCGGTGGTGCGCTACATCGTCGCCGAAGAGCTCGGCGTGCCGGCAGAACACGTGCGGGTCGTCGCCGCGGACACGGATCTCTGCCCAGTCGATCTCGGGGCGTATTCCAGCCGCGTGACCTTCATGGTCGGCAACGCCACCATCGACGCCTGTCGCAAACTCCGTTCGCAGATCGTCGAGGTCGTGGCCCAGAAGTGGGAGGTCGCGTCCGACCGCATCTACATGGCTCTGGGCGAAGTCGTGGACCTGGCCGACGTCGAGCACAAGATGAGCGTGCGCGAGGCGTTTCAGCTGGCCGAGGCCAAGCTCGACACCCTCGGCTCGACCGGCGCGTACAACACCCCCGAGCTCGGCGGGAAGTACCGAGGCGGCACGATCGGCGCCTCGCCGGCGTACTCGTTCACCGCGCACATCGCTGAGGTCAGCGTCGACGTCGAGACGGGGCGCATCAATCTGGACAAGATCTGGGTCGCCCACGACTGCGGTCGCGCGCTGAACCCCACGCTCGTGGCGGGGCAGATGGATGGGTCGGTCTACATGGGCGCGGCCGAGGCCGTGATGGAGAACCACGCGGTGGACGCGCGCGGGCTGCACACCGGGCCGTCGCTCCTCGACTACCCGATCCCGACCACCCTCGACACGCCGGAGATCCAGTCGCTGATCGTCGAGAGCATCGATCCCGAGGGGCCGTACGGCGCGAAGGAGGCGGGCGAGGGCCCGCTGCACTCGGCGATCCCGGCCATTGGTAACGCCATCTACGACGCCATCGGCGTTCGTTTGCACGACCTGCCGTTCACACCGGCCAAGGTCCTCGCGGCGCTCCGCGAACAGCGTGAGCAAGTCGAACAACGGCGCGCGCGCCAGGTTCAGGCGGCGGAGTAGGCACATGCTGAGGCTGCCGCAGTTTTCCGTCGAGAGCCCGACCACCCTGGAAGGGGCGCTCGCGCTTCTCTCCGAGCACAACGGTCGCGCGCTGCCCATCGCCGGCGGCACCGACTTGTTACCCAACCTGAAACACCGACTCGCGGAGCCGGAGCTGTTGGTGTCACTCGCGAACGTGGCCGAGCTGGCTGGCATCGTGGTCGAGGCCGACGGCACGCTGGTGATCGGCGCCATGACGCCGCTCGACACTCTGGCCCAGCACCCGGCGGTTGTCGCCCGTGCACCGGCCTTGGCTCAGGCTGCCGGCATCGTCGCGAGCCCGCAGATCCGCCGCATGGGCACGCTTGGCGGCAACGTGATGCTGGACACCCGCTGTCGCTACATCAACCAGACCCACTTCTGGCGGCAGGCCCTCGGGTTCTGCTTGAAGAAGGACGGCACGGTCTGTCACGTCGTCGCCGGTGGCAAGAAGTGCGTCGCTGCGGCCAGCAACGACACGGCGCCCGCCCTGATGTCCCTCGGCGGGGAGCTCGACTTCCGAAGCACCCGCGGCGCGCGGCGCGCGAAGATCGACGAGCTATGGAAGACGGACGGTATCTTCAACAAAAAGACGGATCTCGACGAGCTCCTGGTGAACGTGCGGGTTCCGCCGCAGCACCCGGGTCACCGCGGTGCGTACGGAAAGATGCGCGAGCGGGGTTCGTTCGACTTTCCACAGCTCGGCATCGCGGTGCGTGTCGATCTCGATGGTGGTGCCGTGGTGGATGCGGACGTCGCGCTGGTGGCGCTTCAGGCCCGCCCACTGCACGTCAAGGACGTCGCGGACACCATGCGCGGCACGCGTCCGGGCGAAGCGAGCTTCGAAGACGCGGCGCGCGCCGTCGCCGCTCGCGCGTTCAAACAGTGCCACCCCATGCCCAACATCCCCGGTGATTCCGACTATCGCCAGGAGATGGTCCCGGTCTACGTGCGGCGCACATTGATGGCGGCCGTCGGGCTGGGCGAGCGGCCGCTGACGTGATGCGTGTCGGGTCGCTGCTGCTCGGGGTTGGCGCGTGCGTGCTGCCGTTCGCCTGCGCGGCAAGCGGGGGGTCGACCTCGCGCCCGAGCGCGCCCGAGCTCGCGCGCTACCCGCTGGTCGTCACCTTGAGCAGCATCGGGCAGGGGACGGACCCGGACGCACCAGGTCAGCTCGAACGGGTCGTGAGTGATTTCGAGACTCAGAACGCCGTGTTTTTGGCAGTGAAGGTTGCCGATTGGGGCAAGGAAGGGGAGGACGACTACTGCTACTCCCTGGCGGAAGTGTCGCCCGAGAAGGCTCGGTCGCTGATCCACGCGGTGCGCGCGGCCTTCGCGGGGAATGAGCTGGTGCAGGTCCGGGAAAACGTGGCGTGTCGGGAGAGCAAGAATTCCCGCTGACCATCGCCCCGGCTCGCGGAGCCGCCTCGCGGTCGACGCCTCTCGAACGTGCATGTTCCCTCCCTTCCGGCGCCGGCCTAGGATTCCAAGTGATGGTCCACCGCTGGCTCGCGCCGTTCGCTTTGTGTCTTCCGCTCGCCTGTTCGTCGACCTCGACCAACGATGGAGCGGGCGGGAGCACGACCGGGGGCTTGGGGGGCGGCGCGGGGGTCGGTACCGGCGGCAGCAGCACGGGTGGCGGTAGTACGGGCGGCAGCAGTGCAGGGGGCAGCAACACGGGTGGCGCGTCCGGGGGAGGCGCCTGTGTGAAAGGGACTGGCGGCCTGCTCTACGACTGCGCCATTCCCCAGATCACGAGCTTGGCGGTGGACGACAAGGACGTGTTCTTTGCAATGGCCGCCAGCGGGGGATGGGAGCTACATCGCGCTCCCAAGGATGGCTCCGCCGCGCCGATCGGAAAATGGGCGGACATCGGCGCCGCGCCGAGCGTCGGTGACATCTTGGTGGACGACGAGTTTGTCTACGTGGCGACCACGAACGTGAACATCGCCGTGACCCGGTTCGACAAGAAGACCAAAGAGTCGACAGTGCTGGTCGACGCCGTCGGCTGCACCGAGGTCTCGTCGACGGCTCCGTTGGCGCACAACGCCCTGTATCTCTTCTTTGCGTGCAACGGAGATCTGACGGTCCGACGGATGGAAAAGGCGAGCGGAACCTGGAAGACCGTCGATACGATTGGGCAGACCGTGAGTTTCACCGGCTTGGCCGCTTCCGACGCCGAGGTCTTCACCGCGATGGGCGGGGTCGACCATTGCTCGGTGGGCCCGGGGTGCGGCCAGGTATCCGCGGCAGCCGGTTACACCCGCGTGGGTTTCGCCGGCAGCGATCTCTACGCGCTGACCCCAGCCGGTGCAGCGAAATTTGCGAGCGTCGTCACCGCTGCCGCCGACGTGCTCGTTACCACGAACGCCAGCGACTTTCGCGTGGACACGAAGGGTCTCTACGCGCTCGACAGCGCCGCGCTCAAGGGCATCGAGTTCGGTGCGGGTACCGGCAAATCAGTGCCGATCGCCGGCAAACCCGGCGGCATCGCGTTGGACGCGAATTTCGTCTACTGGTCCGACCAGCAGCAGAGCACGATCAACCGCCTGGCGCGTTAGCGGCTCGAGCTCGAGAGCAGCGCCGCGCGGAGCGCATCGATCGAGCAGCTCCGCGCCAGCGGCGCCGCTCACTTCGTGCGCAGCATCTCTCGGTAGGTGTTGGTCCCCTCGACGTTCCGGAAGATGACGAATTGGCTCGCTTCGACGTGTACGATCTCGTGCGTCTCCGGGGTCATCGAGTTGTCGCTGGCGGAGACCGTCACGAGCCAGCGCCCGTCGAAATCCGGCAGCTTGTCCGCGCCGGAGACGGACCACTCGCAGTCGTGGCTCGACGCCAGCTGCTCCGCTTCGAAGGTCTTCAGCGTGGCCGTGTGGTCAGCGCGGAGCTCCCACTCGTAGGTAGAGGTCTCGAGCTGTCCGGCGAACTGCCCCACGAGCAGGCTCGCGAGCTCATCCGCCGCAGGGGCAGGCTGCGTGGGCCAACCGGCGTCCGGGGAGCTGTCCGTGTTCGTGGTGCCACCCGCGGCGCCGCCGCTTCCGGCGCTGCCGGCGCTGCCGACGCTGCCTGCCGCGCCACCGCTGGCGTCAGCGCTGTCGCTTCCAGCGCTGCACCCTGCGGTGCCGAGACAGATCAGAACGGAGAGAGCAGCGAATGACTTCAGGCTTCGTTGTTTCATGGGGAGCTCTCTCGGGTGAACCTTGGAGCGAGTTGCGGGTTCCCTTCGCGCTCCCTCACTTGACCCGCTGCATCTCGGTGAACACGTCGTGCCCTTCGATCTTTCGGTAGAGCGTGAAGCCGTCCGTCGCGACCACGACGATCTGGTGGGTCTCGGGTTTCATGGTGTCGTCGCTGGGCGAGAACCTGATGAGCCATCGGCTGTCGTAGTCCGGCATCTCGTCGGCACCGGAGACTGACCAGCTGCAAAGGTCCGTCGTTGGAGCTGGGTCATCCGACGTGTGATCGCCGACCAGCGCAGTGTGGTCCGCGCGCAACTCCCAGGCGTAGATGAAGGAGTCGCGGTTGCCGGAGAATTTTCCCAGCAGCATGCTCGAGTAATCGTCGGCTGCGGCGGGGCCGGTTTTCGTCGGACAGCTCGTTCCGTCGGCACCGTTGCCGCCGGCCGCTCCGGCGTTGCCGCCCCCACCAACACCATCGCTCCCCGCGCCGCATCCCGCGGTGCCCAGACAGATCACGAGAGAGATGGCTGCGAACAGGGGGTGGCTTCGGTGTGTCATGGCGGCCTCTCTCGGCGGGAAGTCGGAGTGGGTTTCCGATCTTCTTTCGCGCCGGCGAAATTCGCGTGCGCCCGTCCCGGCAGGAGCGGCCAGAGCGGCCGTCGTGGTAAGCCTGCGGGCATGAGCGGTGCCCACGAAGCGGCGGTATTCGCCGGCCTTCTGGCGCTCGCTTGCCACGCGGCGCCCGCCCCCGAGACGCCGGTGGTCGAGACTCGGGTCGAAGGAGCCCCGCAGGCATCGAGCGCCGATCCGGTCGGGCAGCCGCCCGCACGGGAACCCATGACCGAGGGCGAGCCACAAGATCCCACCTGGTGCGGCGGGCGGCTCATCATGTTCACGAAGGAGCTCGGAGACGCCCGGGCCAGCGAAGCGAAGGACAAACCGGGCGTGCACTATCAGGTGCGCTGGAGCTACGGTAAGGACGCGCCGGCGGCGCTGTCGCGGGCACAGGAGCTCAGTGGTCGACTGAGCCTGAGCATCCTCGAGTGGGTCCCAGAAGAGGATGGGTACCTGCGTATGGAGCTCGAGTGCGGCGAGGTATTCTTGGGGGACGAGTGAGCGAGCGCGGGAGCAAGACACCGTGGATCATCGCGCTGGTGCTCGGCGGCATCGGCTGCTTCACGCTGCTCTTCATCGGCGCCATTGTTGGAGCCGTGTTCTTCCTGCGGAGCGGGACCTCGACTCCGACACCCGTACCCGTCGCAACGGCGCTCTCCCCCGACCCGCCGGAAGAGACCGCGACAGACCCGAGCACCGCCGACGAGCCGAGCGGAGTCGAGGAGCCAGATGCCGGTGACCTACCGGCCGAAGTTGTGGTGGACACCAAGCTCGAAAAGTATTCCGTCTTCGGCAGCAGCGCAGCGGAGCTCCGGCAAGAGCTCAATCGGCGAGGTCCGACCATCGACGGCAGCCGACACGACGCGTACACGCGCTGGTATGTGCGCTGGACCTACCCCTACGACCGCATGCCGACGAGCTGTGGCACGGGACCGGTGAAGGTCTCCGTCAGCGTGACGATGACACTCCCGGACTGGAGACCTCCCGACGATGCGCCGGCAGACGTGACCACGCGCTGGGACAGGTACCTTCAGGCGCTCGAACGCCACGAGAACGGCCACAAAGAGCACGGTCTGATGGCGGCCCGTGCGGTGCTCGTCAAGCTGAAGGGCCTCGGCTCTGCCCGGGACTGCGACACGATGAACCGCGAGGCCAACGAAGAAGCGAACCGAGTCCTCGACGTCTACAAACAGAAGGACAAGACCTACGATCGGGACACCCGGCACGGCGCGACGCAGGGCGCGCGTTTCCCCTGACCAGACGCTGGGCGGGCGTTCGCGGGCGAGTTGCGCTAACTTCGTCGGCATGCGGATCGCAATGGCTTTGGTTGGCCTTGGGCTGGCGCTCGGGGCTTGTAGTGGTTCGAGTAGCGACGACACCGCGAGCACGGGTGGCGCGAGCACGGGCGGCGCGAGCACGGGCGGCGCGAGCACGGGCGGCGCGAGCACGGGCGGCGCGAGCACGGGCGGCGGCGCCGGGGCCGGCGGAACGAACATCGGGGGCGGCGCGGGGAGCGGCGGCACGAGCGTGGGCGGCGGCGCCGGGAGCGGAGGAACCAACACCGGCGGCGCGGCTGGCGCAGGCGGAACCAGCGCAGGCGGAACCAGCGGCACCGGCGGCGCGACCGATGGCGGCACCGGCACCGTGTGCGGTGGCAAACAAGGTAAGCAGTGCGCGAAGTCCGAGTACTGCAACTTCGTGCCGGACTCCTGCGGGTACGCCGACCAGACCGGCACTTGCGAAAAGCGCCCGACCCTGTGTCCCGACAGCTGCCCCGGTGTGTGCGGTTGTGATGGCCAGTTCTACTGCAACAGCTGCGATGCTGCAGTCGCGGGCGTCGACGTGACCGGTGACAAGAGCTGCATGGACGCGGGCGCCAGCGGCGACGCCGGCGTTGGCAGCACGTGCACCACCGACGTGCAGTGCCTCCAGGGGCTCAAGTGCTGTTATCCGTGCGGTCAGGCTGGTTGCAAGAACCAGTGCATGAAACCGGTGAACGGCAGCTGCCCGCTCTTTCCGTGAGTCGCGTGCGTCAGAGACTTGGCCATCGGCGTGCGCCGACGGCTACGATCTCTCACCCATGCTCCCCCTCAGTTTTTCTCCTCGGATCGTTCGGCGAACTGCCCGCATCCCGTGTCAGGTGGTTCGCCTCCGCGATTTCAGCCTGGTTGCAGACGTCATCGAGAACGTGTCGCCGGACGGCTTCCTGGTCGGGCCTGCCGACGTCGTGCTGACCGGCGAGCCCGTCATCGTGTCGTTTCAGTTGCCAGGGATCCGCGACTACATCGACGCCGAAGCAACCGTGGCACGAGTCGTCCACGGTCGACGCCCGGGCGAAACCCGCCGCGGGCTCGGCCTCGAGCTGACCCAGATCTCGGACTTCTCCCGGCTGCTTTTGTCGGCCTTCATGCGGCGCTTGCCGCCGATCCCCCCGGCGTACCGCTCGGGCTACGCACGCATGAGCGAGATCGCGCGCCTGGCCAGCTGAAGCGTTCGCTCTATGCTCGGGGCACAGTGCAACCGAGTGACCGCCCCGTGATCGCCGGCGTCGTGCTCGCCGCGGGCGAGTCCGCGCGCTTCGGTGGACCCAAAGCGCTCGCCGAGCTCGGTGGCGCGAGCTTTGCGGCTCGAAGCGTAGACGCGCTGCGGGCCGCTGGCTGTGAGCCCGTCATCGTCGTGGTTGGACCCCCACACGAGGCACAGGTAGCTGCGGCGGTCGCGGGTTGCAGCATTGCCCGAAACCCGAGCCCGGAACGCGGCATGCTGAGCTCGCTGCAGGCGGGGCTGCGCGAGGTAGCGCGCGTGGCTCCCGCGGCCGACGCGGTGCTGTTCTCGCTCCTCGATCACCCGCGCGTGCGGGTCGAGACCATCGGGCATTTGATCGCCGAGCGAGCGCGTGCCGGACACGGCGCGCTCCGACCGCTGGTCTCCGGCCGCGGAGGACATCCGGTGCTCTTGTCGCGGAGCGCCGTCGCGGGGCTCTTGGCTGCCGCCTCGACGGCATCGATCCGTGACGTGCTCGCGGCCGGCGGCGGGATTTTCGACCTCGCGGTGGAGGACGACGGTGTCTTGGACGACATCGACACCCCCACGGATCTGAGCGCGCTCACCGCGGGGGTCGGCGGGAAGACGTGAGCTTCGACGGCCGTCGTTGACAGAGCGCCAGCCCTTCGCTAATCGCCAGCCGTCCGCGTGGCCCTGATCGTCCAAAAATACGGTGGCACCTCGGTAGGTAGCCTCGAACGGATGCAGCGCGTGGCGCACCGCGCGCTCGAGTGTCAGCGCGCCGGCAACGACGTCGTGCTGATCGTGAGTGCAATGTCCGGCGAGACGAACCGACTGCTCGGCCTGGCGCACCAGGTGAGCCCCACCCCAGAAATGCGCGAGCTGGACGTGCTCGCCGCCACGGGCGAGCAGGTGAGCGCGGCGCTCGTGGCCATGAACATCCAGGCGCTCGGCGGCAAGGCGCGCAGCCTGCTCGGTCACCAGGTCAACATCCAGACCGACGCTGCGTTCACCAAGGCACGCATCCACACCATCGAGGGCAGCAAGGTTCGCTCCACCCTCGACCGCGGAGAGATCGCGGTCGTCGCCGGCTTCCAGGGCGTCGACCCGGACGGCAACATCACCACGCTGGGCCGCGGGGGCTCCGATACCTCAGGGGTTGCCGTGGCGGCGGCCATCAAGGCCGACGTGTGTGAGATCTACACGGATGTCGACGGCGTCTACACCACCGACCCCAACATCTGCCCGTCTGCGCGCAAGATCGATCGCATCAGCTACGAAGAGATGCTGGAGCTTGCCTCGCTCGGCGCCAAGGTCCTGCAAATTCGCTCGGTCGAGCTGGCGATGAAATACGGAGTGCCGATCCACGTTCGGTCCTCCTTCAACGACAACCTGGGAACCATGGTCACCAACGAAGAAGGTCTGGAGTCCGTCGTCGTCGCAGGCGTCGCCTACGACAAAGGCGAAGCCAAGGTGCAGCTCATCAACGTGCCGGACCGTCCGGGTATCGTGGCTGCCATCTTCGGCTCCCTCGCCGAGCGCAACGTGTCCGTCGACATGATCATCCAGAGTCCGTCGCGTGAGAGCGGGACCACCACGGACGTGACGTTCACCGTGGCCAAGACGGATCTTGCCCGGTGCAAGGATCTGATCGAGGAAAAGGCGCGGCTGATCGGCGGCGCCGCCGTCGAGTACGACCCGGACATCGTCAAGGTCAGCATCGTGGGCCTCGGCATGCGTTCTCATGCCGGTGTCGCCTCGAAGATGTTCCGGCTGCTCGCCGCCGACGGCATCAACATTCAGGCGATCAGCACCAGCGAGATCAAGGTCAGCTGTCTGATCCACTCCAAGTACACGGAGCTCGCCGTGCGGGCGCTGCACGACGGCTTCGGCCTGGATCAGAGCCCAGGCACCATCAGCGATCTCTGAGCGCGGAAGCCGCACGTCGGCTAGTGAATCGGGCAAGCCCGGACCGTGACCTCGACTCGTTTTGTGCCTGCGCTGCTCTCAGGGGGGCGCGAGCCGGGGTCCGGTTGCACCGCTGACCGGTCCGGCCGGTTGGATGCCAGCCGCGAATCGCGCGGCCAGCGCTCGGCCTTGCGCCCTGCCCCGCGCAACGACTATGCCAGTCAGAGTTGGGCTTTGCCGTCCGACGAGGGAGTGCAGGAGAGCTTTGCCCATGAAAAAGCAGCGGACGATCGTGGTTGTGGGGGGAGCGCAGTCGGGGCCGACAGCTGCCGCGCGCGCTCGTGAGACGGATGACGGTGCGCGCATCGTGCTCATCGAGCGTGCGACAGAGGTCAGCTACGCCGCGGCCGGTCTTGCTCATCACCTCTCGGGAGAGGTCCCGTCCCTTGCGGAGTTGAACCGCGAGACGGCGGAGCTGTTCCGCAGCTTCTACGACATCGACGTGCGAACGGGCGTCGAGGTGAGCCGCATCGACGCAAAGCAACGGCGTGTCGAGGCTGGCGGTGAGACGCTGGAATACGACGCGTTGATCTACGCGCTCGGCGCCGACTCCGTCGTCCCTGCGCTCCTCGATGGGGCGAGCAACGTCTTCCGGTTCAGGACTCTGAAAGATCTCGAAGGCATCGTGAGCGGCATCGATGCCGGCAAGCGGCGGATCGCCATTCTGGGAGGAGGGTTCTTCGGGGTCGAGGCTGCCGATGGCCTGCTCCGGCGAAAATGCGAGGTCGTCCTGGTCGAGCAGGGACCGCGGCTCTTGTCGAGCTTCTCGCCGACGGTCTCCGGCATGGCGAGCGCGGAATTGGGAAAGCTCGGCGCGAGGGTGCTCACTGGCGCAACCCTGGCCGATGTTCAGCGGAGCGGTACGCAGGTCACCGCGCTCGTGCTGGCGTCCGGCGAGCGAATTCCGGTCGAGCTCGTGGTCGCGACGGCCGGCATCGTCCCGCGTACCGAGCTGCTCAGACACGCGGGCGCGAAACTCCTTCGGGACGGGAGTGTCGCCGTCGATGAACGCATGCGTTCCAGTCTGGCTGGCGTCTACGCGTGCGGCGTCTGCGCGAGCGTGGAGCACGCCGTCACCGGAAAGCGGGCTCTGGTCGCGCAGGCGTCCATTGCCGACAAGACCGCGCAGATCGCCGGTGCAAACGCGGCGGGTGCAAAACACAAGATGCCACCCGTGCTCGGGACGGCCATCCTGCGCGTGGGCGAGCTGGTGTGCGCTCGCACGGGCCTCTCGCTCGAGGGCGCCAAGAAGGGAGTGGCGCTCACCCGGGTGCACGCGCCCAGCCACGATCCGTGGTTCCCCGCGTCGTCACCCATCAGCATCGAGCTCTTGCACGACAGCAAGACCGGCCGGCTCCTGGGTGCCGATCTGGCAGGCCAGCAGGGTGTCGACAAGCGCGTCGACGTGCTCGCCACGGCGCTCTCGGGCGGGCTCACCGTGGACGAGCTCGCGAGCCTGGATCTCGCCTACGCACCCGCGTTCTCCGCGGCGCGCGATCCGGTCAACGTCGTGGCGTCGGTCGCCGCGGCGACGAAGCGAGGGCTGGCGCAGGCGGTCAGTCCGGCTGAGCTGAACCGAGCGCGCGGGGAGCTGGTGTTGGTCGATGTGCGCGCGAACGGGTCGGCCCTCGCTGGCGCCATTCGCTTGCCGCTGTCGGCCCTCCGCGCGCGCTTCGGCGAGTTACCCGGCACTGGCCGCTTGGTCTTCGTGGATGAGTCAGGCCGCGGCGGGTATCTCGCCGCGCGGATCGCCGTGCAGCGTGGGAGGGCCCAGGCAGGTTATCTCTCCGGAGGTCTACGTTCGCTCGAGCTCGAGCTCGAGCAGGGCGCGCAGTGAGCCCAAAGGGGTGGGTACCGCCGGCCCCGGCCGACCGTGAGCGACTGCCGCCGGAGCAGGTGTTCGACGCTGGGCTCCTCAATCACCACATCTCGAACACTGCTTACCCCATCGCGCACGATCGTACCTTTGCGCCGTATCGAATCCGAGAGGCCGACCAGCGCGCCGTGATACGGCACGCTTTCGCCGATATCCGAGATCTCGGCCTCTACGTCCACATTCCGTTCTGCGAGACTCGCTGCGCCTTCTGCGAGTACACCGTCGTGCGGCGCGAGGAGTCGGAGCTCGCCCGAGAGTACGTCGATGCTCTGCTGGGTGAGCTCGAGCTGTGGGACGCGGAAATCGAGCTCGGCTCGAGGCGATTTCACGGCCTCGATCTCGGCGGCGGGACCCCGACGTTCTTGCCGCTCGAGCAAATCGCGCGGGTGCTCGAGGCGGTCCGCCGCAAGGTGCACTTCCGCTCCGGTGACGTTTCCATCGAGACCACGCCGCGCATCGCCGCGCGTGAGCCGGACAAGATCGCCGGGCTGCCTCGCCTCGGCATCGATCGCATCAGCATGGGCGTTCAGGTCTCGGAGACCAAACTGCTGGCCGACCTCGGGCGTGCCGACAACGGGGTGGCGGAACAGCGACGAGCCGCAGAGAACATCCTCGGCGCGGGGTTCCGACGCTTCAACGTCGATCTCATGTACGGGTTTGCGAACCAGACGCTCGACGGTTGGCGAGCGACGCTCGAGCATGCCATTCGGCTTGGACCGGACGCCATCACGCTCTACCGCATGCGCTACAAACTCACGCGCATCTCGCACCAGGCGGGGGCGGTCACGCTCGAGCACGTGCGGCCCCTGGCCGAGCTCGCCAAGCGGGTGCTCGGCGACGCCGGGTTCGCCGCCAACCCCGGCAAGACGACCCTCAGCCGCATCCCGGGCGACGTCGGGACGTCCAGCTACCTGGCCCAGCGAGTTCGCGCGGGGATGCCGTACCTCGGGCTCGGGCTCGGCGCCCAGAGTTATTCCCACACCACGCTCTCGTACAACGACGGCGCCGTCGGCAAGAACCTCACGCCCTACTTGCGCAGCGTCGCCCGCGGTCGACTGCCACTTCAGGACCTCTACGACCTGCCGCTCGCGCACGCCATGGGCAAGATGTGTGCGGTCAGCTTCTACTTCGGTGAGATCGATCTCGCGGCGTTCAGCGCCAAATTCGGCCTCGAGCTCGAGCAGGCGTTCCCCTCCGAGGTCGCCTTCGCGAAGGGGCGAGGGTTGATGACGCAGACCGCCCGATCGCTGGCACTCACACCGCTCGGCGCGCACAGCGTGAACGGGGTGATTGCACTATTTTTCGCCCCGAGCATTCAGCGTTACCTGGTCGAGCGCGATCCCAGCGCAGCGGGTGACTTCGTGAGGCAGCGCAACCTGGCCTTGCGCGTCGCAGGTCCGGAGGCAGCCGGTGTTTGATTTTGCCAACGTGCTCTTCGCCGGTCCTTGCAACCGCGCGTGCCCGTTCTGCATTGGCAACCAGCTGCCTGCGTCGGTGAACGAGCCCAACTTGACCGTTTTTCCGCCTCGAGGGCTCGATGCCTTCGTGCGGGCAGTCAACCAGCACGTCGTGCCCGAGATCGTGTTCACGGGCACGACGAGCGACCCCCAACTCTACCGCTTCGAGGCTGAGTTGCTGGCGCTCTTGCGCGAGCGACTCCACCCGGGAGCGCGCTTCTCGGTACACACCAACGGCGTGCGCGTGCTGAGCCGTTTGCAGGTCTTCAACCGCTACGACCGCGCTTGCATCTCGCTGCCGACGCTACGCCCCGACATCTACGAAAAGATGATGGGCTCGCGCGAGGTGCCGGATCTGCGTGAGATCATCCGGTGCGCCCGGATCCCGCTGAAGGTGTCGGCCGTCGTCAACGAGCACAACGCAGACGACATCGACACTTTCATCCGAGAGTGCGCGGGTCTGGGCGTGCGCCGCTTCGTCGTGCGTCGGCTGTTCGGGGACAAGCGCGCGTGGGACATTCTCGGCGGGCTGCGGCCGCTCCGGCACTATCGCGAGAACCCCGTGTTCGACTACCAGGGCATGGAGGTCACCTACTGGGACTTCGGGGATGCCACCTCGCGCAGCCTGAACCTCTTCGCCGACGGCACGCTGGGCGACGAGTATCGATTGACCGAGACCGTTCAGCTGCGGACGCAAGCGCGCCCGGTCGCTTCCTCCCGTGCCTCGGTCAGCCTGGTGTCAGGCGAGGAAATCGGTTGAGTAGGGCGCGGGAAACGCTCAGGTCTGGCCTTCGTCCGCGATTCGTCGCAGGATAATTGCCGAGCGGCGTGCTACGCCGTTGCGCGGTTGGCAAGACGCCCGCCGCACCTTGCTTTCCCGAGGAGCATCTCAAATGAAGCCGTTGTACGTAGCGCTGATCGGTCTTGGTCTGGGTGCAATTGCAGGGGTCGGCGCGTGCCGCACCGATGGCTCGGATGGTGGTGGAGGTAGTGCCGGTGTCGGGGGCGGGGGTGCGGGCGGCACGGGTCAAGGTGGAACGGCCGCCGGTGGCCAGAACACGGGCGGCGTTGGCAATAGCGGCGGCGGTAATACCGGCGGCGTTGGTAATGGCGGCGGGACCGGGGGTGGCAACTGCCCGGCGTTGGCCAAAGAGGACACGGACGCGGCGTGTTCCGACAACTGTGACAACGACGGTGACGGCTTCACTGATTGCGACGACTTCGACTGTGAAGGCAAACCCGCTGTCTGTCCGGCCAAGCCCGTCGAAAACTCGAACCCACTCTGCTCCGACGGCATCGACAACGATGGGGACAACAAGATCGACTGCGCCGACTTCGACTGCGGCCTGCTCTTGGTGTGCAAGGGTGAAAAGACGAACGCCGCGTGTTCGGACGGCAAGGACAACGACGGGGACGGCAAGATCGACTGTGCCGACACGGACTGTCAGACGGAGGCCATCGTGGTGTGTAACGGCGCGACACCGGTGAGCCCGCTGCCCGCCAAGAACACCTGGGCTGCGCTGGTCAAGACCGCGTGCTCCGACGGCAAGGACAACGACACCAACAACTTCACCGACTGCGGCGATTTCGGCTGCAAGGACAGCATCGAGGCGCTGGACTGCAAGGACCTGCCGGTCGAGGGGGACAACAAGACCTGTTCGGACGGCCTCGACAACGACAAGGACGGAAAGACCGACTGCGCCGAGAAATCGTGCCAGGCGGAGGGCATCGTCGTGTGCAGCAAGACTACGCCGGGTCAGCCCGCGAGCCCCCTGCCGACTGCGGCACAGTGGGCGGCACTCGCCGACGCCGAGTGCAAGGATGGCAAGGACAACGACACCAACACGTTCATCGACTGCAAGGACTTCAGCTGCTCGAAAAACCCGGTGGTCACCGTCTGCAACTCGGAGGCCAACGACGTCACGTGTGCGGACGGCAAGGACAACGACGCAAACGGGCACATCGACTGCGATGACTTCTCTTGCAGTGACAACGCCTTCGTCACGGTCTGCAAGACCGAGAAGACCTTCGCCGACTGCAGCGATGGCAAGGACAACGACAACAACGGCTTCGCGGACTGCGACGATTTCTCGTGCAACCCGAAGACCGGCACCAAGAGCCTCGCCTGTCAGTGAGCGAGGGCTGAAGAAGGAACGGCGCCGAGCCTTGGCCCGGCGCCGTTTTCCGTTCAGAGAACGGCCGTGGTCAGTTCATGTTGGGCTCGAACAGGCCGAGCACGGCGCCGCTCGGGTCCTGAACGGCGGAGATCTTCCCGACCTGGGGCACCTCGATCAGCGGCATCAACACCTTGCCTCCGAGTTTGGTCACCCGTTCGTTGGCCGCCGCGAGTTTTTCGACGTGCACGTAGGTGAGCCAGTTCGGCGGCATGTTCTCGGCTTTTTGCACGTCGGCGACCTGGCTCTTCTCGGTGCCGAGCACCAGCATCTCAGCCGTTGGTCCCGCGTGGGTCTGCCAGCCGAAAACCTTGGCGTAGAACGCCTTGGCTCGCTCGGGATCGCTGGTCGCGAGGGTCTCCCAGCAGAACGCGCCGACCCCAGGCCGTTCCGGCAAGGGATCCCCAGCGCTGTCGGCCTGAAGCGCAGCAATCGCGGCGCCTGCGAAGTCCGTGAACACCACGATGCGTCCCACGTCGGGGATGCTCATTGGCGGCATCACGACGTTGCCTCCCTCTGTCGCCGCGCTCTTGGCGATCGTGTCAGCGTCCGTGACCGAGACGTAGCTCAGCCAGGCCGTTGGCGCTTGGGGCATCGGCTTTTTCATCAACCCACCGATACCAATGTCACCCAGCTTGATGATGGTGTACGTCGAGCCCCCCATGTCCATGTCTTCGAACTTCCAACCGAAGAGCTCGCCATAAAAGCCCTTGGTCTTCTGGGTGTCGTCCGTCATGATCTCGCGCCAGACGACGCGGCCGATGTTGTGATGCGTCATTGCTCTCCTCCTCCTGACCGCAGCGGAATTCGCCAGCGGGGTATGTCGGGTAACATATTTTGCGCCGGGAGGAACCAGTCCGGCTAAACTCAGGCAATCCGCATGGTTTACGCCCCGACGCACAAACCGAAGACCCACGCCCGGATTGTCTCCGTGGCCTCGAAGCTGTTCCGCGCGGAGGGTTTCCGCGCAACAGGCGTCGACCGCTTGATGTCCGCTGCAGGGCTGACACGCGGCGGCTTCTACGCTCACTTCCGCGACAAGAGCGCACTCCTGCTCGAGGCGCTCGAGACCGCCTTCGACGAGTCGAGTGACAATCTGTTCGCGCGCGGCCACGAGCAGCTGCGCGGCGAGGACTGGGTGCGAGCGGCGGCGCGTCGTTACCTCTCGCCCGCGCACCGTAGCGAGGCGGCACAGGGCTGTGCCGTGCCGTCGTTGGGCGCGGAGGTCGCGCGCGCACCGGCCCCCGCGCGACGCGTGTTTGGGCGCCGCATCGCGGCTGTCATTGACGGCATGACCGAGCGTTTGGGGGGAGGAACCCAGGCGCGGCGGCGAGCCATCACTCTGCTGTCTTCCTGGGCCGGCGGCATACTCTTGTCCCGCGCGACCCTCGATCCGAAGCTGTCCGAAGAAATCCTGGCGGCGGTTCGCGCCGAGTCGGCGGCACCGGACCGAACGCGCGGTCGCCAAGGGTCCGGCGCCCGAAGATGACGCGGCTTTGTCGCGCCGCATGACAATTGTTGGCGTCGCCAAGGAGCGGGCGTCTACGATCGAGCACCTTGACCGAGCCGCCCGCCCCGCCCGAATCCCTGCCGCGACGGTTCGGGCGGTACATGCTGTTCGACAAGGTCGGCGAGGGCGGGATGGCGCGCATCTACCTCGGGCGCTTCAGCACGGAGCTCGGCGCAAAACGTCTGGTCGTGGTCAAGCAGATCTTGCCCCTCCTGGCTAGCAGCCAGGAGTTCTCGCGGCTGTTGATCGAAGAGGCGAAGCTCGCGGCCGGGCTCTCACACGGGAACGTGGTTCAAGTCATCGACCTCGGCCGCGAGGACGAGGTGCTCTACATCGCCATGGAGTACGTCGAGGGGTTCGACCTCTCGGATCTGCTCCGGCGCTGCTCACGCAGCAAGACTCCGCTGCCAATCGAGTTCTCGCTCCTGATCGTGATCGAAACCCTGCGAGCCCTCGACTACGCGCATCGCAAGAAGGACGAACACGGCAAACCCCAGGGCATCGTGCACCGAGACGTCTCGCCGTCCAACGTGCTCGTCAGCTTCGATGGTGAGGTGAAACTGTGCGACTTCGGCATCGCGCGCGCGATGGGAGTGGGTGCCGAGCTCCCTGCCGAGGCCATTCAGGGCAAGGCCGGCTACATGAGCCCCGAGGCGGCAGCGGGTGAGAGTGTCGACGCGCGCTCGGATGTATTTGCCGCCGGCGTGATCCTCTGGGAGCTCCTGGCCGGGCGCCGACTCTACCGCGGGGAGTCCGGGCGCCCGCCGTCGCTCGCGCAGGCTCGCGCCGCCGAGGTACCGGAGTTGCCCGCCCGCGGTTTGCCGGAAGAAGCGCGGCTGCACCAGATCGTGATGCGTGCCCTGGCCCGATCGCCCAAAGAGCGATTCCCCACCGCGAGGGAGTTCCTGCGCGAGCTCGAGGACTACGCGGGGGGAGCGGGACTCCTGGCGAGCCCGTTGCGCGTGGGGGAGTGGTTGATGGAGCACTTTGGTGCGGAGATCATCGAGCGGCGTCGCGCCCGGGAGCGCGCGGCGAAGGTGCACGCCGAGAAATCCGATCCATCGAACGTCGAGCTCGATTCACTCGCCGGCATGGCCGCGCCTGCAGAGCCAAGCGCTGCGGCCCCCGGGCCGGCGGAACCCGACAGCGAACCAGCGCCGGTGCGCGCCGAGAACGTCCCTCCCGCGTCGTTGGTCGGGGTCGTGCATTCTGCACGCGGACCGGACCTCGATCGCCCGCCCCAGCGCGGACCGAGCTTCCTGTTGTGGATGATGATCGGCGTCGTGTTGGCCGTGATCGCGATCGCCGCGGTGATGCGCTAGATCCTCGGGCGTGCTGCTCGCGAAGGTCGCCGTGCCCGTGCCGCTGGGCCAGGCCTTCACCTATTTGGTTCCACCTGGGCTGAAGCTGGAGCGCGGCGCGCGGGTGTTGTGCGACTTCGGTCGGCGCAAGGTGCTCGGCGTCGTGATTGAAGTAGCCGACCGCGAGCCGGAGATCCCCGTCGACAAGCTGCGTCCCATCCGTGCGTTGGTCGATGCCGAACCGGTGTTGCCAGAAGAGCTGCTCGACTTCTTGCTCGAACTCGCGCGTTATTACCTGGCGCCCATCGGTGAGGTCATGCGTCTGGCGTTGCCGGCTGTGGAGCGCACGTCCGCCCGCGCGCTGGGTGAAGACCAGGTTGCCTCCGTCGGACGCGTGGTGCAGCTTGCCAGGGCCGTTCCCGGCCCTCTGCCCCCGGGCCTCCGCGGGCAGGCTCGCGCCATTCACGAGCACCTGTCGGCGTCTGGACCGGCGGAAATCTCGGGGCTGGTGGCGCGCTGGGGGAACGCTCGCGCAGCGGTGAAACGCCTGGTGGAAGCGGGTCTCGTCTCGATCGAGGAGGCTCAGCGGAGCCGCGATCCGTTCTTCGCCCTGGAGGTCCAGCGCGACGTTCCCCCGAACCTGACGGCGCCGCAGGCCAACGCCGTGTCGATCATTGCGAGCCAACTCGACCGACGCGAGCGTGGAGCGTTCCTCTTGCACGGCGTGACGGGGTCGGGAAAGACCGAGGTCTACCTGCGCGCGGTGGAACGGACGCTGGCGGCGGGTGGGGGCGCCATCGTGCTGGTGCCCGAGATCGCCCTCACTCCTCAGCTGGTAGGGCGTTTTCGCGCACGCCTCGGCGAGCGCATCGCCGTGATGCACAGCGGACTGGGCGACGGCGAGCGACATGCCATGTGGAAAGCGCTCCGCAGCGGCGACGTGAAGATCGTGGTCGGCGCGCGCTCCGCTCTGTTCGCTCCGGTGCAGACCCTCACGCTGATCTGCGTCGACGAAGAGCACGACGGATCGTTCAAACAAGAAGAAGGTGTCCGTTACAACGCGCGCGACATGGCGCTCTTGCGTGCGCACCGCGCCCAGGCCGTGTGTGTGCTCGGCTCCGCGACTCCTTCGCTCGCGAGTGAGCTCGCCGTGCGGACCGAGCGCATCCAACGCCTGAGTTTGCCGGAGCGAGCCCGCGCGAACGCCGTGCTCCCCAAGGTCGAGCTGATCGATCTGCGGAGGGTGGGTGCGGGGCCGTCGGGACATCGCCTCTTGAGTTTGCCGTTGCACCGCGCGCTCGAGCGCACGCTGGCCGCTTCGGGGCAGGCCATCTTGTTCCTCAATCGCCGAGGCTTTGCCCCGAGCCTCTTGTGCGAGGCATGTGGCAAGGTGACGGAGTGCCCGAGTTGCTCGGTGGCCCTCACGCTCCACCGGAGCCGGCGCGCGCGGCTGACCTGCCATTATTGCGACCACGAGGCGCCCATCCCCGACAAGTGCGCGAGCTGCGGCAGCGGGCGGCTCAGTGAGGAAGGGGCCGGAACGGAGCGCATCGAGTCGGCGCTCTCCGAGGCCTTCCCGAACGCACGCATCGCGCGGCTGGACCGCGACGTGGGAGCCGGTGTGAAGGGGGAGCGCATCCTCGACCGCATGCGCAAACGTGAGATCGACGTGCTCGTTGGTACCCAGATGGTCACCAAGGGTCACGATCTTCCGGACGTGACGCTGGTCGGCGTGCTCAACGCGGACGCCGCGCTCGCCATGCCCGACTTCCGCGCAGCCGAGCGCGCATTTCATCTGCTCGTTCAGGTCGCGGGTCGCGCCGGGCGAGGGGACGTTCCTGGCACCGTCCTGATCCAGACCTGGCAACCCGAACACCCCGCGGTGATGCTGGCGTCTCGGCACGATGTAGCGGGGTTCGTGGCGCGCGAGCTCGATGACCGCCGGGAGCTCGGTTACCCTCCCTTCAAGCGCATTGCCTTGATCCGCATCGAGGCAGTGGATGAACAGCGGGCGCGGGAGCGGGCCCGTGAGCTTGCGGTGCTGGCAAAGCGTGCGGCGGGCCCGAAGGTGGAAGTGCTCGGCCCGGCGCCGGCGCCGCTGCCGCGCCTGCGCAATCGATTTCGTTTTCGCTTCATGCTGCGCGCCGAGGAGCGTGCGGACTTGCGGCCCGTGCTGCTAGCGATTGCGCGAGCACCCAGCGACCGCGCGATTCGGGTCGTCATCGACGTCGACCCCATCAACATGCTGTGACCGAGGGCCGAGATCCGCTATGGGTGGCCCCATGGCGTCACGCCGCCGAGCTCTCCTCTGGGTCACCTTGCTGACTCTGTGCCCAGGGGTTGCGCGCGCCTATGAAGAGCAGTGGCACGTGGGCGCCGGGCTTGGCGCCGCCGAGTTCGTGGGTTCGGAGTCGGGGCTCGCCCCCATGCTCGGTGTTCACGCCGCGTACGACGTCTCGGACATGTTCGACTTCCGGATCGAGCTCGGAGCGGCCCGCCACGAGTTCGTGGATGGGGAGGTGACGACGCTCTATTCAGCGGGCGCCGGCGTCGTCTACAAACTCGACGTGCTCGAGTGGGTCCCCTACGTGGGAATCCTCGGGGGTTACTACGCGTTCTCCGGTGGACGATGGCCGTCTCACCTGAAGCAGCGAGAGCTCGGTGTGTCGATTCCGCTCGGTCTCGACTACACCTTCTCGCGGACGTTCGGTGTCGGTGCGCAGATCCGCTACCATGGGTTTCAGAGCGATCCGCTCAGCGGCGTGGGGGACGCGCCGTATTTCAGCGCGCTCTTGCGCGCCGAGTATCGCATCGGCTGGTGACGAGGCCGGTCGGAGGGCTCGGATTTTCGGCCGTGCCAGCCCGGCGTGCTAGGTTCCAGGCGCGTCCGTCCGGGTGTTCCAACGGGCCTCGAATCGATCGGGGACAGCGCCGGAGCCGAAGGGCGAAAAGAGTGAGCTAGGAGCTACCGGAACCGCACCGTGACGAAACGTTTGGGGACCCTCGCATGCCTCGCGCTGGCTTTCGCGGCTTGCACGCGAGGCTCGGTGTCGCCGCCGACGCCGAGCGAGGCGGCGCCCCCCGTGCTGCAGAGTGCGCCCCCATCAGCCAGCGCTTCCACTGCGGCGGTCGGCGTCCCCGACGTTCCGCCGGCGGAGTGGACCGCGGCCATTCGCTTGCAGCGTTGGGCCGATGCGGCCCGGCTCATCGAGGCCCTCGGGCCCAAACAAGAGCGCCCCGAGGTGCGTTTCGCCCGTGCTCGGGTCGCAAGGCAGCTCGGCGACGACAAGACCGCGCTCGAGCGGCTGACCGGGCTCGAGAAGGCGCTGCCGGTGCTGGCGATGGAAATTGCGGAGCTGCGCGCGGAGGCCCAAGCGAACGTGGGCCCGTTCGAGCCTGCCGCGCGCTTCTTCGAGGCAAAGAACACCGCCGCTGCGCTGACCCGCGCGGCGCTCGCGTGGGAGCGCGCGGGGAAGTTGGCTGAAGCGCGGCGCACGGTGGACCGTGCGGTGGGGCTGGCGAGCGCGCGCAGCAAACGCAAGAAGAACACTCCGTCGAACGATGAGATCGAGGCTCGGCACACGCGGGCGCTGATCGCAGAAAAACAAGGGGCTACCGAGCTTGCCACCACTGAGCTCAGGTGGCTCGCGACGTTCGCCCCCACCGCGGACTTTGCCGGCGACGTGGACGCACGCTTGGCGAAGCTCGCACCCAAACGCGCGCTCGGAAAGCGTGAGCGCTACGACCGTGCGCTGTCGATGGCCAATGCGGGGAAGGTCGAGCTGGTGGAGCGCGAGATCGCGGCGCTGGCCACCACGGATGGCCCGGCTGTCAGCAAGGCCGAGGAGCTACACGCCCGCGCCTGGGCGCTGTATCAAGCGCGGGACTTTGCGAAGGCGTCGGAGCTCTTGCGCGAGGCATCGAAGGCCGGCGGAGAGAACGCGGCCCACGACCTGTTCTACGCAGCGCGCGCGCTGTCCCGCGCACACAAAGACGAACAGGCGATTGCCCTGTATGGCGAGGTGGCTCGGAAGTTCAAGTCCAGCGCATTTGCCGAACAAGCGCGATTTTTGGCCGCCCGGCTGCTGTATGTGAGCGGTCGCTGGAAGGAGGCGGCGACGGCCTACGCCGCCTACACGAAGCGCCACGCGAAGGCGGGTCGGTTTGCGGAACAAGTCCAGTACGAGCAAGCGGTTGCCTGGCTGGCCTCGAATCAAAATGAGAAGGCCGCCAAGGCGCTGGGCCGACTGGCGGAGGTCGAGACCAACGATCACGATCGCGCCGGGGCACAGGAGCTCGCGGCCGTGGCGCTGGCTGGCAGCGGCAAAAAGGCCGAAGCCATCAAGTTGTTCAAACGTGTGGTGGACGAGCGCCCGCTCTCGTTCGCGGCTCTTGCTGCCGCCGCCCGTCTCGCGCAGCTCGGGCAGCCGGCTCCGTCGCCCATCGAGCCGCCCAAGCTCGGTCCGGTGCGTGAGGAGCTGTCGGTGCCTCTGCCGCCAAAGGTCCGGCTGCTCGAGGCACTCGGCTTCGAGTTGGAGGCAGAGGACGAGCTGCGAGGGCAAGAGGAGGCGATTCGTCGCCAGCATGCGCCCCGCGGCGACGAAGCGTTGTGCCGCATGTACGGCGAGCTCGGGCCCGCCGCACGTCGTTACCGGGTGGGACAGCGCGCCGCACGCCCGACGGATCTCAATCGCGCGCCGGCGCCGGACACCCGCTGGCTCTGGGACTGCATCTATCCACGCCCTTACGAAGACCTGGTGCGCAGTGCGGAGAAACAGTGGGGCCTGCCGAGCGATCTGCTGTACGCCGTGATGCGACAGGAGAGCGCGTTCTCGCCGACCGTCGTGTCACCCGCCAAAGCAGTCGGACTGCTCCAGTTGATCCCTCCGACGGCCAAGAACGTCGCGAAGGAGCTGGAGCTCGCCTTCGAACCGCTGCTGCTCGCGAGTCCGGACTACAACATCCGCCTCGGTAGCTTCTACCTCTCCAAGGTCCTCGGCACCTTCGGGGGCAACGTCGCCCTGGCGGCGGCCGCATACAACGCGGGCCCGAGCGCCGTCAGTCGCTGGCTCGAGACCGGTGAGAAGCTGCCGCTCGACGTCTTCGTCGGCCGGATCCCTTACGATGAGACTCGGGGCTACGTGGGGCGTGTGGTCGGGAACCTGGCCCGCTACGCCTATCTCTCCGGAGGCGAAGCCGCCGTGCCTGCCCTCTCGCTCGAAATCCACAAGGGGCTTCGGGCTAGTCGCGAAGCCTATTGAGCGGACGCCAGAACATCCCAGACATTCCGGGGGTGTGGTGTTCTGGCGACATGACCGCGACCTCGTTGTCCCGGTCGCGGGCCAGCCACCCCCGACTTTTTCCCGACGAATTCTTGGGGGCCCGGATGTTGCTATAACGGGTGGCTCATCGGGAGGCATTGATGAAAACCGGGCTCATTCTCGTCACTTTGTTGGTCGCCGCGACCGGCTGTTCGAAAAAGGAAACCACCTCGTCCTCCAACATCCGGACCCAGGGCATTGCCGCGACCATCACGGTCGAAGCCGGCAACTCTTCGACAGAAGTCCAGGCGCTCCTGCGAGTCGGCGGAGACGAGAGCAACACTTACGTGATCCTCGAAAACGGCGACAAGCTCACGTGTGACGCCGGTGGTGACAAGAAGGACATGCACGCCGAGGCGGAGGGTGACTACCGCGTGACCTTCCCGACCAACGCGGCGGAGACCCCGTTTACCATCGCGCTCGAGCGGGACAAGGACGACCCGGCCCCCAACAACATGGTGGGCCTGCCCGCACCGTTCACCATTGGTGCACTACCCACGAACAGCCCGTCTCGCGCGAACGACGACCTCACGCTCAGCTGGGACTCGTCCGGCACCGCCGATAACATGACAGTGGACATCAAGGGTTCGTGCATCTTCTCGAAGAGCATCGACATCCCGGGTGACTCCGGGTCGTACACCATCACCAAGGGCACGCTCGACTCGACCGGAGGCGACAAGCCCGAGGCGTGTGATCTCGACATCGTGCTCAAGCGCAAGCGCAAGGGCACCACCGACGCGAATCTCGACAACGAGAGCGCGATCGAGGCAGTCCAGACCCGCACGGCGAAGTTCACCTCCGCGCCCTGAAGCTCGAGCTCAGTAGCGCCCGATGTCGAATGCGCCAAAACGGACCGCGGATGTTGCCAGCCCTCGCTGGCCGTCCGCGGCCCAGTGCGTCGTAAACGCATCCCGCAGCACCAACTCCGCGACCTTGCCGCGGGGAGAAAATCCCCACTCCGCCTCCTGCGACATGTCGTCCGGGTCGGCGTACAGGCGCCAAACGAAGAAACCCGCGAACTCCGGCACGTCGACGAAGGCGGACAGGAGCGCGTAGTAGGCCTCGGCCTGCGCCAGCTCGTCGACGACGACGTTGGTCATGCCGTCCGGCCACTCCCAGGGTTTGATGGCCGGATTGGGGCGCGTGGTGTACCCGAACTCGGTGAACAGAAGCGGCTTGTTCCAGCTCTGGCTCAGGGCCGACACACGCTTCGCGACGTCCCGTCCCCCCTGCATGAGCTCCGCCCGGCTGGCACCGTCCTTCTGGGCTAGCGGAAAGAAGGCGTTGACGCCGATCACGTCGAGCTCCCCCAGGATCACCGTTCGATCGACGTCGTCCCAGTTCGCCGCGTAGGTCAAGAGCCCCGGGTACACGCCGCGCACGTCGCGAATGATGCTCGAAAAACTGCTCGCGCGCGCGGTGGTCAGCCAGCTTCGAAGCTCGACGCCCAGCGAGAGCATCTCGACGCCGTTCTCCGCGGCAAGCTTCGCCCAGCCAAGCAAGAACTCCCGGTAGCTGGCCGCCCACGCGGCCCACTCTGGGTCACCGCCGGGATCGATCAGGGCTCGCCATCCGCCTGTCTCGACCCAGAGGTGCGGAACGAGGAGGACCTCGAGTCCGATTGCGTGCGCCTGTTCGATCGCTCTGGCGACTGCTACGCGATTCTCGGCGTAGTCGAGCTCGAAGGTGGGAGACACGCCGCTCGGCCGGAGATCCCACACCCGTCCAAACGGAGTGAAGCTCACCCAGGTCGCACCCATGCGCTTCGCCTCGAGCAGACTCCGCGCGCAGGCTTCGCTGCCGTAACCCTTCCCCGGGTGGAGTGCGCTCTCGATGGGGCCGATCGTGACTCCGCGCACCGCGCCGAAACCGCTCTCTTGCCACCCGGTCGCACGGGGGGACAACCGCAATCGGCTGACCGCTGATGGTGTCAGCGCGTGAGCATCCTGTGAGCCCAGGCCCAAGACCAGGCATGCACCGGCGAGCAACTGCGTGGCTCTAGACATGCAGCTTGCCCGCGAGGTCGCTCAACGCCTCTTCGGTGACGGCTCGAAGGTCCGGCAGCACGAGGTCGGCACCCGACTCGGCAAGCGCGGTCTCGGGGTGGCTGTGCGCCACGGCGATGCAAACCATTCCCGCCGCTTTTGCCGCTCGGATCCCTGCGACCGAGTCTTCGATGACAAGCACTTCTTCCCGGCGGAGACCCGGGAGTCGAGCGAAGGCCTGCTGGTATCCCTCCGGGTCCGGCTTGCAGCGCTGGGTGTCTTCGGCGGAAATCACGAAGCCGATGAGGCCAGTCACCCCCAAGAGCGCAAGCCCGAGCTCGATTTCGTCGCGCAGTGCGCCGCTCACGACCGCCACCGGACCCCGCTTCGCTCGCGAGCGGACGCAGTCCGCCGCACCCGGGAAGAGAGTGAGCCCGGCCTGCGCTTTCGCGAGGTACACGGGTCGTTTGCGCTCGACGAGCTCGCGCACTCGTTCTGGCGACGCCTCACGCCCATGATCCGACAGCATGGCTCCGAAGGCGCCGACGTCGTCGAAGCCGATGTACCGCTCCCAATATTCGGTCTCCGAGACGTCGAGTCCGAGGGGCGCGAGCACTTCCTGGAAGGCCGCGAGGTGCACCGCTTCGTCGTCGACGAGCACGCCGTTGAAGTCGAAGAGGGTTGCGGCGAACACCGAGGAAAACTAGCTCGAATTTTCCTCGTGTGACCCCGACAAATGTGAAAAGTCGGGAGCCTCTTCGGTGAGTGTCAGGGCCCGCGCGCGCGTGTTTTCAGGCCTTACTTCGCTCGTGACAGAAGAGCCGGGAACGCCGCTTGCATCGGCTGAAGCCTTGTGTCAGGTTCGCCGCGCTTTCTCACCTTTTGGTGTCTTCGGTAATCATGAGCAAAGGCGATCTTTTGGAGATGGAGGGCGTCATTCAGGACGCTCTCGGCGGCGGTCAGTACACCATCAAGGTGGACCAAGGCGGGGCCATCGTTCGGGCCCAGCTGTCGGGGCGCATGCGCCGGCACCACATCCGGGTGCTTCCTGGTGATCGCGTACGAGTCGCCGTTTCCCCTTACGATCTCAGCCACGGTCTGATCGTTTATCGCGGCAAGTGAGGCGCGCGGCATGCGGGCCGCCAGATTCGCCATCCGGTGTGGGTTCTGGGTCGTCGTTGCTGGCGTCAGCGCGGCGTGTGACTCGAGCCACAAACGCGGCGAGGCCTCCGACGCTTCGCCCACGGTGAGCTCGCCCAGCACCAGCCGCGAGCCCGCCCCCGAGCTGTTGTATTTGCCCGACGGTGGGGACGTTGCCCCGCCCCGCGCACCGGGCCAGGACATCTTGCCGGGACCTTGGGGCATGGGTTCGAAGCGCTGTCCCGAGGACATGGTCGATGTGCAAGGACGCTTCTGTGTCGACCGCTACGAAGCATCGCTCGTCGATGTCAAACAAGCCCGGGAGATCTCGCCCTACTACCACCCCGCTCGTATGCAGGCCGCTCGCGAGTATGGGAGGTGGCAGCGGGCCAGGCTCGAGTCGGAGGTCACTGCGTCGCGGGACATGGCCGTTCCCGTTCCCCCAGCTTGGCAGCTGAAAGAAGAGTTCGAACCCCGAGCCGTGGTCAAAGCAGGGGTCATCCCCAATGGTTACGTCAGCGGGGACCGAGCGGCCGTGGCCTGCGCCGGCGCGGGCAAACGCCTGTGCACTCAGGAGGAGTGGGTCACGGCCTGCCGCGGCGAGAAGAATCGAAAGTTTCCCTACGGAGATCGCTACGAGCAAGGGAGGTGCAACGTGTTTCGCGAGGCACATCCGGCTCAAGTTCTGCACGGCAACGCCAGCATCAATCACCTGGATCCGCGCCTGTTGAGGGTGCGCTCGAACGGCAAACCCTTGCTCAGAAAGACTGGCGAAACGCCCGAGTGCAAGAGTGAGTGGGGCAGCGACGCCATCTACGACATGGTCGGCAACCTCGACGAGTGGATCGACGAGCCGAAGGGGCGCTTCTGCGGAGGGTTCTTCTCCCGTAGTACGCGCGAGGGCTGCGACGCGAGTGTATCCGCGCACCCACCGTCGTATTACGACTACAGCCTCGGCGTGCGCTGCTGCAAGTGAGCGCGCGGTTCAGCCGCGAGCTCTCGCACGAAAGTGTCGGGTGGCCCACCACAAGGTCTCGGTTGGGCGGTGCCACGACGCCCAGGACGCGACCTCCCGCAGGTCCACAGCCGAACGACGGCGCGCCTCGTTGCTGTAGACGACGAACAGGTAGCCCTCGCAGGCGTTCTGCGACGCTTGCTCGAGATTGCGAACGTGCTCCTCGAGCAGCCAGCCTTGGAGGCGCACACTGGTCGGCATGAACGTCTGCCGTCGCGGGCGCCCGTCATCGTCGAGCTCCACCGAAACGGGTGGAGCTCGCAGCACCTGGATCGCGACGGCGAGGTCCGGCGCCGTCTCGTCGCGGGGCGCGGGGTTGGGGATGCCAAACAGCTGGCGGGTATCGATGTGGATGGGCGCCCGGCTGTCGTCGAGGGGGACGGGCGCTCGATCTTGCGTCGCAGTCGTTGCGTCGAAGTACAGCCGATCCCAGGTCTGACTCTGCGCCTGCCCCCGGATGTGCCCGCGCAGCCGGTCCCCGTATTCGAACAAGAGCTGCTGCTCCGGGTGCGGGAGGCTGAAGATCCCGGGTTTCGCGGAGAACCAGCGGGTGAGCTCTTCCCAGGTGGCTTCAGCCAGCGAGCGGAGTTGAGCGAGTGAGAGCAGGGGCGGGGGCATGACGCCCGGATTATTCGGCAACGCAGCGGCGGCCCCAAGTGCTCAAACGGGGTCAGGGCAGGGCAATAACCGCCCTGTATTGCCCGAGAGTTCGAAAGGTTGGTCGAAATGTAGGCAGATGTAGGTGCGGGCGCGTACCATTTTCCCATGTCATCGCTGCCAAAACGCAGCCTTCTTGTTCTGCTGGGTTGGGTGGGGCTCTGCGCGGGACTCGTGGGTTGTGGTCACTCTGTACAAAACAAGCTCGAAGGGCGCTGGGTCGGGGACAGCGTCGAGAACTTCGATGACCAACACATGGCCATCGCGACGGGCTGGGCGAAGGGCGCGAGCTTCGAGTTCTCGGGCACCACGTTCACCGTGGCCATCCCCGCCGAGGATCCTCGGAGCGGCAGCTACAAAGTCGCGTCGGTCAGAGAGAACGATGTCGAGCTCGCGGTGACGCGCAAAGACGGAGCCGTCGACAAGCTTCGGCTGAAGCTCGACTCGGAGCACAGCATTCGCTGGATTCTCGGCGACGAGCGCGCCATCGTGCTTCGCCGCGAGTGAGCGCGAAGCTCAGGTACCGAGCAAGAGCGCTCGCTGCGCAGCCCCGCCCTTGCTGCTCTCGGGCACTCGGACCTTCGCGGTCTGGCGCAGCACACATTCGGTAGCGGTCGGTGACAGCGGCGGGTCGAAGCGGACGGTCTGCAGCTTACCGTCGGCGCCCAGGCTGATCGCCACGTCCGTGCGAAGCTGCACGCGCACCTCGCCCTGGGCAGCGCCACTGGCAAAACAACTCGCCGCGGCGCTCGCGATCTGATCGAGCGCCTTGCCTAGCTCCGTCGCACTCGGGGCGACGGGCAGTGCAGGACGCATGGCCGAAACGCTGGGTTTGCTCGGTGGCTCAGTGGCGGGTGCCTCGGCGACGGCGGCTTGTTTGACGTGACCGCTGCGGCCATCGCTGGAGAACTGACCCGTGTCCCCGGCCCGCAGGAAGAAGCCCGCCGCGAGCCCGCGACCGCCCACCGCCACGACGCCCTCGGTGACGTCGACGGAGATGCCCTCGGCCGCACGCACGACCCGGAACTCGGTCCCATGCACCGCGACTCGTGCTTCATCCACCTCGATCACGAAGGTCTCGGGTTTGTCGCTCTTCACCACTCGCGCATTGAGCGCCCCGGAGGTGAGCCGCAGCGTGATCACGTCGCCGACACCGGCGACCGTGGCGTGGCTGCTCGGGTCCAGCGTCCAACGCGCACGCCCAGGGTGATCGACGATCAGCGCGTGCGCGCCGGCGATCACCTCGTCACCCACGGAGAGCTCGGCGCCACTTAGCTGACCGGCGCTCGGTCCGAACACCCGGGTGGCGGGGGCCGCCGCTGCCGGCGGGTTCTCGGCCACGTCCTGGCGCTGTCCGCGAAACACTCCACCGACCAGCAACAGGATCGCCGCGGCGGCGGCCAGTACGGCCGCGATGCGGTAACCACCGGCGCGGCGCGTCCGAGTCTCGTCGGCGTCGATGCGGGCGAGCAAGCGCTGCTCCATGCGCTCCCAATCGGGCTCCGGCGCCTCCACATTGCGCAGCTCCCGGGTCACGTGCTCGAGGGCCTTGGACTCACCATCATGATCGCTCATTGGTCGTCCTCCGACTGCGCACCGAATTGGACTGCAAGCGCCGCGAGACTCGGCTCCGAGCGCAGCAGCTCGGTCAGCTCCTTGCGCGCGTAGAAGAGTCGAGTGCGTACGGTCAACACCGGAGCTTCAACAATGTCCGAGATTTCGGCTGCCGACAATCCCTCGAGCTCGTGCAGCACGAACACGGTGCGCTTCTTCTCCGAGATCTGCTCGAGGAGTCGAGCGAACGCTCGCACTCGGGCGTGACGGGCCGCGTCCTCGTCCGGTGAGAGCCCCGCATCGATCGGGGTCAGGCCCTCCGGAGTCTCTACCAACACCGGCCGGCTCTTTGCGGAGCGCCGCTGCATCAACACGACGTTCACGGTCACCCGATACAGCCAGGTGGAGAATCGCGCCTGACCGCGGAAGTCCTTCACGCTCTTGTGCACCTGGAAGAAGACTTCCTGCACCACGTCATCGACGTCCGCGACGCGCCCCATCATGCGCTGAACCAGGCGGGCCACGTCGCCCCGATGCCGCAGGAAGAGCTCGCGAAAAGCCGTGCGGTCTCCGGCCTGGCAGCGCTCCACCAGGCGCTCGGACTCGTCCGCTTCCATGCTGCGGCGGCTCACCCGCTCCGGCGCAGGCGTGGGGCGCTCGAGGGCCATGGGAATGAGAAGGGCGGGTGGAACGACGACACCAGGCCACGACTGGGCCGCCGAGAGTGCTGCTGCGGGCATGTGTGGGATTGGATGCGCCCAGCCCGCGTTATTTTCATCGCCCGCTACCCGCCCCCTGAATAGCCGGCGCAGCCGGCGCACGGCCTAGAAAAGCTTGCGTAGATCCGCGGGATCTTTCTTCTTTTGCTCGAGCAGCCGGTTGACGGCCCGGAGCAATCGGGTCTTTGCGGGTCCGGTGACGGGTTTGCCCTCGAGGGCCATGCTCATCAGGCGTGGGGTGACGGGGCGGCCGGAGCGCGGCTTCGGGAGTTTCTCCTCCCCTTCCGGCTTGACGCCACGGCGCTTGGCCAGCCGCGTGCGGCGATCCTCCGGGCGGAGGTTCTCGACGTGCTGCGAGGCAATCATCACACGCCGGGGATCGAGCTTGTTGTCACTGAGAAATTGCTGGAATTTGCTGGCCATGGCGAGGGGTGCGGCGCTCGGGCCGCTCGTCAGGAGGGCCGCCATCCCGGCGGCGAGGGGCGCGGACCATAGCATGTGGTTCCGGGAGGCGGTCGCGAGAATCCGCTTTGTCCTCTCGCCCGCTTCAGGGAGTCTTCTCGGCACCATGTCCACCGCGCTCGAGACAGAGTTCGCCGAGGCCGTGGCGAAGGTGACCTCGCTCGGCCCGCCGGCGCCCACCGTGGGAGTCGTGCTGGGCTCTGGCCTCGGTGCCTTCGCCGACTCCCTCACTGGCCTCGTCAAGCTGCCCTACGCCGAGATCCCCCACATGCCGCGCTCGTCGGTGGTGGGACATGCGGGAAACCTGGTGCTCGGGCGTGTCGGGGCGGCTCGCGTGGCCTGCTTGCAGGGCCGAGTGCATGCCTACGAAGGCCATGCGCTCGAGCGTGTCACCTTCGGGGTGCGGCTTCTGGCGCGCCTGGGCTGCCGTGCGGTGCTGTTGACCAACGCCGCTGGCGGGATCCGTGACGGCTTTTCGCCGGGCGACCTGATGTTGATCGTGGACCACTTGAACCTCATGGGGCGCAACCCGCTCGTCGGTGAAAATGACGACAGCGCGGGCCCGCGCTTCCCGGACATGACCCGCGCGTACGACGTGGAGTTGTGTGATGCCGCGCGACGGATCGCCAGCGCGCAGGGCGGCAAGCTGCAAGAAGGAGTGTATGCCGGGCTGCTAGGGCCGAGCTACGAGACGCCGGCCGAGATCCGCATGCTGCGCACGTTCGGAGCCGACGCCGTGGGCATGAGCACCGTACCCGAGGTGCTGGTGCTCAGACACCGCGGCGTTCGAGTCGGGGCAATGAGCTGCATCACGAACCTGGGCGCTGGTCTCTCCGACACGCTGCTGGACCACTCGGAGGTGGAGGAGACTGCAAACAAGACCCGACAACGATTCACGCAGCTTCTCGCTAGCTGGGTCGAAGAGACGGCTCGGATCGTCGGCGGCGAACGCGCATGACGGCGGTGGACCTATCGAAGCTCGATGCCCTCGCGCGGGCCGTGCGCGAGCACGCTCACGCGCCGTATTCGGGTTTTCGGGTGGGCGCCGCGGTTCAGGCCGGAAGTGGCAAGCAGTACGTGGGTTGTAACGTCGAAAATGCGAGCTTCGGCGCCACCGTTTGTGCTGAACGCAACGCAATTGCATCGGCGATCGCCGCCGGCGAGCGAGAGATCGTCGCCGTTGCGGTGCACACCGAGGCGGAGACTCCGGCGTTGCCATGCGGCATCTGCCGACAGGTGATCCAGGAGTTCGGCCGTGACTCCGTGATCCTCTCCACCACGCCGACCGACCGCAGGGAGACCACGCTGCGAGACCTCTTGCCCGAGGCATTCGTGTTCCGGCGATGAGCCCCGATGTCACGCTCCTGCGCGGCGCGACCCTGGTCACTTGCGACGCTTCCGATCGGGTGCTGCGCGGCGATCTGCTGATTCGTGATGGTCGCATCAGCGCGCTCGGCCGTGTGGCAGCCCCCCGCGGCGCCCGAGTCATCGATGTGCGGGATCGCATCGTCTTGCCGGGACTCGTGATGGCCCACGTGCATCTGTGTCAGGTCCTCATGCGAGGCATGGCGGACGATCTGCCGCTGCTCGAGTGGCTCGAAAGACGCATCTGGCCCCTCGAGGCCGCACACGATGTTGCGAGCATCACCGCCAGCGCGGAGCTTGGCCTCGCGGAAATGGCCCTCGCGGGGACGACCGCGATCCTCGATCTTGGCACGGTGCACCACCACGACGCGGTGTTCGAGGCGTGTGTGCGCTCGGGGCTGCGTGTCGTCGGCGGCAAGACGCTGATGGACAGTGGGCGGCGGGTCCCGCGGCGCCTGAAAGAGAGCACCACGGCCTCGCTTGCCGACGCAGAGCGGCTCGAGCGTCGCTGGCGTGGGCACCCGTCCAATCGGATTCACCCCGCGTGGATCCCACGCTTCATCCTGTCCTGCAGCGAGCGGCTGATCCGCGGTGCGGGAGAGCGAGCGCGGGCGTCCGGTGCGGTGATGCACACGCACGCGGCTGAGCATCCGGGTGAACGCGCGGCCGTGAGGGGGGCCCTCGGTGCGGACGACGTCGTGATCCTCCGGCGCTGGGGGTTCTCGGGGCCGCAGGCTTCCATCGCCCACGGTGTGCAGCTGACTCCGGGACAGATGCGCGTTCTCGCCCGCGACGGCACGAGTGTCGTGCATTGCCCGAGCGCCAACTTGAAGCTGGGCAGTGGCATCGCCAACGTGGCGCGCATGCGCGCGGAGGGGCTGACCGTCGGGTTGGGCCCCGACGGCGCGCCCTGCAACAACAACCTGGACCCGTGGCTCGAGATGCGCCACGCCGCGCTCTGCGCGAGTGCGAAGTCCGGGCCCGGTGTGCTTCCGGCTCGGGAGGTGCTGCGCCTCGCAACCATCGGCGGCGCAAGAGTGCTGGGGCTCGCAGACGAGATTGGCTCGCTGGAGGTCGGCAAGGCGGCGGATCTGGTCGTCGTGACGCCGCTCACGCCGCACGCGGCACCAGCGCCGGATCCGGTCAGCACCTTGGTCTACGCGACCCAGGCGAGAGACGTCGAGCACGTCTTCGTGGCGGGTCGGGAGATCGTACGGCGTGGTGAGCTGACGACACTCGACTCCGAGCGGGTCGTGCGCGTGGCGCGTGAACAAGCACCGCGGCTGGCGCGGCGTGCGAAGCTGGCATGAGTATCCCGCTCCTGCCGGGCGAGCCGCCGGAGCTCCTGGTCCTCGACAAACCGAGTCGCTGCCCCTACCTGCCGGGGCGAGTCGCCCGCTTGCCGCTCCGTCTACCGGTTCGTGAGCTGACTCGTGTGGAGCTCGACGCAAGACTGCTCGCCGGCGATCGGCGCCAAGGCTTCGTGCTCTATCGCCCGACCTGCCCCGAGTGCGCCGCATGTGAACCGATCCGGATCCCGGTTCGCGAAATGTCCCCGCGTCGCTCGCTGCGCCGCAACGTCCGCCGCGCAGAGCAGAGTTTGCGAGTCGAGATGGGGCCGCCGACCGCGGACGCCCGTCGAGTCGAGCTGTACAACCTGCACAAACACGGCCGCGATCTGGCAGACGAGCCGAGCCCCATCGAGGCCTCGGACTACACTGATTTTCTGGTCGCGACCTGCTGCGAGTCGTTCGAGCTGCGTTACTTCTTGGGTGAGGAATTGATAGGTGTCGCGGTGACGGACCGCTCCGAAAAGGCGTTGTCGGCGGTGTATTGTTATTACGATCCAGCCCACGAGAAACTAGGCGTCGGGACGTTCTCGATCTTGAAACAAGTCGAGCTGTGCCTGAGCTGGGGGCTCGATTACCTGTATCTCGGGCTGTACATCGGGGAGTGCGACCGCATGCGCTACAAGGCGCGGTTCCTCCCGCATGAGCGCTTGATTGATGGTGCCTGGTGCCGCTTCGAGTGACGGCCCGCGAGTCCCCGGCGGCCGGTCACCGGTTGGTTTCAGGATGAAACGGCCGCTCGCTTCAGGGTCGGGACCAGCGCCAGTGCGCCGAGCAGCGCGACCCCGATGAAGAGCTGGAAGACGGCGTCCCAGCCGTAGCGCTTGCTGATCAGGGGCACGACGATGCCTTCGAGCACGGAGCCGATGGAGCCCATTCCGTTCACGAAGCCCGTCGCGGTGGCGGCAGCATGCGGGCCGCCCGCGTCCTGCGATGCGGCCCCAGAGAGCAGCGCGTCCGGGCCAAAAAGGGTGGCGCCCACCAGGGCGAGCCCGAGCACCGTGACCAGAGTCGAGCTCGCTCCGAGCCGTGAATAGAGCAGCAGCGCCAAGGTCAGACCGACGAGCCCCACCGCCGAGAGCAGGGAGCGCGAGTAGTGGCGCAAGCGATCCGACGCAATGCCGAGTGCGATCACTCCCACCACGCCGCCGACCTCGAAGGCGATCGACACGTACCCCGCGCGTTCTTCGCCGTAACCGCGGCGGCTGGCCAGAAAGTAGGGCAGCCAGAACAACAGCGCATATCGAATGAACTTGATTGCGCAGTAGCTGGCGCCGTAACACCAGAGCACGGGGTTCTTCAGCACGGCGCGCTGAGCGACACGACGCGCGGTCGCGAGCTCGGTTGCAGTACCGGTCGATGCAGGACCGGGTGCGAGCCACACGAGAACGGCGAGTGCGACCAAGACTAGCCATAGCGCGGGACCATAAAATGCGCCGCGCCAGCCGTAGCGGCCGAGCAGAAACGCAGCGAGGGCAGTCGCCGCGATGCCGCCAACCTGATAGCAGGTCGCCCAGAACGCCATGACGGTGCCGCGGTTCGCCTTCGTGGTCCACTCGGCCATCGCCCGCGTGGTGCCGGGCCAGCCGGTCGATTGCGCGAGCCCGTTCACGGCGAAACACACACCGAACACCAGTGCCGAGCTCGAGGCGCCGAAGGCCGCGCACGCGACGGCGGAGGCGAGCATGCCGAACCCAACCAGGCGACGAGCTCCCAGGTGGTCGCCGAAGAATCCGCTCAGGAACTGCCCCACCGAGTAGGCGGCGAGGAACGAGGTGTCGATGGCACCGAGGGCGCTCTCGGAGACGCCGAGCTGGTCGTGCAGGGACTTCTTCGCGACGCTCAGGCCCTTGCGCCCGGCGTAGTACGAAGCGTACGCGAGCCAAGAGAGAGCCCAGACCACCCAGCGATAGCGCGGCACAGGCCCCGCACGCTAGCGCCCGGGGTATCACTGCCGCAAGCGGACGGGCGCGGCCCCGACGTTGGCGGTGAGTGACCATGACCTTGACGTGGACTTCGACATTGACGGCGACGGCGACGTGGACCTGGCCCCCACACGTTGACGCCCAGAGCATCTTGGTCAAGATGGCGACGACGCGCTCGAGGTGCTCCGGCGGAATGCAGAAACGCTTGACGTTCATCCGCCCCGAGCCCCCGGCTTTGCGCTAGAACCCCTTTCCGGGATCGGGCGACCCACGACTCGTGCATGCAACGCTTCGGAACGTCGTCTGATACGAGCAACCAGGAGCGATCCCTTGACCCGACTCATGCCCCGCCTGTTCACCCTTGCGTTGTTGCTCTCCCTCTATGCTCTCGTGGCTCACGCGGGGCCCAGCTGTCCCGACGGGCTAGTGCCCAATTCAAAGGGCCAGTGTGTCGCGCCGCCGACCTGCCCTCCGGGCAAGGTACTGGTCGTCAACAAGTGCTTCGACGCCTGCCCCAAGGGTTCGACGCACGACAGCACCGGCAAGTGCACGGTCTGCACCGACGGCTACTACAAGGATCCGAAGTCGGGTGCTTGTGTCGCGCCGCCGACCTGCCCTCCGGGCAAGGTACTGGTCGTCAACAAGTGCTTCGATGCCTGCCCCAAGGGTTCGACGCACGACAGCTCCGGCAAGTGCACGGTCTGCACCGACGGCTACTACAAGGATCCGAAGTCGGGTGCTTGTGTCGCGCCACCGACCTGCCCTCCGGGCAAGGTACTGGTCGTCAACAAATGCTTCGATGCCTGCCCCAAGGGTTCGACGCACGACAGCTCCGGCAAGTGCAGGGTCTGCACCGACGGCTACACCAAACACCCGAAGACGGGCGCTTGTGTCGCGCCGCCGACCTGCCCTGCGGGTAAGGTGCTGGTGATCGACAAGTGTTTCGATCCTTGCCCCAAGGGTTCGACGCACGACAGCTCCGGCAAGTGCACGGTCTGCACCGACGGCTACGCCAAACATCCGAAGACGGGCGCTTGTGTCGCGCCGCCGACCTGCCCTGCGGGCAAGGTGCTGGTCATCGACAAGTGTTTCGATCCTTGCCCCAAGGGTTCGACGCACGACAGCTCCGGCAAGTGCAGGGTCTGCACCGACGGCTACACCAAACACCCGAAGACGGGTGCTTGTGTGGCCGTGAGCAAGTGAGCTCCCGGACGCCAGCGCTCATGAAGGCTAGCTGAGCCGACGAACGCTGGCCGACGGGGTCGGCGGATTTCGCCGCTCAGTCGAACGATCGGTTCTCGGCGTCCTCAATCTGCGAGAGTGCGGCGGCCAAGGCGTCCTTGGCTCGCTCGAGCGCGCCCTTGTCGTCGTTCCACTTGGCGCGGGCCTTTTCCAGTCGGGCAGTCTCTTCGGCCAGCTTGCTCGCAGTCTTTTCCAGGTCACTGCGAGTCGTGGCCAGGGAACCGTCGAGCTCCGAGATCCTTCCGTCGCGCTGCCCGATGATGTCGCGCGCCGCGGTGTGTTCGCTCTTTTCGCGCTCCAGTGAGCCTTCGAGGGAGGCGATCTTCTCATCCCTCTCGGCAATCGTCGTGTTCGCAGCGTCGCGCTCTTCGGTTCGCTGTTGGAGGTCGCCTTTCAACGACGCGATCTGCGCGTCGCGCGTGGCTTCGCTCTCCTCCTTGGCGCTCTTCGTGTCGGCGAGCTGTTGTTCGTTCGCGCGAAGCTCGGCCCGAGTTGTGTCGTGGGCCTCGGTCAGGCGGGCTTCTGCCGCCTCGCGTTCCGCCGCCAGCTCTGCCTCGCGTTCGGCCAGCCGCGCGGCTGCCGCGGCTGCCGCGTCCTCCATCGACTGTGCGTGCTCGGCCTTGAGCTTGTTCATCGCGTCTTCGTTGGCGCGATGCAGGGCGGCCATCTTGGAGTCGTATTCCTTCTTGAGCTCCGCCTCGCGGCCGGCGATGGCTTCGGCCTGAGCACGCGTGGCCGCCTCAGCCGCTGCCTCGAGGGCTTGCGCCTCTGCCTCCGCCGCCTTGGCCTCGGCGGTCTCGACCGCCGCAGCCAGATCTTGGCGACCTTGCTCTTCGGCCGCGGCAACGTCCTTCTGCCGTTTGGCTTCGGCGTTCTCGAGCGCCTCTTGGTGCTCGGCGCGGGTGGATGCTTCCTTCGCGTCCCGGGTCGCCGAGTCGCGCGCCAGGGCCTCTTTGGCCTCTTCCACCTCGAGGCCCCTTGCCTCGAGCTCTCCTTGCAACTTCTCGCTCTTGCGCTTGAAGTCGTCCGCTCGCTTGCTGGCCTGCTCCTTGTCGGCTCGGGTGGCATCGAGGTTCTTCTGCGAGTCGGCGAGCTGTCCTTCCAGCTCTGTGATCCGATCGTTCAGGTCGGCCTTGTCGCGGTCACCCTTCAGGGCGCTGTCCCGCAGCCCGAGCAGCTCCTTGTCCTTGCTCGTTGCTGCCTCTCGCAGGTCGAGCAGCTCCTTGTCCTTCTTGTTCAGCTGCTCGCGCAAATCGAGGAACTCGCGCGCAGAGCTGCCTCCGCCCTTGCCGGCGGAAGAGAGCTTGGCCTTGGTCTCATCGAGCTCACGCTTGAGCTTCTGGACCTCGGCGTCTTTGCTCGCCTCGCGGCTCGCGACGTCCTCCAGCTCGCCCGCCTTGTCCTTGGCGCCCCTCAGCTCCGCTTCGAGCTCGGCCGTACGCGCGCGGAGTTTGTCGACCTCGGCCTGCAGAGCGACGTCGGCGGACGAAGCTCTCGGGGGAATCGACGCACCGCGCGGTGGCGGGCGGGCGGCTTCGGGCTCAGGCTCAGGCTCAGGCTCAGGCTCAGGCTCAGGCTCGGGCTGCTGGATCGCGTTGAAGGCTTGCTCCGCAAAATGGGAGAGATCTCCATCTGCTTTGGGCTCATGCGTGACCGTTTGCTCTTCGCTCGCTAGCGGCTGCGCGTCGTCGAGCACGATCTCGTCGTCGATGACGATGTCGTCGCTGGGTGGGGGATCAGTGAACCCAGCCCCTTCTGGCAGGCTCACGAACGCGCGGGCACGGGCTGCCAGGTCGGCGAAGGAAATCGGCTTGTGCAGGTAGTCTTCAGCGCAGGTTCTCAGCCGGCGATGTTGCTCGAAGGTCTCTTCGGTCGAGTCGCTGCTCATGATGATCAGCGGCACGTCCTTCAGAGCAGGGTCGCGCTTGAGCTTGTTGCACACCGAGAAGCCGTTCATGCGCGGCAGCTCGATCGACAACAAGATCAAGTCGGGTTTGTCCGCTGCCGCGGTCTGCAGGCCGACGTTGGCCTCGTCCACCACCGTCGTTTCGCAGCCGAGAACGCTGAGCCCATCCTTGATCAGCGCCGCGAATTCGGCGTCCGCTTCGAAGACCAGAACCTTCATCTCGTACTTTCCGCGGGGGGTGGTGCGACACCTTCACGGTGCCGGACAGGCAACGCAAGGCGCCCACAATATCGGGCACTTGCAGCAGGGTCAAACAGGCTGTGGGCCACCGCCCCCGGTGTTGGCGCGAGCGGCCTTTTCGTCGAGACCACTGGTCCCGGCTCGGCGGGCGAGCTCGGCGATCACTTCGTGAAGTGCCACGCCCCGAGCCCGCAACCCTACGAGCAGGTGAAACAAGACGTCCGCGGCCTCGCTCGAAACCCTGTCGTTCGACTCCCCTTGGAGCGCGCAGGCGAACTCGTCGGCCTCTTCCCGGATCTTCGCCGTGATTTTCTCGACTCCGCTCTCCACGAGCGAGCGTGTGTAGCTGCGCGCATCAACACTGCTCGCCCGTTCGGCGATGACCCGCTCGAGCTCCAGCAGGTAGGGCGCGGGATCCTGCGTTTGTCCGGCAACCGACTGGAAAAAACAGCTGGGTCGGCCCGTGTGGCAGCTCGGACCCTCGGGATCCACCGACACCAGCAGCGTGTCACCGTCGCAGTCGATGCTGACCCCGTGGACTCGCAGCCGATTTCCGCTCGTCGCGCCCTTCTGCCAGAGCTCCTGGCGCGAGCGACTATAAAAGGTGGCCCACCCGCTCTCGAGGGTCTGCGTCAGCGCCGCCTGATTCATCCAGGCAACCATGCGAACCTCGCCCGTCAAACGATCTTGCGCGACGGCCACGACCAGCCCGCGTTCATCCCATTTCAGGTCCACGCGCCGAGTCTATTCGCGATTGGGGTCGGGCGATGGGCCCACACGCCTTGCGTCCGTGGGCGGTGGGCGGGGGATCGGGCGAGGGGGCCGCGGCCCCCATGCCCCACGCCAGCTGGGGGCGAGACCCCGCAGTGAGCCAGAGAATGTGGCGCTTTCGTCGGTGTTTGTAGGTGGCCCGGAACCTGCTTTTACATTCGCCGGGGCTCAGCCCCTTCGGAGGAAACCCATGGCAATTACCCGTACCCGTCGTCGCGTCCTACGCGCCCTGACCCTCCCATTCCTGGTTGGCCTGGGCCTCACCGCCCCGAGCTGTGCCAGCGACAAGGGGGATGACCCCGGCGGACCTTCAATCAAGAACGTTCAACAGCTCGTCTACGCCGTCCGGCAGACGACCTACCAGAACGATGACGGCACCTGGTCGGTGAACGTCGCGGGTGGAATGGGCCAAGTGCTCGACTACGCGCGCTTCGTTCCCGGCGGCCGTCTTGAGATCCTCAACCTGGCGTCCAGCGAGGTCGAGAACATCATCGAAGACTTCAAGACGGCCGACGTCTCCGGCCTGGATCTGAACTTCGAGGCCACGAAGATCGTGTTCTCGATGAAGCAGAACGGTGATGACTCGTACCACATCTACTGGGCCGCCCTCGAGCGCAACTCGGATGGAAAGTTCGAGATTCACCAGCTCACGTTTGGTGATTCAGACGACGTGCAGCCGGTCTGGCTCCCGGGCGACAAGATCGCCTTCGTCACGAACCAGGGTTACACCGACATGGGTACTCGGGCGGACGAGTACAACCACAGCCGTCAGGTCTCGCAGCTGGCGTTCGTCACGGTCTCTGGTGGCGACGCGGATCGCAAGCTCTGCTCGCAGAACCTCTCGAATACGGTCACTCCTTTTGCCATGAAGGACGGTCGCGTCGGGTTCTCGCGCTGGGAGCACCTCGAGAACGTGAACGACGCCAAGATGTTCGCTGCCAACCCGGATTGCACCCAGATGGTGGCAATCAGCGGTCAGCACGGCAAACCGTCGAACGCGCTGGTGCAGGCGGTCGAGACCAACGATCCGAACGTGTTCGTCGCCGTCGCCACCTCGCGCAACCGTACGATTCAGTCGGGAGCTTTGGTCAAGATCGACGTGCGTAACCCCGACAACCAGGCGGCCTTCTACGAAGAAGAGCCGGACTACGAAGTGCTCACCGAGGCGGTGCCGCGTGGCAACGGCCCGTCGCCGGTCGGTCGTTATCGTGCACCGACGGTCTTGCCGGACGGGCGCATCCTGACCGGTTGGGCCAAGGGCTTCGTCAACGACATCAACGAACTCTCCCAGACGCCGCCGGACTTCGGTGTGTACATCTACGATCCGGGGACTCGCACCAACCAGCTCGTGAAGAACTACGAGGGCACCTGGGAGATCTACGCGAAGGCCGTGGTCAAGCGCGACACGCCGCCGATCATCGGGTCCATTCAGGACACTCCGGACTCCACGATTCCGTCCGTCTTCGGCTCGATCGACATCCGGCAGACCTCGCTCACCAGCCTCCACGGCAACAAGGTCTCGGGCGCGCAGTTCGCCGAGGGTACCCCCCTCGACGAGGCGCTCAAGCAAGCCAAGAAGGTCCGCATCATCGAGGGCTTCTCGAGCGAGGCCGCGACGGGCGTGACCATGTTCGGCCTGACGATGGCGGAAGGCGCGGCGGTCATCGGCGAAGCCGACGTCTACGACGACGGCTCCTGGCTCGCTGCGATTCCGCCCTACGTGCCGGTGCATCTCCAGGCGATCGACGAGTTCGAGCTCGCGATTCGCAACCAGACTCTGTGGATCCAGGGCATGCCCGGCGAAGATCGTGTGTGCGGCGGTTGCCACGAGAGTCGCAAGAGCCCGGTGCTGCCGAGCCAGCAGGCGCTCACGATCGCCTCGGGCAAGGGCGATCCGGCGAGTCCGGGCCACCCGATGAACTTCAACAAGCCGGTCAGCGAGCGGACCGAGTACCCCTGGTACAAGGCGGACGCCGGCTTCGAGGGCAACGAGATCCAGGCCATCCTCGATGCCAAGTGTGTGTCGTGTCACAACGCCGGAACGACCGAGTACTACACGATCACGATGAACAACGCGCTGACGGGCGCGACCACCCAGTACCAGATCCCGCGGCTCGATCTGGGCACGACGCCGATCACGGTCATGTACGACAACAAGGTTGATACGTACCCGGCAAGCTACGTGTCGCTCTTCTACCCGGCGGCCATGGAGATGGACATGGGCGACATGCAAATTGTCGGCACCGTTCCACCGAAGTGGGCAGTCCCGAGCGACGCGCGTGGCAGCATGCTGATCGAGAAGATCAACATGACGTCGGCCCTCGACGCCAACAAGACGGCTTGGAAGCTGGGCGAGGCCTTCTCCGACCCGAACGTCAAGGGTGGCACCCGTACGTTGCACCCCGAGGACAAGGGCGGGTCGCTCACCCGCGACGAGCGCGCCAAGCTGATCCGCACCATCGACATGGGCGGTCAGTACTACGCGCGGCAGAACACCGGATTCAAACCGTTTGGCAGCGACCCGCTCTCGGGCGGCGGCGGATACAAGTGAGCTGAGGAGCATCGGAGAAAGTCATGAAGACCACAATTCGCACCACCCTAGGCGCTCTCCTCGCTGGAGCCACTCTGCTAGTTTCCGGCGCTGTCATCGCAGATTCCGCACCGAAGAACGTGCTATCCGGCCGCTCGAAGGTGTACGAGAACCTCGACCCGGGCTCACTCGAAGATCCGACCTCCGGGAAGGGAATTCGGGAAGTGGGCAGCGGCAACCTCGCTCCCACCGAGATCTGGGCGCGGCTCGAGCACGGTGAGAAGGTCGAGTGCCTCGACTGCATCCCGATCGTTTCGAAGCTGATCTACAGCTCCGAGTCGCGCAATCGTGAGATTGCCGCGTGGTGGCTGCGACGGCGCATCTTCGGTGTGTTCGGGCCGGGCGAGGTCTACGAACAGACCATCAAGACCGCCGCCGACATGGGCGCGAGCGAGACGAAACGCGCCTACGCGGTCGAGGCCCTGGGTGAGTTCCTCACGGCACCCGGGATTGCTGTCATCGCGCAGGCCGCGGTATCAGACCCGTCGGCGACGGTTCGCAAGTCTGCCGCACACTCGCTGTTCCGCATCAACAGCCAGGGGCCGAACGGTGAGCTCGGCACCGCAATCGCTGACAAGGATGAGGACGTGCGCATGGAAGCCCTCTACGCCTCCACGCGAGTCAACGTGTTCACGGGCGTTTCGGCGGTGGTGAAGCGCATCAGCGACGAATCACCCCGTGTTCGCAAGCGCGCCGCGGAGGCCCTGGGTACGCTGCGAGCCAAGGACGCGGTCGCGGGTCTCATTGCCCTGACGGCGGTCTCCACCGAGTCGGATCCGATGGTCCGCGCAGCTGCGGTCTCGTCGCTCGGCAAGATCGCCGATCCTGCGGCGAAGGACGCGGTGACAGCAGCACAGAAGGACCCGAACCAGTTCGTGCGTGACGCTGCGGCCATCGCGCTGCGCCGGCTCTGAGCCCAAGCGCCTGATACCTCGGCCCGACTCCGCCGCTGGCGTTGTCGGGCCGAGACGCGTTCGCGTGCGTGCTTTTTTTCGATACGACATGATTTCCGTCATGTCGTAGTGCTAAAATCCAGACTGAAATGTTCGCCCCGCGTTTTGTACTGTGTGTGAGTCTGGCTGCCGCTGCGTTGGGCGGCACCGCGAGCTGTGGGAAGCAAGACCGGCCGGCGTCGAACACCTTCTTCGAGCGCAAGATAGGACCGATCTTGCAGACCTCGTGTGCAACGAGCCCGTCGAAGTCGAGCTGTCACGTTGCGGCGGACGACCGCGGTAACGCACTCGGCAATCTCGACGTCAGCAGCTACGACACGGTCAACCTGCGCCGTGATCTCTTGGTCGATTACGGCCCCTACGGCATCCCCGGGTTGCTGTTGAAGGTGTCGCCGCCGTTCTCGGTGCGACTCACTTCCTGGGACAACGAAGCGTTGATCTTGAAGACGGACATCGCCCACGCAGGCGGTTCGCTGCTCGATGTCACGAGCTCTTCGTACGCACAGCTCGAGCGCTGGATCGACAACGGTGCCACGGAGAACAACGCGAAGGCCACACCCAAGGAGTACGTGAAGACTGCGTGCGGTGAGAGCCTCGGAATCGACCCGCTGTTCGACGCGACCAAGGATCCTCCGGACAAAGACTTTCCTCAGTTTTCCTCGGAGGTAAACACGCTGCTGGGAGAGACCTGCGCGGCGGGAAACTGCCACGGCAACCCGGCAAACTCGCTCTACCTGACCTGCGGAACGAGTAAAGAGCAAGTGCGTTGGAACTACTTTGCGGCGAGCAACTACGTCTCCGTGGAGGCGGCACAGAGCGAGATCCTGCGGCGTGTGTTGTCCACATCGCAGGGCGGCACCTATCATGAAGGGGGCGCGATCTTTCAGCATCCTACCGACAACGGCTACAAAGCGATCCTGAACTGGGCGACCGCCAAGGGAGGGCCGAGCAACGTCCCGACGGAGCCCGGCTTCCTGTTTTTTGCGAAGCGTGTGCAGCCCATGCTCGTCCGCCGCGGCTGCATGATGCTCGGCTGCCACTCGGCGTCCATGTTCCACGACTATCGGCTGCGCGGAGGAAGCGGCGGGCACTTCGGCTTGCCGGCGACACGGCGCAACTACCAGCTGAGTCTGGAGCAGGTCGCGCTCGACTCACCCAACCCCAACGTGGGCCGGATCCTGCGCAAGAACCTGGCGCCTTCCTCCGGCGGCATCTTGCACCGCGGTGGTCCACTCTTGGCGGGCGCGGGAGATCCCACGCAGTGTGACTTGAAGGCAGCCGAGACGGGGCCGATCGACGATCAGACCGCGTACTGTGTCATCGTGGCCTGGATCGAGAAAGAGCGCTCGATTCGCATGGCGGGCGCGATGCCGCTCTCCGGCATCGTGTACGTGAAGCGGCCGCCGGCGCCGAAGCCGGACACGCCCCAAGACTGGGAGAAGTTCGCGCCGGGTGCGGATCTCATGCAGGCCACGGCGTCCATGGACGCTGCGGGTGTCGTGACCGCTGGCTCGGGCAACAGCATCCTCGGCGGTTGTGGTATTAGCCCGGCCAACGCGGACGTGCGCCGCCCGGCAGTCAGCTGGGATGGCAAGAAGATCGCGTTCTCCGCCCGCAGCTCGGCGACCGAGCCGTTCCGGGTCTACGTCATCGATGGCGCGAGCTGTGCGCCCGAGCCGACCATCAACGCCGCCGCCGTGGACGACGACGGCAAACCCGTCCCGGACAACGGGGAGCTCGTACACAACTTCGACCCGGCGTTTGCGCCGGATGGTCGCCTGGTCTTCACCTCGACCCGGGGCAACACGAAGAACGTCGGAGTCTTCGGCTACCAGGGGCCGACCCGCACGCCGGCCGATCCCTCACGCTTGAATGCCAATCTCTATGTCGTGGAGAGCGGGAAGGTGCGGCAGCTGACCTTCCTCTTGAATCAAGAGATCTTGCCCAACTTCATGGGGGACGGTCGATTGATCTTCACGACCGAGAAGCGCGCTCCTGGTTTCTATCAGCTCGCGGGGCGGCGACAGAATCTCGATGGCGGCGACTATCACCCGCTGTTCGGCCAGCGCAGCACCATCGACTACAATCAGTTCACCGACGTCGTCGAGCTCGCCGACAAAAACCTGGCGGCGATCTTCAGCGCCAAGGGGGCTGTGCACGGCGGTGGCACGCTGGCGGTGATCAACCGCAGCATCGGCATCGACCAGCCCAGCAAGAACCCCGACGACTATCTCCAGGACGCCTCCGCCATGGACTGGCAGAACCCGGCCTTCTTCCAGCGCTCAATCAAGATCGTGGATCCGGCGGCGACGGGCAAAGGTGCGACGAAGGGCGCCTATCGCAGCCCGGCCCCGCTGCCGAACGGAAGCATGCTCGTGAGCTACGCGCCGAACGTCGTCGACGTCACGGCATTCGACGGCAAATACGAGATTGTCATGGTGGAGCCCGTCACCGGTCAGCGGACCCCGCTGCTCGCAGATGGCGCCGCCGACCTGATCTGGCCGGTTGCCGTGTATGCGCGGGACGACCGCGGTGTGTTCAAGTCCCGCATCGACGAGGCGAACGGTGCGACCACGGTGTATTCGGACGCCGAACACAAGGATCGTTCACAGATCACCTTCGTCGACCTGCCGCTCCTCGCGTCGCTGTTCTTCCAGAATACGCGGTCGGGGCGCCAGATTGCCGACAACGAACCGCTCGAGGTCTGGGAGAACCTGCCCCCCGAGCCGGGGGTGACCAGCTACGCGCAGGGCGGCGCGTTCGTGACGAGTGACCAGTTCGGCGACCTGTACATTCGTCGGCGCAAGCTGGGTGCGGCCGACCTGGAGCAAGACGGCTCACTCAAGGTGCAGATCCCCGGTGGTATGCCTGTCACCTTGGCGACCTTCGCGAAGCTGGCCGGTGAAGGCGAAGCGAAGAAACACTTCCAGCGGGAAGAGATGCAGTTCTACCCGGGTGAGTGGGTGCGCCAGTCGTTCAGGCGGGATCTCTTCAACGGCATGTGTGCCGGCTGTCACGGCTCGGTGACGGGTTACGAAAATCGGATCGCGGTCAATCCGGACATCCTCACTCAGGCATCGCAGGTCGACGCACGCAGCAAGGCTGCGAAGGACCTGACCAGCGGTGGCGGCGACATCAAGGGCCCGCCGTTCGACTGACCGAGTCCAAAGAACTCGAGAAAGAGTATCGGCGCCGCGCTGAGGGCGTCGGGCGAAAACACGACTCTCGCCGTGTTCGACTGCCCGACGAGCGGGTTGGGCGGGGATGGGTGCGTTACTCTCAGCCCCAGCGGGCGCCGATGGAGAGAACGTAACGCGTGATCTCGCGGGCGCCACCCCCCGCCCGGGGACGTGGCTGCGTCGAGAAGGCTGCGGCCCTCAGGCGCGCCAAAAACCCCGGGATTTCAGCAAAAGTATCCCAAGGCCGGCGAGCCAAGCAGAGTGGTCGCCGGCCCTGCTGCAGAGTTTTGCTGTTTGGGTCAGACCCGCTCGATGATGGTGGCGATGCCCATGCCACCGCCGATGCAGAGTGTGATGAGCGCCGTGGCCTTGCCGGAGCGCTCGAGCTCGTCGAGGGCGGTACCGAGCAGCGCGGCGCCCGTGGCGCCGAGAGGGTGACCGAGTGCAATGGCACCGCCGTTGACGTTCACTCGCGCCGGATCGATCTCGAGGCGGCGAATGGTGTTGAGCGGGACCACCGCGAAGGCCTCGTTGATCTCCCACAGATCGATGTCCTTGGCGTTCATGCCGGCCTTCTTCAACGCCGCCTCCGAGGCAGGTGTCGGCGCGGTCAACATGATGACGGGCTCTGCACCGTAGGTGGCGACTGACCGGATCTTGGCTCTCGGCTTGAGCCCACTTTTCTTCACGTAGCCTTCCGAGGCGAGGAGCACGAGCGCAGCGCCGTCGACGATGCCGCTGGAGTTTCCGGCGTGATGCAGGTGCTTGATCTCCTTGACGGCGGGGTAACGCGACAGCGCCAGCTGGTCGAGGGTCTCACCGTTCGGGCCGAAAGGGGCCGCACCCATCATCACGAACGACGGCTCGAGTCCCGCCAGACTCTCGATCGTGGCGCCGGGCCGCGGGTGTTCGTCACGTTCGAGGACGATCTTGCCGTCGTCGTCGACCACCGAAAACAGGCTCTTTGCAAAGCGTTTTTCTGCAATCGCCCGGGCTGCGTTTGCCTGGCTCTGCACCGCAAAGCGATCGAGGTCCTCGCGGGTGACGCCGTCCAGCGTGGCAATCAGGTCGGCACTGATGCCCTGTGGCACCTGAAACAGACGCTTGCGGAGCTTCAGATTGAGGCCGTCGATCATGGCCTCGTCGGAGCCCATGGGTACGCGCGACATGCTCTCGACGCCACCGCCGACGACCAGATCTTGCTGTCCGGCCATCACGCCCATGGCCGCAAAGTTCACGGCCTGGAGACCGGAGCCGCAGAAGCGATTCAGGGTGACGCCGGTCACTGTCTCGGGCCAGTCGGCGGCCAAGATCGAGTTACGGGCGATGCACGCCCCCTGCTCCTTCACCTGCGACACACAGCCGATCACGACGTCCTCGACGTCTTCGGCGCGCAGCCCGACGCGCTTCGGCAGTTGGTTCAACGTCTGAGCGACGAGCTCCTGGGGGTGAATGCTACTGAGCGCGCCTTTGCCGGCTTTGCCGCGGCCGCGGGGGGTTCGGACTGCGTCGATGATGTAGGCAACGGACATGCAGATCTCCTCCGGAATGGGCGGGAACCGTAACACAGGCGGGCCGACGTGCCCGTCGCCTCCGAGGCCGCAAATTGGGCGGAAGGGTCGAGCGAAGCTATGCTTTTCCATGTAGTGCACATATTTGCTGCCACCCTCCTGGCCATCGTCGTGCTGGTACTGGGTGCGCCGCGGCAGTCGGACGCGCCCCCGGGTCGCCGCTACGTGGTCGCCGCGATCGGGGACTCCCTGACCGACACCCGCGCCGGGGGTGGCAAGTACATGAAGGCGCTTGCGGAGCGCTGCCCCGAGAGTCGCTTCGACGCCTACGGTGTCGGCGGGCAGCGTACCGATCACATGCGCTGGCGCTTCACCGAGGATTTGTTCGGCGAGAGCACGCCATGGATCAAGCGCCCGCACTACACCCACGTCATCATTCTGGGTGGTGTGAACGATCTCGCTGCGGCCTCATTGAGCGAGGCGCGCATCGGACGCATCCGCGGCAATCTGTCGTACATGTACCGAACCGGCCGCAAACGCGGGCTATCGGTGGTCGCGCTGACGATTGCGCCTTGGGGGCGCCTGCGCGGAGTCGACGACAAACGCGTGCAGGCGACCGAGGCGCTGAACACGTGGATCCGGGAGCAAGGGACGACGGGTGAGGTAGACCAGGTCGTTGACATCCACCCCAGTCTGAGCTGCGGTGATTCGCAGTTGTTGTGTCCCAAGTATCGGCGTTTTGCCAACGACCACATTCACTGGGGAACGCAGGGCCATGAGGTCGTGGCCCAGGCCCTCGCGAAACACGTGTTCTCCGACTGCCGCTGAAGTCAGGAGCTGCCCACGCGCTGCAGGGCAGCGCCGGTCAGGCGAAAGGTGGTCCACTCGGCCATGGGTACGGCGCCGAGTGATCGATAGAAGTCAATCGCGGGTTGGTTCCAGTCGAGTACCGCCCACTCCATGCGGGGGCAGCCGCGCTGCACTGCGATGCGTGCGACAGCCGTGAGCAGCGCTTTGCCAATCCCTTCGCCCCGCCGGGATTCGGGGACGAACAGGTCCTCCAAGTAGATGCCGCTCTGCCCGCGCCAGGTCGAGTAGTTGCTGAAGAACAGCGCGAACCCGCAGGCTTTCCCGTTCAGCTCCGCGAGCAGACATTCGAAGGGCGGATTTGCCCGGGCCAGCTGCTCCTCGAGGGTGGCGGCTGTGGTCTCGACTGCCGCAGGCTCGCGCTCGTATTCGGCCAATTCGCGGATGAAACCCAGCACCGTGGCGGCGTCCTCGGGCCGGGCCGCTCGGATCTCGAGCGTGCTCGTGGTCACTGGATGACGACGGTCTTGCTGACCGTTACATGGTCACCGGAGAAGGCAGGGACCTTGGCGCTGCGCATTGCCGATGCGATGCAGCCTCCCGTCTTCGTACCAGCGTACGGAGGCCCGCTGATGTTTGCGGTGGTGACGCGGCCGGATGGTGCGAACGTCACGACGACGGTTGCCGTGCCGGACGGATCCCCTTCTTTGCGGCAGCCAGACGCCGCGCCCGCCGCAGACGTGAGCGACGCCCGAGCGGCGTTGGCATCGAAGGGAGCCGCCATGGAGACGTCTCCACCCGTCGGTGCGGGCTTCTCCTCCTTGCCGGTTGGCTTCTCCTCTTTGCCGGTTGGCTTCTCCTCTTTGCCGGTTGGCTTCTCTTCTTTGCCGGTGGGAGGTTCTTCCTTGCCGGTTGGCTTTTCTTCCTTGGCGACGGGTTTCTCTTCCTTCGCAACGGGCTCTTCGGTCGTTGGTGCCGTAGCGTCTTCGGCCGGCCCTGCTGCGTCGGGTGTCGTCGGTGTCGGCTCCGCGGTGAGCGATGGCGTTGGCGGCGCGGTCATGGCGGGCGACTCGGGGGTCGGCGTGGGAGTGGGCTCGGGGGGCCGCTCGGGGCTCCGCAGGAAGAACCAATACACCGCCACGGCGGCTAGGCCGGCGATGCCGATCCAAACGAGCGGGCTCCCGCTCTTCTCTTCTTCGGCAGCCGGTGGGGTTGCCCTCGGTTTTGCGTTGCGATCGCTCGGGGCAGGTGGGCGCTTGGTCTTGGTCTTCGTGCCGGGAGGTCGCTTCGACTTCGCGCCCCCCCGTTGGCTCGATGCTGGCTCGTCGTCGTCGCGCTTTCGCTTCGCTGATCTCGCGCTGGATGGCGGGGAAGGGTCGATATTCGTCAGGTCGATGGTCGGCAATGCAGCGGCAATACCGCCGCCGCCGATCGCGAAAATATCCTCGGAAGCCTTCTCGTCTTGGTCCCGCTGCGCATCCTCCGGTGGCACGATCGAGCCTGTCATCAGGCTGCGAAGATCGGGCGTTCCGCTCGAAGGGGCCGCCTCTTCGCCCTCCGGCAGATCGGGATCCTCGGTGGCTGGTTTCTTCGGGGGCTCACTCAGCCACGCGGGACGGACTTTCGGTGGCGCGGACGGCAACTTCCGCGCGGGCTTGGCCGGGGCTTTCGAGCTGCTGTCGGGTCGGGATGATGGGCCTTCATCTTTGTCGGCGGCTGGCGCACTCGGCTTGGGTGTGGTGAGTGGAACGGTCGGCGTGCCTTCGATCACCTTCGGCGGCTCGGCGGTGGGTGCTTCGCTGGCCTTCTCGTCAGCGGGCGTCGCTTTTGCCGCATCTGGCTCGGCCGCAGCCTCGTGCTCACCGTGCTCCGACATCGTGCCCTGCCCGACGCTGCGGAAGGGGCCGATCTCGTCGTCGCCGATCACCTCGTTGGCACCGGGGACCACCGCGACGCCCGTGCCCAAGAATCCGCCCGCACCCAGCCCAGAAGCGCCGAGCAGCTCGACGAGCTCTGGAACCTCGGCGATGCTTCGCCACTCGTCCAAGCTGGTATTCCACACCAGCGTCTCCGTGTTGATCTCGCCACCCTCGAATGCCTTCTTCAATTGTCCGACGGTGAGCTCGCGGTCGTCGTCATCGGCGAAGCTGACGACCCACAACCCTTCGACGGGTGGCAACACGCTCGGCTCGGTCAGCGGGACGGTGGGCGTCAGGTCGAGCGCTGCGCTCGTCTTCGAGTCGACACGGGTGCCATCGACGGAGATGTCGGCGCGGCACTTTTTGCAGCGTACCGTTACGACCTTCCCCTTCACCTTCCGCTCGTACAAATCCTTCGGGAGGGTGAAGCGGGCGCTGCATTTGCTGCAGTGGACCTCGAAAGCCATGGAGGCGAAGCGTATACCCAGGAGGCCTTGGGGGAAAAAGTCGCAGGCTACTGCTCAGCCGAGCAGCCTTCGCGCCACGATCGCCGAGAGGTGCCGTCCGCTCCGGGCGCCATCGCGTCGAAAGGAGAAGAACCTGGCCGCATCGAGCACGGTGCAGCCTGCCACGTCGTCCACAGACCCCGGCGAAACCCCGGCGCTCAACAGTTTGGCCCGAACCAAGGCGCGCAGATCCACGTGGGGTTTCGCCCCAAATTCAGAATGCACGACCCCCGGGTCGGGCGAAACGCCGGCCAGTTCCGCGGCGACTTCTACGGACACTTCGAAGCTGGCCACGGAAATGTGAGGCCCGATCGCGGCAACGAGATCGGCTTGCCCTGATGCCCCCGCCTTCAGCCAATCCACCCCAGATTCCACGGCCCCGGCCACCACACCGCGCCAGCCAGCGTGGACCGCCGCCACGCGGCCCGAGCGTCGATCGGCCATCAATACCGGAACGCAGTCCGCGGAGCGCACGCCGCAAGCCACGCTGGGGTCGCTCGAGCCGAGCGCGTCCCCCTCCGTATCGAGCATGCCTCGGCAGTCCGAATGCCCATCGACCTCGCGCAGTACTCTGCCGTGAACCTGTGACAGGTAGAAGAGCTTCTCTGGCTCCACGGACAGGATCCGCGCGGCGCGCACCAGGTTCTCGCGAACATTGTCCGGACTGTCGCCCGCGCTGACGGAAAAACTGAGCGAAGCGTACGGCGGCGGCGAGACTCCACCATTTCTCGTGAAGAAAGCGTGGGTAAACCCGGCATTGCTCAGCAGCGAGCTCGTAAGGAATTCGGCTTCCATCAGTGAAACGCCCTGGCGCAGCGGCAAGCCTCGTAGCGCGCGGTTAGTTTTGCTAGAAGCGACGCTGGATGCGGCCCAGCGATCCCTTCATCGGTCGAGAAATTCTCGGCGGGCAATTCCGGGTCCTCCAAAAGATCGGCACCGGCGGGATGGGGTCCGTCTACAAGGCCGAGCAGCCGGCAATGAACCGGATGGTGGCGATCAAGATCCTCCATCCGAAACTGGCGAACCGCAAGGATCTGACTTCGCGTTTCCGGCGCGAAGCCCGGGCGATGAGCCAGCTCAGTCACCCCAACACCGTGAAGGTGTTCATGTACGGCGAGCTCGAAGAAGACGACTCGCTCTACATCGTCATGGAGATGCTCGAGGGGCGGAACCTCAATCAGACGGTGCGCAAGGAGGGGCCGATGGGGGTGGAGCGCGCCATCCCAGTGTTGATCTCGGTGTGCGGCGCGCTGCATGAGGCCCACGAGATGGGTATCGTTCATCGTGACCTCAAGCCGGAAAATATCTTCCTGTGCGCGCAGGGCGGGGTGAAAGATTTCCCCAAGGTACTCGACTTCGGGTTGGCGAAGGTCACCGAGCGTCAGATGCGCCCCGGATCGATCATCTTGACCCAAGAGGGAATGGTCTTCGGCACTCCTGAATTCATGTCGCCCGAGCAGGCGCAAGGCAAGACCCTGGACGCGCGCAGTGACCTCTACTCACTGGCGGCAATTCTGTACGAAGTCCTGACGGGCAAGCTGCCGTTCAACGCCAAGACGCCGATGGAGTACATCCAGAAGCACGTCATGGAGCCGCCCATCCCGCTGAACGAGCGGGTTCCCGGCCGCAGCTTCCCCAAGGGGCTAGAAGACGTGATCGCCAGGGCGCTGGCGAAAAAGCCCGAGGATCGCTTCCAGACCGCGTCGGAGTTCGCCGCCGCGCTTGCCCCCTACGCGGATCCGAGCTCCGAGCGCCTGCTCCCGGTCTCGAGCGCCGCGGCTGCTCCTCTGCCTTCCGCGCCGGCCCAGTCCGCGAACCCAAACTCCCAGACGCTGCGGGCGCCCGCCCAGGCAGGGCCGGGGGCCGGCATGCTGATCGGCGTCGCCGCCGCGTGTCTGGTCCTGGGGGTTGTCATTGCCGTCGTAGCGATGAAATTCCTCGTGAAATGACCCCAAGGAAGAGCGCGCGGTCTCTCGGCGTTTTCTTGTCGCAATGGGCCGCGCCTTGGCATGAGGGACGGAGAACATGCTCCGGCGCATCACGAAGTGGCTGAAACGACTGGCGCTCTGCGCCGTCGTGCTGGCCGTGGTCGGCGCGGGCAGTGTGTACGGCGTGATCCGCTATCACGAGGCGGATCTGCCGAGCGTCGAGCAGCTGAGGTCGAGTTACTCCCCTCCGCAGGTCACCCGCGTGCTTGCCCGCGACGGGTCGACGCTGGCGAGTGTGTTCACCGAACGCCGCACCGTGGTGGCTCTCGCCGACGTCTCCGACGTGGCGAAGCTTGCATTCTTGGCTGCTGAGGACGCCAGCTTCTACGAACACAAGGGGCTGGACTACTTCGGCATGTTGCGCGCGCTCGCGGCAAACTTGCGGGCGGGCCGCACGGTTCAGGGCGGCAGCACGATCACGCAGCAAGTCGTGAAGAATCTGTTGCTAGAACCCGAGCGTACGTACCGGCGCAAGATCCGCGAGACGATCCTGTCCCGCCGGTTGGAGCAGCAGCTGACCAAGGACGAGATCTTCGCTCTCTACTTGAACCACATCTACCTCGGGCATGGCCGCTACGGCATCGAGGAGGCTGCGCGTTTCTACTTTGGGAAGAAGGCAGCGCAGCTCGACTTGCCCGAAGCAGCGCTGCTCGCCGGGCTGGTCGCCTCTCCGGAACGTTATTCACCCCGCAAGAATCCGACTCTCACCGAGGAGCGGCGCCGCTACGTGCTCGGGCAGATGCTTGCCAAGGGTTTTGTGACCGCCGAGCTGCATGCCGAGGCCTCCGCCGCGCCGATTCGGTTGGCGCCTGCGTCCGAGGGTGAGTCGGAGCTGGCGCCCGAGGTCGTCGCGCATGTGTCGAAGCTGCTCGAGAACCTGGTGGGTGAGCGCGCGCGGCGGGGCGGCTACACGGTGAGCACGACCATCGACCCAACACTGCAGGCAGCAGCGCGGCAGGCCGTGCGCAAGAACCTGCAGCGTCACGCCGAACGCCAGAAGCTCGAGCCGCCGCATACCGCCACGAAACGCCGGCTGTTCGGGGCTCCTTTCGAGGGCAGCCCGAGGCCGTTTCACGCCTACGTGGGGCGCGTGACGCGACTCGATGACAAGGCGGGCACCGTCGATGTTCAGCTCGGCAGTGTGGTTGGCAGGGTCCAGCTCACTCACGAAGAGCGGTTCAATCCGAAACATCTGCCACCCAGTGAGTTCACCCGCGAAGGCGCGCTCTTGCGAGCCAGCGTCGGCGCACTGCCGGAAGGTACCGAGCCTGTGCCGGCCCGGCTCGAGCTCGGACCCGAGAGCAGTCTCGTCGCGATCGAGCCGAGGACTCGCCAGGTGCTGGCGCTAATCGGTAGCTATGAGGCGATTTCGGGTGGACTCGATCGGGCGACGCGGGCGCGCCGACAACCGGGGTCGGCGTTCAAACCGTTCGTCTATGGATACGCGCTGCACTCTCGGCGCTTCACCGTTGCGACGATGCTCGCGCTACCGGCGTCGAAGGACGGCAAGCTCGGGGAGCGGAGTGAGAGTGTGCGTGCGGCGATCGCGCAGAGCGACAACGCCGCCGCCGAACGCCTCTTGTCGGAGGTCGGGGCGGCAAACGTGGTGGAGTGGGCTCGAGCGGCCGGCATCGAATCGCGGCTCGAGCCGACGCCGAGTCTCGCGCTGGGCGCCTACGAGATCACACCTTTGGAGGCCGCAAACGCCTACGCTACGTTTGCGAGTGGGGGACAATTCGCGGCTCCGGTCCTGGTCACGAAGATCGTCGGCCCGGACGGGAAGAAGATCCCTCTACCGTCTGCTCCGCCCTCACGCCGCGTCATGAACGAGGATGAGGCGTACTTGGTCACGAGTTTGCTCACCAGTGTGGTCAAGGACGGCACGGCCAAGCGCGCTCTCTCGCTGGGGCGACCCGTGGCCGGCAAGACGGGCACGACCAACGAGGCGAAAGACGCCTGGTTCATCGGATATTCAACCGACATCGTGTGTGCGACCTGGGTCGGCTTCGACGACGCAATTCCGCTCGGCTGGGGTGAGTCGGGTGCAATGACCGCGCTGCCGGCCTTCATCGACTTCATGAAGGTCGCGCACGACAAGAAGCCGGCGACCGAATTCCCGCGCCCGACCGGCATCATCACGGTGCGCGTCGATCCCGCGACGGGCCTCCTGGCGCGCCCCGAACAGGAGGACGCGAAGGACGAAGTCTTTCTGGACGGGACTGCGCCTTCGGAAGTGGCGGAGCTCGACGCCGGTGTGGACGCGGCGCCCGAGGCCTCGGCGGTCGCCGACGATGACGGAGGCGCTGCCCTGGACCCGGAGGCAGTGCAGGCGGGCCAAGCACCCGGCGAGCCCCCAGAGCCCAAGGAACCCACACCCAAGGAGCCGGCCGGCCAAGGCGATTCCGGACCCACTCCGGAGCTGCCGCCGTTCTGAGCGAGTGCTCAAGGCGCGCTGAGTTGGCAGCTCAGGTCTTCTGCGTGCTCGGCGCCGAGAGCATAACCGCGGCGGTCCGCCCGGGGGGTGGCACCGAACCGAGCAACGACCACCGTCGCGAAGTCTCGGTCCGCGATGTTGATGGACGGCGCCGCCACGGCCAGAGTCTCTGCGCAGATCCGTGCCGAGTCGAAGCGTAGGACTCCGAGCGTGAGCTCGTTCTCTGCGGGCTCGAAGCCGGGCGCGTCGAGCTTCACCCAGGAGCGTGCGACTACGACCAGAGCGCGCGCACCCTTCGCGTCCGGTGCGCAGGGGGTCAAGGTGGACCATGCGCCCAGCGCTGCCGGATGTTTTCCAGGTGAGAGCAGCAGGGCTGGATCGTCAGCCGAGGGCGGCTCTGCAGACGGCATTCGCAGAACGGCGAGGCTGCCATCTTCCGCGACGGCAAGCGCGTCGCGGTTTGCGGGGCACGAGCGCCGAGTGGCGCGCGCGGGCAGATCGAACAGTGTGCGGGCCCCGGCAGCTGTGATCGAGACAACGCGGGCCGCGCAGCCATCGTCCTCCGCCAGCACGACCAGCTCGTCCTTGGCCCGGAGTAGCGCACTCTGCGGGGCGAAGCTTGCGTTCTCGCGGCCGAGCGACAGAACGCGGGCGGGTTGGCCCGCGCGAGCCCAGAGAATGACGCCGTTTGGCTGGGGGACCAGCAGGCCCGCTCCCGTCAGCGCCTTCTCCATCAGCACGGGAACGGATGCCCGAATCTCGGCGTTCACCTCCGGCGGACCTTCAGCCGTGAGCGCGGAGCGCGTCACGATGTCCTGCCATTTGAAGCGCGTCTCGGCGATCTTGGGGTCGTTGAGCAGGTCCACGAAACGAAGCACGCGGCCCTTTTGCAGGAGCGCCGCTAACTGTGCCGGTTCCCGGCTCTCGAGATCCCGCTCGAGCAGCGTGGCCCCGAGCAACAGTCCACCCTCCGCGGCTTCGAGCTCGAGGGGGGCCGCGAGGAGTGTGTCTTCACGGGCACTGACCTTGCGTGCGCCGAAGTCGAGTTCTTCGGTCGAAACACCGTCGGCGTTCAGCGCCCGCGTCACCCAGCGCGTGCGGGGTGGCGACGAGCGCTGACACGACAGGCGTGGTGTTTTCGCACGAGCCACGAGCGGTGGGTTCGGTGCGATGTCGAGCGCGGTGGGCGCGGGTGAGCTCGAGCGATACCCTAGGCGATACCAACCGGGGAGCTCACAGCCGACGCGCGAGCAGCGTGTCGGTCGTGCCGATTGCAGCTGTGACCCTGGGGGGCGGGACACCTCGACCCAGTGTTGCCCGAAATCGTTCGACTGCCACAATCGGCCCACCGTGTCCTGGCCGAGGGCGAGGGCGCCGGAGCTCGCCTTTGTGGTGAAAGCGTGTGGCGATTCATCGACTCTGCCGTCGGCGTGGACCACCAGGGAAGAATTGGTGGAGTAGCCGACGATCCGGCCATCCTCCCCGACGGCGAAGTCGTCCGACAGAAACTCTCCGCGTGTCGAAAAAAGAGCACTCTGACGCGACGCTTGGTCGAGCGCGAACGGCACGAACGTTCGCGAGGCTGCGTCGTACAGGCCCGCCTTCGCGCCGGCAACCACCCCGACGGCGCCGCCGTCCCGGATCGGGATCCAGCGTGAGACCACGGTCGGGGACGGCGCCACGCCTGCGTCCGGCGCAGCCCCCGCAAGCGGAGGTGCTTCACCCAGCTCGCGCCACGACTTGTCGCGTTGGCGCACACAAACGACGGGGCCGACGACCGGGCGCTCGGTGCAAGGACCGCCGAAAGCCAGGGTCCCGAGGCTTCCCGCGAAGAAGCTGCCGCGTGTGCCGAACGTCCGTTCCACCTTCGGAGTGGGGCTCTTCACCCCGGCGATCACGACCGCCGCGCCCTGGTTCGTGCGGCATAGAGCCAGGACGTCTTCTTCCACCGGCAAGAGGTCGCAGTCTCGGTTCGTTGCGAGCGCTGCCGGCGTCACACCCAGGATCGCGCCGCCGACCAGATCGATGCGGGCGAATGCGCCGGCAACTTCGACGACGGCGCTGTGCTCATCGACCGGTACGCCGCGCCGGATCGCACGTTCGAGCGGCAACTCGCGCACCGAGTTTGGCCAGCGCGGATCCTGCACCTTGTCGGGGCTGGCAGTCAGTGCGTCGGGCAGCGCGCGGTGTGCGGACAGCGCGCCATCGGCCTCGACTCTGAGCGCGGCGGAGTTTGCGAGCTTGAGCCAGAGCTCGGCCCCAGACTCGTGCAAGCTGACGACGGCGCGCGCCGTGCTGCTCATGTCACGCCAGGTCTTCTGACCTGCGCCGAGCGTGAGCACCAGATCGGGTTCGACCAGCATCACCGCGCGACCGTCGGCCGACGCGACCTCGTCGATCAATCCGGCGACCGGGAGCGCGATGCGTTTTTTTGCCGGCCACTCCAGGGCGAAACGCGCGCCGTCCGCCTGGTGAACGAGAGCGAAGCCCGCGCCGAACGAGATCCCATCGATGGCGACTTCGACCGCAGTGACGGGTTCGAGATCTGCCAGGAAGGAACGGGCGTGGTAGAGCGCCTTGGCGTTCCAGAACACGAAACCTCCGCCAAGACGACGTGGGATCCTCGCGCCGCCGGTGAGCGGGGGCATGGTGACCTGCTTCGCCGCGATGGCGCCATCGCTCACTCGCTGTCCCGAGAGGAGAACCCCCCCGTCGGGATCGTCGGGGGTCCCCTTCAGGTGCGTGCTGGGCCGTGCTGCAGGGATCCACTCCGGAACTGGCGCACGCGGTGGGGAAGTTTGCCCCAGTCCCGGCGGGAGCTTGGGTAACCCTCGGGGATCCGAGCGGTAAGAGTGGCAAGCGACCGCGAGGAGCAGAGCGACGGGGATCGGAGCCCAGGCACGCATGAGCCATCATACCGGGGTTCTGGCCCGACGCCCCGCGGGGTTGATCGGGTCTGGACAACCTCCGCCTATCGAGTAAACCCGTGGCATCGCCATGACGCAGAAGAGCCGCGCGCTCGTGCTGTCTTCGGTAGCTCTCCTGGCCTTGGCCTTCGGCTGCGAAGACAAACCAAAGGAAACCAAGTCCGCCGCGCCGGACGCCGGTGCGGGGCAGAACCCTGCGGTGGACCCCAACCTGGCCGAAGCCGTTGCGGCCGCGGGGTCGAAGGCGCCCCAAGCCGACGCATCGGCGGGGGATGGCCCGCCGCCGAACGGGATCTTCGAGCCAGGCAAGGCGGATCTACAGCAGAAGCTGGGTGACGCGCCGAAGGTTGCGCTGGGCGAAGCAGGCGCGGAGCCGCGTCAGGTGCTCGGCGGCAGCGTGACCCCGGGATGGAGACAGAGCGGAACGTTCGAGGTGACGTTGCGCTTGGGGCGTGCCCAGCTGCCGGGCCTGGCGATCTCACTCAACATCGAAGCTCAGAAGCCCAAAGCACCCGCGGCGGGTCTTGCGGCACCGGCGCCCGCCGCCGAACCGGCCGCAGTCGATGGCGCGCCGTTCAGCGCGAAGGTCTCGGACATCAAGCTGACCAGCGACGTCGGTCCCCAGGGCAAGGAGCTCTTGGTGCAGCTCTCGAAGATGAAGGGCAGCAGGATCGATTTCCGAGTGTTGAGTGTGGGGGTCGGGGTCGACTTCAAGACGGAGCTCGTCAAGGGCGCCCCGGCCGATCTCGAGATGGTGCTCCGCGCCGTGTCCGAAGCCCTCGAGTCGAGCGCCGTTGGTTTTCCGAAAGAGCCAGTCGGGGCGGGCGGATACTGGCTGGTCACCACGCGCGGCGCAGCAGGTGGAGCGGACGTCGTCTCGTATCAGCTGGTGAAGCTCGAGAAGGTGGACGGCGATCAACTGACGCTGAACGTCAGCACCAAACGCTACTCCGCTTCGACGAAGCTCCAGGTCGCGGGCCTGCCGCCGGGCGCGGAGCTCGACCAGTTTCAGTCGACGACCGAAGCCAAGCTCACGTTGGTCAAAGGTCAGCCGCTCGCAAACAGCGGGACCACCAAGCAGACTTTCGCCGCCGCGCTGATTCCTGCAGGCGGTGGCGATCAACGCCTCGCGGTTCAATCCGTCGCCGACGTGACGCTCACGCTCGGCAAACAGTGACGCCGCGGGCGCTCAGAAACCGAGTTGCTTCTTGCGGTCCTCGGCGCCGGCAAGCGCGTCGCCCTTCTCGTTCACCACCGGGAGACCCTTGGCGATGTCCGCGTTGATCTGCTGCCAGCCCTTCTGATCGTCGGGCAGCTGCGTCTCGTCGTAGATCGCCTCGACCGGGCACTCGGGCACACAGGCGCCGCAGTCGATGCACTCGTCCGGGTCGATGTAGAGCATCTCGTCGTCTCCGTGGAAGCAGTCCACCGGACAGACCGCAACGCAGTCCGTGAAACGACACCCTTTGCAGTTATCGGTGACGACGAACGTCATGAATCGTGTGCTCCTGGCTTATGCGCGACCGCTTCTACGCCCGCGACGAATTCGGGCCGAATTTAAGCCACGAACCGCCGGAAGAGGCCAGTTTTTCTTGGGCACCACCGCAGAATCCGCGCCCCAGCCGCGGTGCCGGCCAGCGCTCGCCAAAGCCGGGCGTCCGCCGCAACGCGCTAGCAGTCGACTTGGGCAGTCTTGCGATGATCAGATCGCGATCGTCATGGGCGGTGAAAACCCACTTGAACTACCGGCGAGGCCGGCGGATGCCTCCTCGTGCATGGGACGAGTCGCGAATTTCTGGCCGGTTGCGCTTCGCGGTTGACCCCGAAGAAGCCCCTTCGCCCCGGTTATTTCGCGGTGCGAAAGGCCGCAAGTCGAGGTTGGTGATCAGTCACGGAACGCGGACACGTCGCCGGCGCCCTCGCGGACGACCACCGGCGTGGGGCCCGTGAGATCGATGACACTCGTCGGTTGGAGTCCGCCCGGGCCAGCGTCCAAGACGAGGGCCAGGCCTGGGAACTCGTCGTCGATCTCGTGAGGATCCGGGCTGCCCTCGGCGCCGTGTCGCGCGGCGGTGCTCGAGATGATGGGCCGCCCGAGCTCTCGCACGATCGCCAACGGAACCGCGTGATTCGGGATGCGCACACCTACGGTCTTGCGCGGCAAATGCACGATCTTGGGGACTTCACGCGTGGCTTCGAGAATGAACACGTAGGGCCCGGGCAAATGCCGCTTGATGGCGCGAAACACCTCATCGTGAAGCACTGCATACTTCGCGGCGTCGCTGATGTCCGAGCACACGAAGGCGAGCTTCTGATCGCGAGCGAGCCCTTTGAGTTGATACAACTTCTCGACGGCCTTCTTGTTGAAGAGATCGCAGCCGAGTCCGTAGACCGTGTCGGTCGGATACGCGATGATCTCACCGGCCTCGAGCGCATCGACCGCGCGGCGGATCTTTCGCGGTTCGGGGTGCTCGGCGTTGATCTCGACGATCATGGGCGCGGGCTCTTACACGCGTTGCCCGACAGAACCAAGTCCCGGACACGGAATCGCTCAATCGCTGTGAGAAAGCTCCAGCATGCGCACCGAGCGCCCGCTCACCGTCAGCGCAAATTCACCGCCACTTTCATTGAAGCGCTCCCCATCGAGGGCATCGGCCGCGATTTTTGCGCCGCATGCGCCGAGCTTGGCTTCGACCGCCCACTCCGTTGGGTTGATCACGAACAGCACTCGCGCCACGCCCTGTCGATCGACATGAACCGTGGTCAAGAGCTCGGCCGGGGATGCGGTGAGCGCGGGGAGCTCGAGCTTTGTCTTGGCATCGGCGACGGTCTCCGCCAGGGCCTCGGCGCCGAGCCCGAGCAGCGACGGAACACGGGTCACGCCAGCGGGCAACCCGACGGGGGTCCGTAGCATTTGAAAGCTGGCGTCGCGGGTAGGGAGGTAGGGCCCGAGCGAGAGCGGTGCGCCCCGCTGCCACGCCTGCTCGATGGCCTGGCAGAGATCCACGTCGAGGGCGCCCGTCGAGACAACGACGCTCCAACGCGCGTGGGTTAGCGCGTGCTCGAGCAGGTCACCGCCCACGATGGCGTACGGAATGCGCGCGAGCTCGAGCGTGTGTTCGAGCTGGCGCGCGAAGCGCTCGGTGTCGATCACGACTGGCGAACCGAGCCCGAGCTCGTCCTCGAAGCAGGCCTCCTGTGTGCCTCCGCCGAGCACCTGGAACAGCGCGGCGCTGAGCGGACCGAACGCGTGGCACACTCGAGACAGACGGCGGAAACTTCGCGGTACGACGATGTGCACCGCCGCGTGACGGGACAGCTCGAAGAAGCGCGTGCGGTCGAGCGCCGCGAGCAACTTCCGCCACAGCTCCGCCGATGGCCGGAGCTTGCCCCGGCTATCGATGGGCGCACCGACCCAGCGGTCGCGGTCCACGACCATGTAGGCGTTGAAGCCGCGCAGGCCGTAGGCCAGGGCGGTCAGCACTGAGAAGGCATTGTCGCGCTCGGTCAGCGGCGGGAAGAATGGCGGGAAGCCCGCGCCCAGCTCACAGGCAAAGGCTGAGTGTCCGCGGGCGCGGCAGCGCTCGGCGAGATCAGTGGTGCGCCGCGCAATCTCGCTGCGCTGGGGCGCGGAAGCCGCGTGGTAGTAGTCGAGCCCCAGCAGGTCGACGACCTTGCCAATGCGCTCGGGGTCCAGGGGCGTGGCACCCTCGCTGAGCGGAAGGTTGTGTGAGGTGGGCACCCCACCGAGCCCCGCCGCCAGCAGATGGTCCTTCATGAGCGCAAACGAGTCGGCCAGCATTTGCTCCTGCCACTCGGCCCAGTCGAGGTGCGGGGCGAGCTCGTCCGCGTGTTTTGCATCGAAGCGCTTCGGCGGCTCGATGCGGGTGAAGGTCGCGTGTTCGTCCCGATGAGCCTGGCGCAGGGCAGCGACCTTCTCGTAGCGAGCTTGCAAGAATCGCCGATACTTGCGCAGAGAGTCCGGGTGCCAGTCCTGATCGTAGACGCCGTCGCGAAAGTAGAGCGCACCTTCGTTATCGACCTGCGTGAGCACGATGGATCCGTGCGGGTAGACGAACCGCGCGAGCTCTTCCCCGACGGCATGAAACCAGCGCGCCACTTCCGAGTGAAAGGTCTCACTCGCGTAGCTCGGGACCGGAAACGCCAGCGGCGGTACCGGTAGCACGACGGGGTTGCCGTGGGGTGAGCGCGCCTGGCACTCCGCGTCCCAGATCACGCGCTCCGGAAGTCCAAACCCCGTCAGCTCGGCGTTGATGTGCGGGCCGGGGCGCAAGATGCAGTAGAGCTCGAGCTCGCCGATCAGCTCGACGAACGCGGCGACGTCGCGCTCGTCCGCCAGCCTGCCGAAGTCGAAGGTGCCCGGTCCGATCTCGTGCACGCCCCACGGCACGTACACATCGATCAGCCGGAAGCCGAGGCTCTTGGTGGCTTCCAGAGCGGCGCGCCAGTCTCGGGGATCGAGGCGCCAGTAGTGAACAGCCGCCGCGTGGAGTGGGACGACCTCACCCCCGATGCGCAGGCCTTCAGGCGCCAGCTCCACACGACCTTCGGCGCGCGGGCGCGATCGCGGGCGTGGGCTCTGCATGGCGGAAGAGAACGGTAGTGGAATCCTCCTGGGCTTGCCACGAAAGCCTGCGGCCCGCCCTGTTCAGGGGACCCGGGCCGAGCGCCCCGCGTCAGTTGATCCAGAACAGGTAGCGCAGCTTTCGCTCCAGCGACTCCTCGCCGCGGTCCACCTCTCCCTTCATGCGGCCGAGCCGGCGGAGCAGCGGGGACGGTCTCATCCGTTTCACGTAGCTGGGCCCGAGCAAATTCGACAGCTGCGTCTCGGCGGAGCGCTTCGCCTCCATTCTTTCCAGGCCATCGAGGTCGATGAGTAGGTCGCGCGGCTCGGACAGGAGACGGCCGACATCGATGTAGCCGCTGGGCGGTGCCTTCCAGCGGTGGTCACCGAGCTGGGCGAGCTCGGCGACGCTGAGCCCCTCCTCACCGCGCACCAGCCTCTCCAGATCGCTCACCACCTCCGCCCAGGTGTCGTACAGGTCGTTGTCGACCGGCAGCGGGAGCGCGTGGCTCTTCTGCCGGGGATTCGGCAACCATTCGCGCTCGTCGTCGGTCTCCTTCAGGTAGGCCCTGCGGCTGGTGTCGGAGTGGTGGAGCCCGTCGAGGATCAGAGAGCGCGCGAGTTTGACGCGCTCCGGATGGGAAAGGCGCAGGCGTAGTAGCTCGGGTCGGCGGTCTCGCTCGTCGAGCAGCCGGTTGACGTCGCTGAAATCGTAGGCGCGCACGAGGTTGATGGCGGCGCGCTGGAAAGCCACGAATGCGCGGGCCCAGGACACGTCGCCAACGTCGAACCGGAAGGTCGGCTTCCGCCGAGGATCGCCCTCGGGAATTGGGTGACCTTCCGCATCCTGCTCGATCTGGAACAGCAACCGATCTCGCGCGTCGACGCGCCCGTTGCCGTTCCAGTCCTTTTCCCAGCACGCCACACACAAATCGAGTGAGATGTTCGGGTCGCGGCTCGCAACATCGAGGTCGTGGTCGACCTGAGTCAGTGCGCGGTCTGCGTGAGCGAGGGCGCTGTCGAGATACCGCTGATTCAAGCCACCGGCCATGGCCCCGCCGATGGCCGCGGTGCGCAGGTCCAGGTTGAGCTGCTTCATCGCGCGTTCGTAGCGAGTGATGGCGCGCACGAGCGCTGCTCGCGAGTTTGTTGTTTCGGTACCGAGCGTGCGCTCTCCGTCGGCGGATGCCGCGTCGAGATCGGCTCGAGTCAGCGCTGCGGTCGCAGCTGTCGAAGCTCCGGGACGCTCAGCGGCAGTCGAGGCGCACCCACCGGTGACACAAACGGCCGTGAAGCAGGAGAGCACGAGAGATATGAATGACGCGGGCCGATGCGGGTGCATGGCCTCCGCTCAAGCAAACCAAGGACCACGCGTGAACGCGCGGAATTTCTGCTACAGGCCGCGTGCCTGGCCGCGAAAACGTGCGCGCGGTTACACGCTCCCGCGAACGCCTCCCGCCGAGCGCGTGTGATTGAGTTGCGAGCATCGCAGCTGGGCTGGATGGACGCGCGGGACCCCACAGAAAGCGATGGACCCCCGGTGCGCCCATTTTTTCCGTTGACCAGCGGGGTGGGGATAGGTAGTTAGGGGTGCGTCAGGCAACCACAGTTGCCTACATCACCGTTTCCGGAGGTCCCATGAAAGCTCGCGTCATTTCCCTCGGGTTTGCAGCGCTGATCTCGCTCCCTTTCCTGGGCTGTTCCAGCGCCGACAGCGGTGACCCTTCGCCGACCGGAGGTGAGGGCAGCGACATCGCCGACCTCGACGGCAAAGCCGACGGCGTCTCGAAACCGGTGGGCACCTACCAGCTCTCGAAGCCCTCCACGATGGGCTCGAAGGATCTGACGCTGCTCGTGCTCACGACCGACAAACTCTTTCACAGCGAGCAGCAGGTCATGTGTGTGACCTACCCCTGTGACCCGATCGGCACGGACGGCACGTTCAAGTTCACCAAGTCGACCACGTCCAGCAAGCGCTACATCAAGCTCGACGACGGAGCGACCACGGTTCGCTACGAGTACAAGCTGACCTCGAGCGGGAAGCTCAGCCTGCGGGTCGCGGGCACCTCGCCGTGGTTCGAGATGGTCAAAGCCCAAACAGCGTGGTGTGGCGAGCCGGCGGACTGCGGCGCGCAGAACCTGCCCCAGCCGAAGTGCCCCGGTCACTGGCAGTGTGAGAGCAACAGCTGTTCGTACTCCGAGTGCAGCGTTCCGAAGAATGCCTGCGAGGCGGCCGGCGGCTCGTGTGTCGGGCTCTATCCGGGGAACTGTGCAGACGGGGAGATTGGGTCGGCCACCGAGTACTCGTGCGGCGGACCGGTCGGTGTCATGTGCTGCCTGCCCAAGGCTCCCGCACCCGAGTGTCAGACGGACGCCGACTGCCGACTCGAGGCCGACTACTGCCACGGTTGTGACTGCCGTGCGCTCTCGGAAAACGAGTCCGTCCCGGCCTGCGACGGCCCCGGCGTGAAGTGCTTTGCCGATCCGTGCGGCTTCAAGACAGCCGCTTGTGTCAGCGGGCAGTGCGTCGCCAAGTGAAGCGCGAGCCCTGGACGCTGGACACACGCTCGCCCGCTCGATAGCGTGTCTCAGCGTGTGGAGCTGGCTTGCAATTCCGGTCGTGCTTGGGTCGGTGTCTTGGACCCAGCACTCGATGATCCACACCACCGTGCACGGCCACGAGTTCGACAAGGTGTCGCTCGAGAGCTCGGAGTGTTCCGTCACCGCAAAGTTGTGGTTCACGGCGCCGGAGTCTGGGTACAGAGACCGCTCTGCGAACCGGAACAGCTACCTATTTCGCGCGCGCGTCGTGCTCGACGACGGACGCCAGATCACCAGCCAGAACTTTCGCACCTCGAAACCGGGCAACAAGTTGCAGACCTGGGTGTTCGACACCAGCGCCGAGGGTTGCTGGGCGAAGGAAAAGCCGGCGCTCCGCTCCGTCGTGGTGAACGGTTGTCGCGGCCGGCGCTGTCCCGTGCCGGAGTTCGAGGGCGTGCGGACTTCGTTTAAGTGCGGGCTTCCAGGGCGCGTCGGCACACGGCCGGTGATTGACCTGCGGCGCCCTCGGGGGCGGCGCCCCCCCGCCCGGGGGGGGGCCGGGGGCGTTTGCGGCACCGGCGGGGAAGAGGAGAAGGGCGCCCGAAGAAGCGACCCCCAGGGGGGGGCTTTGGCAGGACGCACCACCGCAGACCTGGAGGGAGGGCACTACCTACCCCCGCAGCAAAACCCCCGACCCCGGGGGGTGGCGGGCCAGGCGGGGCCCCCCCCCCCCGGGAAAAAACCCCGTGCCATCGGCCTGGCCGGACCCCTGGAAGAGCTGGAACGATCGCTTCGTGGAAATGAAACAAACACTGGTCAAACAACATGGCCCTCCGACCGTCGAAAAACAGACCGTGAGCGCCGAATGTCAGAGCGAACGCTTCGTTCAGTGCATGGACGACGGTTCGGCCAGCGTGGAGGCCACCTGGCAATGGAACGAAGGTCACCGCGTTTCGTTGACGATGAGCCGGAAGAAGAGTGGGGACGGCCCTTCGGCGATCCGCTACACTTCGGTAGTCAACGCTGGCCCATGATGAGCAAACGCTCGACCCCGATCATGCTCCGCTCGCTTGGCTCGTTCTTCTGACTTTCTAGCCGGTGGCGGGGCCGCCTCGCGTGCGTCGCGCGCGCCCCCGTTCAGAGCTTCTCGACCGTGTTCGAGCCCGCCGCCGTCTTGAAACGCGTGCGGGTCACCGTGCCGTCGAAGGTCTTCGTCTTGACGTCGGCGACGCGCAGGAACGTGACTTGAATGTCCTTGTCCGTCGCGACGTCCACGATCGCGATGCCGTGCGCGAAACTATCGGCGTGTTTGTAGTGGGGGCTCGTGCTCTGGAGCAGGCTGTTGAACTTCGACACGTCGGTGGCCAGGGGTTTCAACCCGAAGTTTCCATCCGGGTCCAACGAGAGCACCTGATTGGCAACGATCTCCTGGAACGGCGACGAGCTGATCCCGGCGCACACGTACTCGACCCCAATCGGCTTGGCAGCGGGGGCATCGAAGTCGACGTGCAGCTCGCCCGCATAGAAAGCGTGGATGTCGCCGGTGATCACCACGAGGTTTTCGACACCGGATAGAGCTTGCAGCACCTCGGCGCGCTCGGTCCGAAAACCGTCCCACTGATCGACGGTCAGGTACCAAACCCCCTGGAACAAGATCGGCACGCCGGGCAGCGTCAGGTCGACCGCCATCTGCAAGAGCTGAGTCTCGTTGCCCCAGATCTTCCAGGTTGCGTTCGAGCCCTTCATGCCGTCGATCAGCCACTGCTTCTGCTTCGCGCCGAGCATGGTGGGTTTCACGAAGGCTTCGATGGCATCGAAGCCTGACTTCTTGCAGAAGTTGCGCGAGCCGAGGGCGGCGTTCTTGTCGAGCTTTCCCGCCTCGGAATAGGTCGGCACACCGGCGGGAGCTCCTGCCGGTTTGTCGGTGGTGCCGGCGCCCTCCGGAATGCAGTGGTCGTCGCGGTAGCTGCGCTGGTCGGTCAAGAACAGCTCGACGTGCTTGCCGTAGCGGAGCGTGCGGTAAATCACGAGGTCGTCGGGGAAGGCCTTGTTCGCATCGAAGGTCACGTCGGCGGGCTGATATTCGAACCAGGCTTGGTTGGAGTTTTCGCGCCGTTCCGTGCTCTTCTCCTCGCCCTTCTTCTCGTTGAAGTCCGTCGCGTGGTCTTGCCAGGCGTCGTTGGCGAACTCGTGATCGTCCCAGATGGTGATGAACGGGAACGCAGCGTGGGCCCGCTGCAGGTTGGCGTCGCTGCGGTACTGTTTGTAGAGCGCGCGGTAGTCTGCGAGGGTCGTGGCGGCCTTCACCCCGGTCACGATCTCGAGCCCATCCGGGATCTCGACCTGACGGTCCGGTGTGCTGGTCTGAAAATCCGGATCGCCATTGGTCTCGTAGATGTAGTCGCCGAGCCAGACGATGAAATCGACGGGGTCCTCCTGGTCCAGAAACGCCGTCCACGAGTGGTAGTAGCGGCCGACGAAGTCCTGGCACGAGGCAAAGGCAAAGCGCACCGGGACGTCCGCGTCCGCTGCCGGCGCCGTCTTGGTGCGGCCGGTGATCGAGATCACCTTCTCGGCCTTGAAGCGGTAGTAGTAGCTGGTGAACGCGGAGAGCCCCGTGGGTTTGATGCGCACCGTCCAGTCCATGGCTTCGTCCGCGCTGACGCTGCCCTTGGCGATGATGTCGGTGAACGCCTCGTCGCTGGCGATCTCGTAGATGACCTGCACACTGCCGGCGCCGGACTTGGGGAGCGCACGCGTCCAGAGAATGACACTGTCGGGTTTGGGATCGCCGGACGCGATCCCTTGCGGATACACCGCAGCCTGATCGGCGGGATCGGAGCTGTACTTGACGGGATCGGCGCCGCCGCCGTCGTCCGACGAGCAGCCGAGCGGTGTGACGGCAACCGTGACGACGAGCCCAGTGAGGAAATCCCGGCGTGCGATGCGTGAAGCCATGGCGCGGAAGCTAGCTCCTCGCCCCGACGCTCGCAACGGTGGTTAGGAAGTCAGTTGTGGGCGCGCTCGATCGTGCTCTCCAGCTCGGTGTGGCGGGAGAGGAACAGCGTCCAGGCCAGCGCGTTGGCGGCGGTGCCTCGGAACCGGATCGCCTTGATGTCCTTGGCCTCGAACGTCATCACACTCGCCCCGTCCAGGTGGGGAAAGTAGGCGTTGAGATCGTTCCAGATCCCGACAAAGAGCTTGGGCCGTTTCACGTTGCTGGTGAGATCGACGTGCGAGCATCACAAAGGATTCAGCGGGATATCGCGGGCGCCATTGGAGTGCTGCCGGCCGGGCGCGGTGCGTGAATTGGCTGCCGTTCGTGCTAAGCTTACCAGTCGTGTTGCGCTTTTCGATCCTGCTCGGTTTCGTCACCGTCGCGGTGGCGTGCGGGGTAGAGGAATCCGGCGAAGGGACGGCGTCTGGAGGCGCGGGCGGCGTCGGTGGTGACGCCGCGAGCGGGGGCATCGTGTCGTCGGGTGGGTTTCCAACCTCCGGTGGGGGGAGTGCGGGAGCTCCGGATGCGAGCACGGATGGCGCGTCTGGTGGTGCCGCGGGCGCCGCTGCGACCGGCGGCACGGCGAGTGGTGGCGCTCCGAGCGGCGGCGCATCCGGGACCGGAGGCGGCGGGGTTGGGGGTCAACCGACGGGAGGCACGACCGGCAGCGGCGGCGCGACTGGCACCGGTGGCGCGACTGGCGGAGCGACCGGCACCGGCGGCGCGACCTGCGCACCAACGCCGATCCCGACAGCGTGCGGACCCGGTGCGACGGCATCGTGTGGCCCAAACTGCGGCAGTAGCTCGGGGTGCAGCGTGAAATGCACCGGCACGGAGTGCATCACGACCTGCAACAAGCCGGACGCCTGCAAGGGCATGAAGGACATCAAGTGCTCGCCAGGGCAGGCCTGCAAGGTCGAGTGCATAGGGAACGGCGCCTGTGATGGCGCCATCATCGACTGCGGTGACGCCACTTCGTGCAGCATTCAGTGCAAAGGCGACCACGCGTGCAAGAACGCTACGATCAAGTGTGGGAAGGCGCCCTGCTCGCTGAGTTGTGAGGACCACGACCACGCGTGCGGAGAGAACACGAAGCTCTTCTGCGGAGCTCAGGCCTGCTCCGTTGCGTGTAACAACTTCAATGGCCCGGTTCTGGACTGCGCCGTCAAACCCTGCAACGGCTGCCCGTCCGCGTGTCCTTGAGCCGGCAATCGAGCTAGACTCGGACCCATGCGCGCCTCGCTTCTGAGCTCGGGTTTTGTCGCGGCTCTGCTCTGTCTGTCCGCGACCGCGCGGGCCGCCGACACCGTCGTCGACCTCTCCGGGACCGTTCCTGACGACAGCCTGCGGCACTTCTTCCTCGACTTCGACGTGCCAGCGGGCACCAAGGAGCTCGAAGTCGAGCACGACGATCTGTCCGCGGAGAACATCCTGGACTGGGGGCTGGTCGACGAGACCGGCGCGTTTCGCGGTTGGGGAGGCGGCAACGAAGAGAACGCCGTGGTCGGAGAGCTCGCGGCTTCGCGCTCGTACGTGCCCGGCGCGATCAAACCCGGCAAATGGCGGGTGGTGGTCGGCAAGGCGAAGATCAAAGTCACGCCGGCGACCTTCAGCGTGAAGGTCACGCTGCGTGACGTCCCGACGCTCGCCGCGCAGACCGCGCGCGCTCCTTACGCGGCGCCAGCCCCCCTCGTCACCGACACCCGCTGGTACGCCGGCGATTTCCACGTGCACTCCATCGAGAGTGGCGATGCTCAGCCGCCCCTGGACGTCATTGCGACCTTCGCCAAGAGTCGTGGGCTCGACTTCGTTTTGGTGAGCGACCACAACACCAACTCACAGCTCGACTTCTACGCGGAGGCTCAGAAGAAACATTCGGACTTCTTGTTCATGCCCGGCGTCGAGTTCACGACCTACTGGGGGCACGCCAACGCCATCGGGTCGACCAGCGTCGTCGACGACAAGACGGAGCTCCCTGGCAATTCCATCGGGGCTGCCGCCAAGGCCTTCCGCGATCAAGGCGCGCTATTTTCCATCAATCACCCGACCCTCGATCTGGGCGAGGCGTGCATCGGCTGTGCTTGGACCCACGACCTGCCGGTCGAGGCCATCGACGCAGTCGAGATCGGCACCGGGAAATTTGGGCTGCTGACCGGGACCGCGGTTGGATTTTGGGATGCGCTATGTGCCAAGGGGCGTCACTTGGCGCCGATCGGTGGCAGCGACGATCACAAGGCCGGTGTGGCGGAGTCGCCGACCCAGAGCCCCATCGGGAGCCCGACGACGATGGTCTACGCGAAGGCCCTCAGCGTTCAGGCGATCATCGATGCCATCAAGAATGGCCGGACCGTGGTCAAGCTCAAGGGACCGGACGATCCAATGGTCGAGCTGGTGTCGAGCGCTGCACCCACCGGGGACACTGTGTCTGCCGACAAGGCCGAGCTGTCAGCCACGATCACAGGAGGCGTGGGGTACACCGTCCGCTTCGTGAAGAACGGAGCGGCGGAGCCGGAGGTGGACGTGGACTCGGATCCGTTCGTGATGAAGTTGCCCGTGGTGGCGCCGGTGACGGGGCAAGACCGCTACCGGGTGGAGGTGCTGCAGGGCAGTGAACGCCGTACCGTGACGAGTCACCTCTGGCTGGAGACCGCAGCGGCTGGCGATGCGGGCTTGGGCGGCGCTGGCGGAACGGCAGGCGGCGGTGGCAGTGCGGCGGACGGCTCCGACGACGGAGGGTGTGGGTGCGGTGTCGCGCGCGGTCCGCTGTTCGGTTGGCTCGGCTTGTTTGCGTTGGGCTTCGGAACGCTCGCGTCGAGGCGTCGCAGGCGATAGGCTGCGCTTCCGCGTCGGACACAGTCGGGCGCGCCGTATGGGTCAGGTAGCCCAAGACAACACCCGATCGGCGCCGCGCGTGCACGGCCTGCGAACCCGCCGATTGCTCGCCGCGTTCGTGCTGCTGCTCCCGGGACTCTGCGCGACGGCTGCCGATTGGTTTCGCCGCGGACGACTTCTGAGCTCGTTCGCAGGCGGCGAGAGGTTTGCGTACCTCGCCACGGTCCTGGGTTCGTTCGCCCTTTGGGCGCTCCTGCTCTACGTGGCGGCGGGCAGGCGCGGGCCGATGCGTCACGCCGGCGCGGTGGTGTTCGTGGTGCTGTTCGCCTTCTCGTTCGCAGTCCAGCAGGCGTTCTTCGGTTTGTACTCCGTGTACATCAACATCGACCCGCTGGTCTTCGGTGACGACTTCCCGAGGGCGATCTTGGGGGTGCTCCCTGTCGATCTCGTCTTGCCGCGGCTCGCCTTCGGCATCGGGCTCGCGCTTGCGCTCGTGTGGGCTGCGCGCAGAACGCTCCGCCCGCGCCGGCGCCTGAGGCAGCTTGCTCCGCTGCTTGCCGCCGCCGCGGTGGTAGCGGCGTTCGCCGCGCCGGTCAGCCCACCGGTCCCACGCCAGGCTGCCGCGCCCGAGGTCATGTACTTTCACGCGCTCGCCGTGCTCGGCAACGACCGCTTGATCCGGCTCAGACCCGGGGTTCGCCCCCAGATCGTCCGATTGCAGCGGCGCCGGCCCGAGCCGGTTCCAGCCTTCGAAGCGCGGCCGCCGAGCAAACGCAACGTCCTCCTGCTGCTGCAAGAGGCACAGCGAGCAGACGTGACCTGTATCGGCTACGAGTCGGATTGTCGGCTGGCGACTCGCGCCACGAATCGGCTCACCCCCACGCGCCTACCGTTCTTCCAGGTCCGCGCGGCCACCTCGTCGACGGCGGTGGCAGTGGCTGTGCTTTGGTCGGGCATCGATCCCACCGAGACCTACGAGCGCATGTATTCGGCTCCGCTGATCTGGGAGTACGCCCGGGCGGCGGGTTACGACACCGCCTACTGGACCAGCCAGAATCTGATGTTCGGCAACGCCCGGCTGATGGTGCAAGACGTGCCGCTGACAGCACGGGCCGTCGGGACGAACATCGATCCGCAGGCCGACATCTTGACCGGCGCCGACGACGACAAACTCGTCGAGCGTGCGCTCGCCGATTTGCCCAAGCTCGCGGAGCCGTTCTTCGCGGTCGTGCACTTTTCGAACATCCACCGACCGCGGGTGGTCGACCAAGCCCGCGCGCCGTTTCAGCCCACCAATCTCTCCGACACGGGTCCGGGTGGCATACACCGCCGCAACCACTACAAGAACTCGGTCTACCTGTCGGATCTCGCGGCCGCGCACTTCATCGAGCAACTGCGTGCGACCGACGTCGGCAAGCGCACCGTGCTCTTTTACACCTCGGATCACGGCGAGGCGTACGGCGAGCACAAGAACGAGAACGACCATTCATCGACGGTGTATGAGGAAGAGATCCGCATCCCGCAGTGGATCGATGCACCCGATGGCGTGCTCTCCGCTGACGAGATCGCTGGCTACCAGCGCAACGGAGACGCCCTGATCTCGCAGTACGATCAAGCGGCAACCCTGCTGGATCTGCTGGGGATCTGGGACGCCCCGGGCTTTGCTGAATTTCGCCCGCGAATGCTGGGAACGCCGGCGGCACGGCCCATCAAGTGGCGCCCACTGCCGCTCACCAACGTGAGTTGGGTCTGGGAATACCACCGACCCAATTGGGGAATGATGTACGGACCGGTGAAGCTGGTCGCGCAGCTCGAGGACCCCGCCTACAAGTGTTTCAACGTGCTGATGGACCCGGGCGAGAAGGTGGACCTGGGAGCGGACAAGTGCGTGGATCTCGTCGCGGACGCCGATCGCACCTTCGGCATGCTCCCGAAGGACATGCGCCGCTTGCGCGATCGACCGGACTGGGGGCGCGCCGGCGGGCGAGCGCCCCCAACGCCCTGAGCCGCTCAAGCCGCCGAGTTGAACGACGCGGGGAGGATCAGCGGCAGGCCGGCGAGGGCACAGTCGGCCACGAGCACACCCAGGTGGTCGGTGCGATCCATGCCCGTGCGCTCCGCCACTTCATCGGCCGAGCTGCGGAGCTCGGCGAGTGTCGGCACGTGCGCGCTCATGGGGCGTACTCGACAACGTGCGCGAGCCAGTCGGTAGGCGGCGACCGCGAGGCACTCGCTATCATCCAGCAGCGAGCGATACGCGGAAGCGTCCTCGGCGAAGTGGCGTAGCCACTCGCTGGGGCGTTCCGTTTCGTCACTCTGGCGGATCATGGGGCGTCTCCGGTTTCAGTAACGGCCTCATCGAGGACCGCTTACACGAGCAGTCAGATGCAACGGCCGGGCCCATCCTTGGGACTGGGGGGTCCCCGTACGTTTGCCGTGCATTCGCCGAACGGAGCGCAGGTCGCCGTTTATTCCCGAGCCGCAATCGGGTTTTGGGTCGGATCCGAAAGTCAGGGGTAAATGAGCTGAAAGGGCCCACATGCGGCCACGACTCAGCGCGTGGTCAGAGGAGCTACAGGAAGGCGGAAGGGGGGAGAACATTGGAATTTTCTGCCCGTCGGCCTGCCAGTGAACTCTCTCGCTCTGTTCCTCCGCTCTTCACGCGGCGTCGGTGTGAAGATGGTCGACGCGCCGAATGATCGTGGCGAGCCGTTCTTCGTAACGACTCCCGGAGGCTTCGGTGTGCTCGCCTGGTTGGACCACCGCTCGTACTCCGTGAGCCTGCAGACCGGGAAGATCGAGCTCTACGTGGCGCCGGTCAACTACGACCTCACGACGGCTGCTCCGACAGTGATCAAACACGCACGGTTCATCGCCGGCACCAGTGAGCTGAACGGGGTCGAGGTGGGGTCCAACGTGATCCTCGGTTGGCTCGACGAGCGAAACGGCAAGGGCATCCTGGATCCTCGGGCCGAGGTCTGGCTCGACACCGCCTGGTATTGAGGCTCCACACCCGGTCTTCTGAGCTATGCTCGGCCCCCGGCATGAGCTTCATCAACGCAACCCTCGCGGAAGCAGCGAGTGCGGGAACACTCTGGCTGTTCGTGTTGGTGGTCGCTGGGGCGATGCTCGGCAAGAAAGCGCAACAGGATGGCGCACGCCCGCGTCTGGCGCCGGTGATCCTGTTTGCACTGCATCTGCTGCTCCTGCCGGTGGCTGGGTTCTTTCGTGGCCGTGGCATCGGCTCCCCCGGCTACGTCGAGAGCCGGCTGCCGCTGCTCATCTTCGGCACGCTGGCCGGTGTGACCTCCGCGGGTGTGGTTCTGTTCGGCACCGTTCTGCCGCGGGTCAAGCTGGTCGTCCCGCGCATTTTGCAAGACATCCTGGTCGGCGCCGCGGCCATCGTCGGCGTCTTCACGGTCGCGTCTCGCTCGGGGATCAACCTTTCGGGTCTGATCGCGACCAGCGCCGTCCTGACCGCGGTCATCGGTCTGTCGCTCCAAGACACGCTGGGCAACATCTTGAGCGGTTTGGCACTGCAGACGGACGACAGCGTTCACCTCGGTGACTGGGTCAAGGTCGGCGACGTCGTGGGCCGGGTGGTGGAAATCCGCTGGCGCTACACCGCCATCGAGACGCGCAACTGGGAGACCGTCATTTTCCCCAATTCGCAGCTCGTCAAAGGTCAGGTGATCGTGCTCGGACGCCGGACGGCGCAGCCGGTCCAGTGGCGGCGCTGGATCTGGTTCAACGTCGATTTCCGGTTTCCACCCTCGGACGTGATCTCGACCGTGACCGACGCACTGCGGTCGACTCAGATCGACAACGTTGCCAGAGAGCCGGCGCCCAACTGCGTCTTGATGGACTTCCACGAGAGTTATGGGCGTTACGCGGTCCGGTACTGGCTGACGGATCTGGCGGCGGACGACCCGACCGACAGCGCAGTACGAGTACGCTTGTACTTCGCGCTCAAGCGCGCGGATTTGCCGCTCTCGATCCCCGCCCACGCCATCTTCCTCACGGAGGAGACCTCCGAGCGGCGTGAGGAAAAATCGCTGGCCGAGCAAGAGCGTCGCGTGGCCATGCTGGGGCAGATCGCCATGTTCTCCCCGCTCTCGGCCGAGGAGCGGAAGGCCATCGCTGGTGCGCTGCGCTACGCCCCTTTTGCTGCTGGTGAAACCATGACCCGTCAGGGTGCGGAGGCCCACTGGCTCTACATCATCGCCAGCGGCAACTGCAGCGTACGAGTGCGCATCGAGGGCGAGGGCGAGAAAGAGGTCGCACGCCTGGCGACTGGCGACTTCTTCGGCGAGCGCTCACTGCTCACCGGTGAACCGCGATCGGCGACCGTTCTCGCCACTAGCCCCGTCCAGTGTTGGCGGCTGGACAAGGGTGCGTTCCAGGAGCTCTTGAATCGCCGGCCAGAGATCGCCGACGAGGTCGCGGGGGTGCTGGCTGATCGACAGACCGAGCTGGTTCGTGTGCGCGAGAACCTGAGCGCCGACGCAGCCGCCCGCCGCGCGGCCGCCGAAAAGACCGCCCTGGTCGACAAGATCCGGCGCTTCTTCCGCATCGACGCCGAGTCGTCACCGCCGCCTCCGAACAAAGCGTGAGCTCCGGGCGCGGTGGCGCTGCTCTACCCCCGCCACGACTGCTGGTGTATGAGCGGCGTCGCGATGAGCGATGCTCTGATCGAGTGTGTTCCCAACTTCAGTGAGGGCCGGGACCCGGCGGTGATAGAGCAGATCACCCGCGAGATCGCCGGGGTCGAGGGCGTGCTCTTGCTCGACGTCGACCCAGGCAAGGCCACCAACCGCACGGTCGTGACGTTCGTGGGCGCGCCCGAACCCGTGCTCGAGGCGGCGGTACGCGCCGTGAAGAAGGCCGCAGAGCTCATCGACATGAGCCAGCACCAGGGGGAACACCCGCGCTTTGGCGCGACGGACGTCTGCCCGCTGGTGCCAGTTGCCAACATCAGCATGCAAGAGACGGTCGAGCTCGCCCGCCGGCTCGCACGGCGCATCGGCGACGAGCTGGGCATCTCGGTCTTCTGTTACGAACACGCGGCGCTGCGGCCAGAGCGGAAGAACCTGGCCAGTGTGCGCGAGGGTGAGTACGAGGGCCTCAAAGATCGGTTGAAACAACCCGAGGGGAAGCCCGACTTCGGTCCCGCGACCTTCAACCCCAAGAGCGGCGCAACGGCGGTTGGCGCGCGGGAGTTCTTGATCGCCTACAACGTGAACCTGAACACGACCTCGACTCGTCGAGCCAACGCAATTGCCTTCGACGTTCGGGAGAAGGGGCGACAGAAGCTCGATGCGAACTCCGAGGTGGTGAAAGACGCCGAGGGCAACGCGGTCTGGGTGCCAGGCAGCCTGAAGTGTGTGAAGGGCATCGGCTGGTACATCGCGGAGTACGGAATCGCACAGGTCTCGGTGAACCTGACGGACATCAGCGTCACACCAGTGCACGTGGCGTTCGACGAGTGCTCTCGCGCGGCGCAGGACCGCGGCGTGCGGGTCACCGGCTCGGAGCTGGTGGGGTTGATCCCGCTCGGCGCGATGCTGGACGCTGGGCGCTACTTTCTGGAAAAACAACAGCGCTCGACCGGTGTCGCGGACAGCGAGCTGATCAAGATCGCGGTGAAGTCCCTGGGGCTGAATGATCTCTACCCGTTCAAACCCGAAGAGAAGATCGTCGAGTATGCCATCCGGGCGAAGTCGGCGAAGGCGGAGAAGAAGCTGGTGGACCTCACGCTCACGGGGTTCGTCGAGGAGACCGCATCCGAGTCCGCCGCTCCCGGCGGTGGCTCGGTGGCCGCGGCCCTGGGTGCGCTCGGCGCTGCGCTGGCGACGATGGTGGCCAATCTCTCGTCCCACAAGCGCGGCTGGGACGCTCGCTGGAAGGAGTTCTCCGACTGGGCGGAGCAAGGCAAGGCGCACCACGTCGAACTCCTACGTCTGGTCGACGAAGACACACGCTCGTTCAACCTGGTGATGGCGGCCTTTGGTCTGCCGAAGGGCACCGACGCCGAGAAGGCGGAGCGCACGCAGGCGATTCAGGCCGCCACGCGTTACGCGGCGGAGGTCCCGCTCGAGGTGATGAAGCGTGCGCTCGCGTCGATGGACGTGATTTTTGCCATGGCCGAGCAAGGGAATCCGAGCTCGGTGTCGGACGCCGGTGTGGGAGCGCTGTGCGCCCGCTCGGCGGTGCTCGGCGCGCACCTCAACGTGCGCATCAACTGCGCCGCGCTGAAGGACAAAGCGTTCGTGCAGCGGCTCCAGGCAACGGCCGCCGAGCTGGAGCGCCAGGCCATCGCCAAAGAGCAAGAGATCTTGGCGGTCGTGAGCTCGAAGATCTGAGCAGCGTCGGCTGCGCGCCAGCGGGGCAGGGCGCTCACTTGACCTCGAGCAGCTCGATCTCGAAAATCAGCGTTGCGCCGGGCGGGATCTTTGCGCCGACTCCGCGCTCTCCGTAGCCGAGCTCGGGCGGAATCTTGAGGCGTCGCACGCCGCCGACGCGCATGCCGGGCACCCCCTCTTCGAAGCCACGGATCATGTAGCCTCTGCCGAGCTCGACCTCGAAGGGGGTGCCTCGTGCGCGGCTCGAGTCGAAGACGGAACCATCCTCGAGTGTGCCCACGTAGTGCAGGCTCACCCGTGAGGGCGTCGTTGCTTCGGCGCCGTCGCCGACTCGCAGGTCCTCGATGCGCAGCCCAGAGCGCGTCGTCCCCGGCGACGGTCCGCGAGCTGGGGCGGTGGCCTCGGCGGTTTGTGCCTCGGGTTCGGGCGAGGGTACGGCGATCACCGTCGAAGGGGTTGCGCCGGAGGTGGGCGGCTGTGCCTCGGCCTCTCGCTTCGGGCCACAACCGAAGAGGGTCGCAAACAGCGCCATGCAAACCGCAGCTTTGTGCATACGCAGGAGCTCCTTACGTCCGTAACAAGGTGGCCGAGTCAGTCGCGGTACGCACCGCCGGGCGAGCTCCAAGATCCGGCCCACTCCGTCTCCGTCAGCTCCATGGCGCACGCGAAGCGTAGCACGGCACGCCCGCATTCAGCGCCCACGCCAGCGCCGCACGGTCCCTGCGAGCTCGCTCGTGCAGCCGCGAACCGGCCGGTGATCTAGCCGCGCGCTATGCTGGTGCGGCGTGCCCGGCTCTCACCGCTTCCGATCCCCGCTGCCGGTGGACCTCGACCTGACGTTCGGCGCGTTCGTGCGCAGTCGGAAGGACCCTTGCACGCAGCGCGAGGCCCGGAACGTCTGGTGGCGGACACTGCGCACCGCCGAGGGGCCGGCGACTCTGCGCCTGTCGCTCGATGGCAACGCCGTCTTGGCCGAGGCTTGGGGCCCCGGCGCGGACGTCGCGCTCGAGGGCGCTCCTGATTTGGTCGGCGCGCGCGACACGCTGGAGGGGTTTGCTCCGAGCGGAGTCGTGCGGGAGCTATCTCGACGCCTGCCGGGTTTGCGCATCCCGCGAGCGCGCCACGTGTTTCAGTGTCTCGTGTTGCCGGTGCTCGAGCAGAAGGTCGCGGGACGCGAGGCATGGTTGGGATACGCCGCATTGCTCTCGTTGCTCGCTGAGCCGGCGCCCGGTCCGCGCCCGCTGGCGTTGCCTCCGGATCCAGCCGTTGTTGCCCGCTTGCCGTCGTTTCAGTTCCGCAGCATCGGCATCGAAGGCAAGCGCGCCGACACACTCGTGAACGCAGCCAAACGGCAGCGCCGCCTGGCCGAGCTACCGGACATGCCCCTCGCGCTCGCACACCAACGCCTGCAGGCCATTCGTGGGATCGGCGCATGGACCAGCGCAGAAGTCGCGCGGGTCGCCCTCGGCGACGCCGATGCCGTCTCGGTTGGCGACTACAACTTGCCGCGCCTGGTCGCCTACAACTTGCTGGGCGAAACGCAGGCGGACGACGCACGCATGCTCGAGCTGTTGGCGCCGTTTGCGGGTCACCGCGGGCGCGTCTGCTTGCTCTTCATGCTGGGCGGGGCGAGTGTGCCGCGGCGCGGACCGCGCATGGCACTTCGCCCTTTTTCATCACGGGCAAAAACGCGGGGGATGATTTGAGTATTTCCTCGGGGCCCGGGGGAGTTTCGGCGCTATGCTGTCGGCCTCATGGCCGGCACCCCAGGTGATCCGTTCGGGTGGGTGGGTGCGACCGCCGACGCGAAGTACGTGATCGAGGAGTGTGTTGGCGAGGGCGGTTTTGGCGTGGTCTACCGCGCGAACCACCTCGGCTTCGGCGAGAAGGTTGCGTTCAAATGCCTGCGGGTCCCCGAGGACTTTCAGGGCGAAGACAAGGACCGGTTCTTCGAGAGCTTTCTCCACGAGGGGAAGCTGCAACATCGCCTCTCGCGCATGACCGCCGGCATCGTGCAGGCACTCGACGTTGGCGCCGCCACGTCACCGAACGGCACGTGGACTCCGTATCTGGTGCTCGAGTGGCTCGATGGCCACACCCTCGAGACGGACATGGACGAGCGGCATCGGCTTGGCCTGAACGGGCGGCCGCTGAACGAAGCCCTCGCGCTGCTCGATCCAGTCGCGCGGGCGCTTGCTCTGGCTCACGAGCAGGGCGTTGCCCACCGGGATGTGAAACCGGCAAACCTGTTCCTGGCCGAGATCGGCGGGCGGCAGACGATCAAGGTGCTCGATTTCGGCATCGCCAAGGTGATCACGGACACCGCCAGCGTCAGTCGCGCGTTCGAGGTCACCGGGCGCACGCTCCAGGCTTTCACGGCCCACTACGGTGCGCCGGAGCAGTTTGCCCGCCGCTTCGGCGCGACCGGACCTTGGACCGACGTGTTCGCGCTCGCGCTGGTGCTGATCGAGCTGGTCGCAGGCAGGCGTGCCCTCGACGGGGACGACGCGGCGGAGTTGTTCGTATCTGCCGCCGACAGTGAGCACCGACCGACGCTCCGGGCGCGCGGTGTCGAGGTCAGCGACGCCGTCGAGGAGGTGATCAAGGTCGCGCTCTCGGTCGACCCGCGTCAGCGGTACCACACGATGGGGGAGTTCTGGGACGCTTTGAGCGAGGCCGCAGAGTGGGCTCCTCGCGCGCCCATGTCGTCGGTCCACGCGGTGTTGCCACTGGAAGCCTATTCCACCCAGACGCCGTCGGCTGCCGAGGTCGACGCACTCGTCTCGCAGGCACCACGATTGGAGACCCCCACGACCGTCGATCCGCCTCTCGACGGTGCAAAGCCTCCCGAGGCGTCGACTCAGTTGTCGTCGAGCAGACAGCTGCCGATCGGCAGCGCGAGCCTGCCACTCGAGGGAGCTCCGCGCGGGCGTGGCAAGCTGGTCGGCGCGGTCGCCGCGGTCAGCCTTGGCATGGGCGGGCTGATCGGCGGCGCTGCCTACCTGTTCTCCGCTCGCCAAGTCGCTCCGCTGCCAGCGCGGACGGCCGCGGTGAGCGCGCCGCCCGAGTCTGCCAGCGCGGCTCCCTCGGCACTGCCCGCAGCTTCTTCGGCCTCCGCCTCGGCAACGGTGCAGGCGCCGCGGCCTGCGCCGCTCGCCAAGGTCGTGCCCGCGGGAATGGTGCCGGGCGGTAACATCTGGGTGGAGGAGTTCCGCGCCCAGTCGTTGCCCGACGATGTCGGCCTCGGCGTGCTCGAAGCGCAGACGAAATGCGCGGACGCTGGCCTCGCGCTCTGCACGGAGCAGCAGTGGGCGCGCGTCTGCGCCGAAAACCCCGAGCTCGCGCGGGAGCCCTCGTGGACGCTGACCGCCCAGTCTCACGGCTTCGTGGTTCGAGGGGGCGGTGCGTGTACGATTCGCGCGGTCGCTGGCGGAACCAGCAGCGCGCCGGATCGCCACGGAATGTGCTGCGAACGCTCGGTCGCGATCGAGAGCAGCAACCCCAACAAGAACTTCGTCGTGGCGACCTCGAGGCAGCTCGAGAAGATCGAGGCTGCATTGAACGCGCGTCGCAGCGCGGTGTTCCTGGGGTTGGTCACCGATGGCGCCACGATCGATGGCGAGCCGCGGACGCTCACGGAAATTGGCAAGATGCTGGATGAGTCGTACCAGCAGTACCCCGATCAGTGGACAATCATCGACACCTGCAGCGTCAGCATGAAGGCCGTCATTCGCCCGTTGAGGAAGCCGAGCAAGACCAAGCGCAAACCTCGCCCTCCAGAGAGCTCGTCGTGGTCCGCCGAGTGTGAGGTGCTCCGGCACCGCGGAGGTGAGGTCAGCGTGGTCACGACGAACTACGTCGTGGCAGGCAGCGGCAGACTGCAGAGCGTCGACGACATCCGCACCAGTCGTCCCTGGGCCAAGCCGTGAACGGTCGAACGCGGGGGCTGATGCTCTTCGCGGTTTCGGTCTGCGTTGGCTGTGCGCGGGGTGGTGAACCGCCCGCCGGCAAGGCACCGGCGTTCTCGCGTCCCGCGGCGCCCGCCCGGATGAGTCAGACGGGCTCCAAGGCGGCGAACGCTCCCAGCGCTAGAACGGCGGCAATACGCTCCGCAGCTCCCGAGCCCGCGCTGGGCGTCGAGGATCGCGGTGTGTTTCCCGACCTGGACGCTCGGGTGCAGTTGCCCGCCCCGCCAGCCGGCAAGGTGCTCAGCGCCATTGTCGACGAACGCCACCAGCTGCTCGTGGTCTACGTCGATGCGTGGCCGTACAAGGTCTACCCGCTGGGCGGTGAGGCCGAGCTGACGGTTGGAAAGTTCTCTCTCGCAATGCGAGCCGGTGATCGCGCCGAGCTCGTGGGCGCCGAGCTCGGCCTGCGCCGGTTGGGTTCCTCGGAGGCGGCGCCGCCGGGGGATTTCGACGGCGACGGCATCCCTGACCCGCTCGACGTGCTGATAGGCGCCCACAAGACCGTGCTGGATGGCGCGGAGTACGACGACGGCTATTTCTCGTTGAAGTACCCGAACGGCGATCCGCCTCGCTCCCGCGGGGCCTGTGTGGACGTGATCGTGCGGGCGGTGCGCAACGCCGGCGTCGATCTACAGGCCGGCGTGATCTCCGACGAGCGCGCAGTGCCGGAGCTCTACGGAGTGAAGCACCCCGATCCGAGCATCGATCACCGGCGAGTGAAGAACGCGATCACCTACTTCAAGCGGCATTGGGTCCCGCACTCGCGAGAGCTCGCCGACGTAAACGACCCGATCCGGCCTGGGGATGTCGTCTTCCTCGATACGTTTCCCAGCCGGCCTGGTCCCGACCACGTTGGCATCGTGAGTCAAGAGAGCGGCTCGAGCGGGTACCCGCTGGTGATCAATCTCTGGACGTTCGGCTACAAGACGCAAGCGATGGACTTGCTCGAGTCAGTGCCGGTGACCCACCGCTTCCGGTTCCCAAGCCGCGCGCCGAGTTGACGCGGTCGCCGCTGCGCGCTCGCGTTGCAGACGCATGCGGGTCGCGCTGCCGGGGCGTGCGACGCGAATCAACTGCCGGTGCGCTGCATTCGCCGCTGATGCCGCCGGCCGAGGCGAGTCATCCAGGGCAGCATCTTCGAGCCGAGGGTGGGGAAGGCCCCAACCAGCTTCGAGAACATGCGCTGCCCGGACCCCGGTGCTGGGATCAAAAGCTCGAGCGGTCGGCCGGTGAGCGCCCGCTCCAAGATCACGGTGGACACCTCTTCCGCGGTCAGTGCCCGAGCGCCGCTGAAGGTGAGCGCGGCTTCGCTGCGGGGCAGCTGCACGTCGAGCATGGGTGTGGCCACGGCTCCCGGGCAGACGGTGGTGACGAACACGCCGTCGGACGATACACTTTGGCGACCTCGAAGATGACCTCGACGGTCTTCTTCTGCTTCGCGGCCGGCGGAAGATCGCCGAAGGGATCTTGGAGCCAGGCTAAAGGAGGCTTGGCCGCCCAGGCGGGCGGCGCATCTCCGCCCGCATCAGCGTCGCCTCCACCCTCGGCGGCACCCACATCCCCGGCGACCGGCGCCACGCGGAGCTCCGATGCGGGCGGCGGGGAAATCCCGATCGACGGCTCGGGTGACTCTGCTCTGGCAGCGGGCTCGGGAGCCCGAGCGGTTGCAGCGCATGCCGTACACATGACTGACAGCCAGGTCCAACGTCTGGAGACAGCAGAGCTCATGCGGTGTGAGCAACGGATAGCACGTCGGTGTTCAAAGGAGCTCCTGTTGGGAGGTGGCTTCGCGGCTCTTGCGCCCCGCGCGAGCGTGGAGCTTGGCTAAAACTCACGGTTCGACTTGGTGCACCGAGACTCCTGCCGTAGGACGCGAGGACGCATGCGACGCATCCTGCTTCTCTCCACGCTCTCGCTCCTCGCCTGTGCGCACGAGCCGCGGCCCGTCAACGCGCCGGTGCCCGAGCGGCGCGCAGAGCCGAACGCGCAGGCCCCGCAGCCGGGCGATCCCGGCCTGCCGCCGCCCGTCGCAGCCTTCGATGGGCAGGCCACCTATTATTCGGACGCACTCGCCGGGCGTAAGACCGCGAGCGGCGAGCGCTACGATCCCAATGCCCTCACCGCAGCGCACCGCAAGCTGGCCTTCGGCACCATGGTCCGCGTGACCCGGCTCGATACCGGGCGGAGTGTGGTCGTGCGCATCACCGACCGTGGGCCCTTCGGCAACGAAAAGCGGATCATCGACGTGTCGAAGGCCGCGGCTCGGGAGCTCGACATGTTGCGGGCCGGGGTCGTGGCGGTGCGGGTCGAAGTGCTCGCGTCTCCCTGAAACTCGTCTCCACCGTAGCCACGCCGGCCGGGCCCCGCTAAGTTTCGGCGCCATGAGCGAGGGTGGACACGAGCCGCACGAACCGTACATTCCGGCGAAGGCCAAGCTCCCGGAGCTGACCCCGCTGCCGCTCATCGTCGGCACGCTGCTCGGCATGGTGTTCGGCGCTTCCTCCCTCTACCTGGTGTTGAAGGTCGGGCTCACCGTAAGCGCTTCGATCCCGGTCGCCGTGATCTCGATCACCTTGTTCCGCCTGCTCTCGAAGTTCGGGGTGCGGAACGCCACCATCCTCGAGAACAACGTGGTGCAGACCGCGGGCTCGGCCGGCGAGTCCATCGCGTTCGGCGTCGGTGTGACCATGCCGGCAATCATGATCCTCGGGTTCGATCTCGAGGTGACGCGGGTCACGCTGGTCGCGGTGCTGGGCGGCTTGCTCGGGATCTTGATGATGATCCCACTGCGGCGCGCGCTGATCGTGGAGCAGCACGGCTCCCTCAAGTACCCGGAGGGCACGGCCTGCGCCGAGGTGCTCAAGGCAGGCGCGAGCGACGAGTCCCGTGCGGCGGCGCACTCCGAAGGCGCGCCCGCAGATCCGGTGGAGACGGGCGGCGGCAAGACCATCTTCGCCGGGTTCGGCATCGGGCTCGCTTACAAGGCCGCGATGGTGGCGTTCCGTGCGTGGAAAGACGTGCCGGAGAAGGTCTTCACCTCGACGCTCAAGGCCGGCAGTGTGTCGGCGGAGATCTCCCCGGAGCTCTTGGGTGTCGGCTACATCATTGGCCCGCGCATCTCGGCCATCATGTGCGCTGGCGGCGTGCTCGCTTACCTGGTGCTGATCCCGGCGATCAAGTTCTTCGGTGAGGGCATGACGTCTGCGCTGCCGCCCGGAACGATCCCGATCCGAGACATGAGCCCGCACCAGATCCGCGGCGCCTACGTGCTCTACATCGGCGCGGGCGCCGTGGCCGCGGGCGGAATCGTCAGCCTGCTGCGCTCGATTCCGACGATCTGGCAGGGCATCAAGGGTGGACTGAGTGACCTGCGCGGCTCGAAGCAGGCCGTCGGTGAGCGACTGCGGACCGATCAGGATCTTCCGATGAAGACCGTGCTGATCGGCGTCGTTGTGCTGGTCACCGCCATCACCCTGGCGCCGTCGCTCCAGATGAACGTGCTCGGTGCGGTGTTGATCGTCGTGCTGGGCTTTCTGTTCGTGACGGTCAGCTCGCGGCTGACGGGTGAGATCGGCTCTTCTTCCAACCCCATCTCCGGCATGACGGTGGCAACACTGCTGCTCACGTGCGGTGTGTTCCTGCTGCTCGGTTGGACTGCGCCTCCCTACTACGTGACCGCCCTCAGCGTCGGCGCCATCGTCTGTATTGCTGCGTCCAACGGCGGCACGACGTCGCAAGATCTCAAGACCGGATTTCTGGTGGGTTCGACGCCGAAGTATCAGCAGTACGCCATCCTCGTCGGCGCGTTGGCCTCGGCGCTGGCGCTCGGGCCGATCTTGCTGCGGTTGAACGACGCCGCCACCGTCTATGTGCCTCAGGCGACCTTCGAGAAGGTCACACCCGTCGTCGTTGCGGACGAGGTGCTCGCGGCACTGCCGGTGTGGGGCGGAGAGGCGCCGGAGACGGGCAAGAGCTTCCGCAAATTGCAGCAGCAGGAGGAGGGCGGCGCCGCGGTAGGGCCGCGTGTGCCGGGGCTCGCCGCGGGCAGCTACGTGGTCGACGCGGCGTCGAAGCAAGTGACGTACAAGGTCGAGGAGACCTTTCCGGCCGGGCTCAGCACCGATCCCAGCGCTCTAGATCGTCGCGAGCAGCTCAGCGGGCCGCAGGCCAAATCGGACTCCGCAAACTATCGCATCTGGCAGAAGACGAGCGCGGAGGGCGGTCCTTCGGGGAAGTACCTCGTGAACGACGCGGGTCGCGCGGTCTACCTGGTCGATCCGGGCATCAACGGCACTCACAACGTGCGGCCCGACGGCAGCAAGGTGACCAAGTTCGACGCGCCCAAGGCGACGCTGATGTCGTACATCATCAAAGGGATCCTGAACCGCGAGCTGCCCTGGGGCCTGGTGCTCATCGGCGTCATGATCTCGCTGGCGCTGGAGCTCTCCGGCATTCCGTCACTGGCATTCGCGGTGGGCGTGTACCTGCCCATCTCCTCGTCGACACCAATCCTCGCGGGAGGGCTGGTGCGCTACCTGGCAGATCGCCAGATCCAGAAGCGTTTTGCCGGAAAGAACCTGACGGAGGAGCAGCTGACGGCCGAGACGGACAAGAGTCCTGGCGTGCTCCTGTCCAGCGGTTACATCGCCGGTGGTGCGATCGCGGGCATCGTGATCGCGTTCGTTGCCGGTGTCATGGGCGACGTACAGACGCGCATCGACGAGTGGGCGAAGCACAACAACCCGCTGTTCGAAGGCCCCTACGCGGACGTGCTGAGCATGATCCCGTTCTTGGGAGTGGCGGCGCTTCTCTACTTCATCGCCGTGAGAACATCGAAGCCCGCGGCCGAGCGCGTCTGAAGTTCAGGGCCCGATGATCTTGGCGTTCGCGCCGAGGGCCGACTTCTTGCCCGTGACCTTGGTGCCCTGGAAGGTGATCTGCGCGCTGCCCATGGCCTGAGCGGCCGTGTTCTTGGCGGTGACGCTGCCGCCCTTCATCGTGATCTTTGCGTTGGACATCGCCGAAATGCCGTCCGGCGCGGTGATGTTCACGTTCGACAGCTCGAGCTTGCAGTTGCCGATGGCGCTGATGGCTTCGCCGCTGGCAATCGTCGCGGTCACGCCCTCGAGCTTGACGTTGTCGTTGCCCGAACACGAGAACTTGCTCTTGCCATCCCAGGTTGCGGCCTTGCCGGCACCGGTGGGTGCATTGCCCCCGGTGGCCGTACGGAAGATGTAGAAGGCGAGCCCGAGCAGACCGACGATGACGATGCCAACGATGACGCAACCGATGCCGTACCAGATGATCTCGGTCTTGACCTTGTCCTTGACCTGATTCTTCAGGCCGTCGGTGTCGATGCCACCGTCGGTGCTGGCCTTGATCTTGAACCCGCCGACGTTGATCTTGGCCGCGTACTCGTAGTTGCGTGGATCCAGCTTCTCTTGGGCGCGCTGGGCGAAGGCGTTCTGCATCGCCGTCATCGGATCCGGAGGCATTGGTGCGCCCATGCCCGGCCCGGCGGCATACGGGTTCTGGACGTTCACGCTGAGCTGCAGATCAGCGATCTGCACGCCGGGTAGCTGCGCCGAGGCCGCGGCGATGATGTCGTTGACGAAGTACGGAAGGCTGCCCGCGATGGTCGGGATCGCGACCTGGTTCGACGCGAGTTTCTGCCCGATCACCGAGGTGATGGCCGCGAGCAGCGCCGCCTGGACCTGCGGCAGGTAGGCGTTCGGGTCACCGGGGGCGGCGAAGCTGAACGTTCCTTGAGCGGTCCCTCCGACGGACTGCCCCGAGGTCGGATCGTTGAACGGACCAATGTTGCCACCAAGCTGTGCCGGATGCATCGCGCGCCTCCCTGAAGGGGCGCGACATTACACGAATCGGTCGAAACGAAAGCGCTCAATTCTGGGTTGCTGGGGGCCAGCAGGAATTCTGGGCTCTCCCGCCGCCCGCCGGCCGGCGCCGTCGCCGGCACCCCCCGCCAGGGTGCGGGCTTCAGAGCTTGCCGGCGTGAGCCCGGAGGAGCGCGTAGATCTCGTCCTTGATCGACAAACGCTTCTTCTTCAACTCCTCGAACGCGAAGTCCGACATCGGGACGTCGGCTTCCTCAGCCTTCACGACCTCCGAATTGCAGCGCGAGTATTCTTCGAACAGCTGTCGAAACTTCGCGTCACGCTCGCGGAGCTCGGTGATCAGTTGTACGTGATCGGGAAACTCGTGTGCCAGGTCGTGCGGTTCTACGTACATGTTTCTCTCCTCTTGGGGGGCGCCGTGGGTGAACGTCAGTGGCCCTCGGCGCGGCGCTTCTTGTACTCGTCGGCGAGTCGTTGTTGAATCGTGTCGGGCACCTGTTCGTAGTGGCTGAGTGCAACCGCGTAGCTGCCATCACCCCCCGTCATGGACTTGAGGCGACCCTCGAAGTCGGCCATTTCGGCCATGGGCACGATGGCGGTCAACTCCACGCGACCGAGCGGCAGCGACTGGTTGCCGGTGATGCGGCCGCGGCGGTGCGAAAAATCGCCGCTCAGGTCCCCGACCAGCGCGGCCTGCGCGCGGACCTGGACCTCGAGCAGCGGCTCGAGCACCACGGGCGCTGCCTGCATGACACACTCCAGCATCGCGTAGCGCCCCGCAGTGATGAACGCGACCTCCTTCGAGTCCACCGCGTGGGTCTTGCCGTCGAACAGCGCGACGCGCACGTCGGAAATGGGGAACCCGGCCACCGCGCCCTCGGCCATGGCCTGGCGCACGCCCTTCTCCACCGCGGGGATGAACTGGCCCGGGATCACTCCGCCCTTGATCTCGTCGACGAACTCGAAGCCCGCGCCGCGCTCCAGGGGTTCGACCCGGATCGCGACCTCGCCGAATTGCCCGGCGCCGCCCGTCTGTTTTCTGTGGCGGTAGCGCGACTCGGACCGCCCGGCAATGGTCTCACGGTACGGAATTGCGGGCAGGCGTGTGCTGACTTGCACGTTGTAACGAGTGCGAAGCTGTTCCACGACGGTGCGCAGATGCAGCTCCCCGAGGCCTCGGATGATGGTCTCATTGGACTCGGCGTTGTGCTCGACCGAAAGTGACGGGTCCTCGTCGAGCAAACGATGCAGCGCGTCCGAGAGCTTCTGCTCGTCGCCGTGCCGCTCTGGCAACAGCGCGAGCCCGAACACCGGTTGTGGGAACGGTGGAGGTACCAGGTGGAACTCGTCCTCGTCGTGGGAGTCGTGAAGCACGGCGTCCCGGTGGATGGTGTCGACACGCGCGACGGCACAGATGTCACCCGGGATGGCGCGCTCGATCTCGAGCTGCTCTTTGCCCTGCAGGCGCAAGAGGTGAGACACCTTGAATGGTTTGCGCGAATCGCCGATGTAGAGCTGGCTATTTTGCTCCACCGTCCCCTGGTAGACGCGGAAAATCGAGAGCTTGCCGCGGAACGGGTCGTTGATGATCTCGAACACGTGAGCCACCACGTGTCGCTCCGGGTCGGCCACCACTTCCACGCGAGTCGCGCTCGCGCCCTCGCCCTTCATGAACTTCGGCGGGTTGCCCTCGGTCGGGTCCGGCATCAGACGCGCGAGCACGTCGAGCAGCTCGCGGGTACCGGCGCCGCTCTCGGCCGACACGAAACAGACCGGGATCAGCGCTCCTTGTCGCAGCGCGGCTTCGAAGGCGTCGTGCAGCTGCTCGGGCGCGAGCTCCTCGCCCTGGCCGAGGTACAGCTCCATCAGCGCGTCGTCGAGCGCAACGACCTGATCGACGATGGCCTCGTGCGCCACTGCCACGCTGGAGAAGGCCGTCTTCTTGTCGGTGTCCGGCGCGAAAAAGCAGTCAATGACACTGTGGCCGTCTGCGGACGGGAGGTTCAGTGGCAGGCACACCTTGCCGAACGTTTCGACGAGCTCCCCCATTAGCGCTTCGAAGTTTCCGGCCGCGTCCATCTTGTTGACGATCAACATCCGGCACAGCCCCTCGGATGCCCGCATCGCCCTGCGCGTGACCGCACCAACCCCCGCTTCCGCATTGATCACGATCGCCGCGGTCTCCACGGCTTCGAGGGCTTCGAACGCTCGGCCCAAGAAGTCCGGGGTGCCGGGGGTGTCGAGCAGGTTCACGAAGTGGTCGGCCCACTCGAGGTGAGCGATGCTCACGTTCAGTGAATGGCCCAGCGACTTCTCCAGCGGGTCGAAGTCACTGACGGTGTCACCGCGGGCGATCGTGCCCATCGATTTGATGACCTTGGCCTCGAGCAACAGGCGCTCGAGCAGGGTGGTCTTGCCGCAGCCGGCCTGTCCCAAGAGGGCGATGTTCCGGAGGGCGTGAGGGGAAGATGGTTTCATCGGGTCGTGGCTCCTCTTGGGCGAGACGACCCCTGAAAGCACATCTCGTGCACAACTTCGTTCCGACCGGGGACAGGCGAAATTCCCGCGTTCTTGCGGGGTCAGGAGTGGGTCGCAGCGGGAAATTCGCGAAGGGTTTGCGCGCTTCGGCCCGCGGCCCGCAGTGAGGTCGCAGGACGTGCGGCTTCGAGGCGCGCTGGCTATCAGGCAGCTCGGAATGATCGTATAGGCGCGCGTCATGTCGAGGTCGCTTCTTCCCGCATTTTTGCTGATTTTCTCCGGCGTCGCCTGCGCCCCGCGGGACACCCCGCCGCCGCCCGCGCCGCTTCCGCTGCCGGTGGCCGCGACACCACCCGCGCCGCCCGCGCTGCACACTTTCGATGCGCTCGAGCGAGGCACCTTCAACCAGCTCGCGGTGCGCATGAACCTCCCGGTCTACTGGGCCGCCGACACCAACGGCAACCGCAGCGTCGACCCGGACGAGGTGCGTTCTCTCCTGTTCTACCCGAGCTCATCGGAGTGGGTGCGAGGCGGGAAGCTGAGCTCGGAGCTCGATCTTGCGTACTCTGGCATGCTTGCGTCACTGCACGCGCCACCCTCCGACGTGGGCCCCGAAGAGGCGGCGCGCCGGGCGCTCGTGCTCGAGGAGCTGGACCAGGGACGCCCGACCCTGGTCTACACCGATCTGCGAGGTTTTACTCCGGGTGATCGCGCAGCGGTCAAGTCGATCCTCGCTGCCTCGTTGGAGGTGGAGCGGCTGTTCGCGCAGCAGGTCGGCATGAACACCCTCCGCGACAAGGTTCCGGCCGATCAAGCAGCGAGCAAGAGCCTCTTTCGGCGCAACTGGGGGCCTCGCTGCGAGGCGCCGAAGACCGAGAAGAACCCCGCTTGCTCCGCCATCCCCGGCGCGCCGAAGCGTAAGGTCGACGTCTATCCTGCCAGCTTGCAGGACGACCCGAAGTTCTGCGAAGCGCTCGAGAAGCGCAAGGACGCCAAGACCCTGCTCTCTCCGTTCGTGGTCGTGCGGGAACAAGCGGGTCAGCTCGCGCCGGTCAAGTACTCCGACGCGTATGCGCAAGGTATGCAGATGGCCGCCGGCCACCTGGACGCAGCAGCAGCAGCCCTCGGACCGGATGAGCGCGCCTTCGCAGACTATCTCCGGGCTGCAGCCCAGGCGTTTCGCACCAACGACTGGGAGGCCGCCGACGAGGCCTGGTCGAGGATGAGCGCCCAGAGCTCGAAGTTCTATCTGCGCATTGGCCCCGACGAGGTCTACTGGGAGCCCTGCAGCCAGAAGGCCGGGTTTCACGTCAGCTTCGCCCGCATCAACAAGGACTCGCTCGCGTGGCAGACCAAGTTGATCCCGCACCAGCAAGAGATGGAGGCGGCCCTCGCCAAGCTGGTGACCTGGCCGTATCGCGAGCGAAAAGTCAGCTTCAAGTTGCCGGACTTCATCGACATCATCTTCAACGCGGGCGACAGCCGTCAGGCGTTCGGGGCGACCATCGGGCAGTCACTGCCGAACTGGGGCAAGGTCGCGAACGAGAGCCGCGGGCGCACCGTGGCGATGAGCAACCTCTACACCGACGCCGACTCGCTCCGGCAGCGACGTGCACAGGCCGAGTCGCTGATCGACAAAGACGCTGCGGCGCTGCTGCGAGACGACGCGACGCCGGGTCTCTTGGGGACCATCTTGCATGAGGCAACCCACAATCTGGGCCCGTCGCACGAGTACAAGTTCCAGAAGAAGACCGATAGCGCGGCCTTTGGTGGTGGGCTCGCGTCGATGCTCGAGGAGCTGAAGGCTCAGACCGGCGCGCTGTATTTCCTCGATCTCCTGGTCAAGAAGGGTGTCATCACCGAGGAGCTGCGACGGCAGTCCTACCTGGACAGCGTCGTGTGGGCGTTCGGCCACGTCGCTCAGGGCATGCGCAACGAGGACGGCACCAGGAAACCTTACAGTCAGCTGGCTGCGATCCAGCTTGGTGCGCTGATCGAAGACGGCGCGGTGGAGTGGGACTCGTCGGCGACCGCTGCCAACGGCAAGGACGGCGGGGCATTCAAGCTGCACTTCGACAAGTTCCCGGCGGCGTGTGAGAAGCTGATGCGACAAGTGGCTCAGATCAAGGCTCGGAACGACAAGGCGGGCGCGGAGGCCCTGGCCAAGCGCCACGTCGACGGCGCGTCGGTCCCGCAGTCCGCCATCGCCGAGCGCGTGCTGCGCTTTCCCAAGAACAGCTTCGTGTACTCCGTAGATCTTTGAGGCCTGGCTAAGTCCGAGACATCGCGCGCGAACTCCGCGCACTCCCCCGTGCTCTCGACCGGTCTTGACGCAGGGCGGCGGCACGGACATGGCCGAAGGGATGCGCTTCCTCCACTCGGGTGCCGACGCGCGTGAGCGCGCGGAACGCGAGGCGTTCTTTGCGCGCGCGGACTCGGTCATCGCCGAAATGCGAGCTGCCTGTGCGGGCGGCGACAGCAGCGCGGGTGGACGCGCTGTCGCCGAGCTCGCCGCGAGCTTGCACCCAGACTTGCACGCCGTGACCCTCACCGATCGTCCGCAAGGCCCGCTGCTGGTCATGACCCCGCGCGGCGAGCGCGGCTTGCGACCGCTGGCTGCCGCAGTCGTGGCGCGTGCCAACGAAGGTGAGGGGATCCGATTTGCCAGCCATCGGCCGGCGGAGAGCTTCGGGCAGATGCGGGAGGTGGTCCGAAGACACGGCTACGAGCTCGACAACGCACAGGCCCGCGCAGGGTTTTCCCGTGGGCATCTGCTCGAGGTCGTGGTCTACGGCGCGGGTTTCGGTGGCACGAAGGACGATGCGGCGTCGTTTGCCGCGGAGCGCGCGCTCGAGCTCTTGTTGGGGGAGCGGGTGCTCGACGACTGGATCGGGCGGGTCGACGTCGAACCCTTGCCGCGCGGCGGGCTGCTCAAGGTGTTGCAGCGTGACGGCGGACCGTCCTTCTCCCTGGCCGAGCTTCCGCTGGCAGTCGCGGCAGCGGTCGAGGGCCTCAGTGGCGAGCTGCCGGATCTGACCAAACTCTGCGCGTCCCGTGACGGATGGGTGCTGTTCGAGGCCGAGCCGGAGGCAGCCGCCGACTACCGGGCACAGGATGACATTGCCCTCGCCGGCAGCGCTCTGCCCGAGATGGCCCGCTGTTTCCTGGAGGGTGCGCCGTTTTCCTCGCTGCGTTTCGTGCGGGGTGGCCTCTCGATTGCCTACCTGAAGATCGACACCCACGGAACGCCGTTCGAGCAACGCGTGAACGAACGGGTCCGGCTCGAAGACGAATTGGCACAGCAGCTCTCGACGCAAAAGCTCGGCGCGGTGGTCGGCAACGGGCTGGGCCTGCGCTACGTGTACATCGATCTCGCTCTCGCGCCCGGCACTCCGGCGTTGCATGCCGTGTGTGACGTTGCACAGCGAGCCGGTGTCAGTCGACGGAGCTGGATCGAATTCTGCGACTCGGACTTGTCGAACGAGTGGCTGGGCGTGTGGCCCGACTCTCCGCCGCCCCCGGGCACGCGATGAACGTCACAAGAGCCGGTGCAAGAGCGAGCTCAGACGCTCGAGCTCGGGGACTCCGGTGAGTCGATCGAGCGAGCCGAACACTTTTTCGATGGTTGGATCGACGAAGCCGAGGAAGCTGGGGTTGCCGCGCACACGATCGATGAAGACGAAGCGCCCCGCATCCTTCAGCTTGCGCTGAACCGTGACCGTGTCGAACTCACGACCCACGGCGGCTCTCCCCGCCGCGTCGAGGGCGAGATGAGCCGCGTACTCATCGAGGCGCGCGTCGACGAAGGCGCGATCGAAGGTCTGGTAGCTGTCGTTCAGCAACGCCACCAGGTCGTACACCCGAGGCCCGAGCAGCGCGTCCTGGAAGTCGATCCAGTAGAGCTGAGGCGGCCGGTCGTCGACCTCGCGAACCATGAGGTTGCGACTCTGATAGTCCCGGTGCACAAAACCCCGCGACCAGCCGGCGATGGTCTTGGCCAGGAACTGCGCTGCCTCGGAGAACACGGCGCGGTCCTCGTCGGAGAGGGAGATGCCTCGCGCTTCCAGCGCCCACTCCCGAAAGTGGTCGACCTCCCAGGTGAGGAGGTCCTCGTCGAACGCTCGGGACGCCACCACCGAGCCTTCGGGCAGAGGGCTCAAGCGTTGCTGTGCCCTGGCCAGATCGAGCACCGCCGATTGATACAGGCCCGTGCGGGCCTCGGGGTTCCGTTCCAGGTAACGCGCCAAGGTGTCGTCGCCGAGGTCCTCGACCAGGATGAAACCCGCGTCGCAAGCTTCACCCAGCACCGCCGGGACGCGGACGCCTCGGTCTGCCAGCAGATCTCTGATCTCCAAGAACGGCCAACGACGCTCGCCGACGTCGTCCTTCGCAACCTCGTCGGAGCGGCGCGCGTCCGGCACGTACATGGCCACAGCGCTCGGTCCTGACCCGACGTCGACACGAAAAAAACGCCGCGTCGAAGCGCCGCCTTCCATCGGGTTGATGCGGGTGGGTTCGGACTGCCCGAAGTGTTCCCTGGCAAGATGCTCGAGGACCTCGAGTGAAGGAGCCGGGTCGCGGGTGGCCGTCGGGGGCAGCGTGGGCATGGGCGGCACTGGTGTAGCAAAAGTCGCGCGTGCGGTACACGCTAGCGCGATGGCGCTCACGCGACTCGGCTCGGGCTGGGACCCAAAAATCGAGCGATGTCTCGCGGGCCTCGGGCAAGAGCGTGCGCCCGAGAGCGTCCGTGCGCTCGCCGCGCTCCTCGATCGAGTCGTCGAGTGGAACGACAAAGTCGATTTGACCGCCGCGCGCGAGCCTGACGCGCTGGTCGATCTGTTCGTGGCAGACGCGGCGGTCGTAGCGGCCGAACACCCGGAGCCCGATCAACGCTGGGTCGATGTGGGCAGCGGCGCCGGCGCTCCGGGCATCCCACTCGCGGTGCTCTCTGCTTCCGCCTCGTTCACTCTGGTCGAACCGAAGGCCAAACGCGTGGCCTTCCTGCGAACGGCAGTCGGCGCGCTTGGGCTCGAGCGCGTCCGCGTCGAGCGCGCGCGCTCGGATGCACTCAGCGCTGCGAGCTTCGACGTTGCCATCTCACGAGCGACGCTCGAGCCGGCCGAGTGGCTGGAGGAAGCAACCCGTATTGCGACCGCTGCGGCGTGGTTGCTCCTGGCTCGCTCCGAGCCGCCGAGCGTGCAGGGTTGGCGCATCGATCGCGACCGGGCGTACGAGCTACCGCTCACGCGGGTGCCACGTCGCGCAGTGCGTTATGTGCGATCAGCATGAACCCACACGCCGTCACTCGGGCCCCTGAGTTGGTGTCTTTTTTCGCCGCCTCGGGGAGGAGTGAGGCAGAAGTTGGGTACCACCTGAGTAACTCCGACGAGCCGCCCCACGTGCTGCAGGTTGAATGGGCAGAGCGGGCGGGGCGTCCATCCGTGCCGGAGCTCAGCCTCGATGAAGAAGATCCTGCGAACTTTCCTGGCCGCCTCGGCGGCGCTCACCGTCTCGGTGGCCGCGTCTGCCGCCTTCGAGGACGCCGGCGACACCGAGGTGCGCTTTCTGGCCAACGGCCCCGCGGGCCTGAAAATCAACGGTGAAGCGTCGGATCTGAAGGCCAAGGAACAGGACGGAAAGCTGACCATCACGGTCCCGGTCGACGACCTGAAGACCGGCATTGGCCTGCGTGACAAACATCTGAAGAAGTACCTCGAGGGCTCCCAGTTCCCGAAGGCGACGCTCGAGATCGAGCGCAGCAAGCTCAAGCTTCCGGAGAACGATCAGACTGCGAAGTCCTCGGCAACCGGGAGCTTCACGCTGCACGGTGTGAAGAAGCCACTCAAGTTTCACTACAAGGCGCTTCGCACCGGTAGCGACTATCACGTGCAAGCGCTGGCCACGGTCGACATCCGAGATCACGACATCGAGGTGCCGTGCTACCTCGGCGTGTGCGTGGAGCCGAAGGTAAAGCTCAAGCTCAAGTTCAAGCTTCGCGACAAGTGAACGTTGCCCTCGCCGAAGCGCGAGGGGCTCTGGCGGGTGCGCCTCAGTCGGTGCCGGAGTCGCTGACGCTGCCCGCTGCACCGCCCGTGCCGCCGGTCGCGCCACCCGTGCCGCCGGTCGCGCCACCCGTGCCGCCGGTCGCGCCGCCCGTGCCGCCGGTCGCGCCGCCCGTGCCGCCGGTCGCGCCGCCTGTGCCGCCGGTCGCGCCGCCTGTGCCGCCGGTCGCACCACCTGTGCCGCCGGTCGCGCCGCCCGTGCCGCCGGTCGCACCACCCGTGCCGCCGGTAGAGCCACCCGTGCCACCGGTCGCGCCCCCTGTGCCGCCGGTCGCCCCGCCGCCATCGCTGCCCGCGACACCACCGGTCGCGCCGCCGCCATCGCTGCCTGCAACACCGCCGGTTCCGCCGGTCGCGCCGCCGGTTCCGCCGGTCGCGCCGCCGCTGCCTGCGCTACCGCCGGCCGAGCCGCCAGCTCCGCCAGTGCTCGCGCCTCCGCCGCCCGCGGCACCTCCCGTCGAACCTTCGATCTTGCTGCGATCGACATCGGTGATGAGAGCGCAACCAATCAGCGCCAAGGCCACGCCCCCGGAGACCACATAACGACCCAAACCAGCCATGGGCCGGGTTCTACCACACCCCGCCCGCAGCTTGGAGGACCGCCGAGTTGTCGGGGTTGGGCCGGCTCAGTCGCCGCCGTCGCCCGCGTCCGGATCGGCGTCCGTGGAGGCATCGCTGCTGGCATCCGCCGACGAATCGTCCGCGGCGTCGCCGCCGCCGCCGTCCAGGCTGGAATCATCGGGGGCGTCTGCGGCGGCGTCTGCGCCGCCGGTCCCGCCCGTTGCTCCGCCAGTCCCGCCAGTCGAGCCACCGGTTCCGCCGGTTGCACCGCCGGTGCCACCGGTCGAGCCGCCCGTACCGCCGGTTGACCCGCCGGTTCCGCCAGTTGACCCGCCGGTGCCACCGGTCGAGCCCCCCGTGCCGCCAGTGCCACCGCCATCGCTGCCGCCGGTGCCACCGCCATCGCTGCCGGCCGCGCCGCCGCCGCCATCGCTACCGGCCGCGCCGCCGCTGCCTGCTGCACCGCCGCTGCCGGCCGCGCCGCCGCTGCCTGCTGCACCGCCGCTGCCCGCAGCACCACCGGTGGAGCCGCCGCTGCCACCCGCACCACCGATGGAGCCGCCGCTGCCACCTGCGCCACCGGTCGCTGATGTGCCACCGCTCGCGCTGCCGGCAGCGCCAGCGCTGCCCTCCTTGATCTTGTCGCGATCGACGTCGGTGAGAAGCGTGCAGCTCGTCACGATCAAGGCTCCGAGCAACCCCAAGCTCAATATCGAACGCGGCGCGTAATTCATCGTGATGGCCTCTTCGGAGGAAGGTCTCTCGATTGTTCCACCGCCAGCGCCGCGAGCGCAACCCTGATCACCCGAGCCGCAGTGGTCTTTGTGGGAGCGGAGCCCGCTCTTCGCGCGTCGTGGGCTAGAATTCGGCGACCGTGAAGATCCACCTGATCGATGGCACCTACGAGCTCTTCCGCGCCTGGTTCGGGACTCCCAGCGCGCGCGACCCGGGTGGGCGTGAGGTAGGCGCCACGCGGGGCTTCCTCAGTAGCATTCACGCTTTCTTGCGCGACTCCGAGGTCACCCACGTGGCGTGTGCCTTCGACCACGTCGTCGAGTCGTTTCGCAACGATCTCTTTGCCGGCTATAAGACGGGAGAGGGATCGATGCGGAGCTGTTTGCCCAGTTCGAGTTGGTGGAGAATGCCGCGAGAGCTCTGGGGCTGGTCGTCTGGCCCATGGTCGAGTTCGAGGCAGACGATGCGCTGGCCACGGCGGCACAGCTTCACGCCAACGCGCCTGGAGTAGAGCAGATCGTCATCTGCTCACCCGACAAAGATCTGGCGCAGTGCGTCCGCGGCCAGAGGGTCGTGTGTCTCGACCGCGCACGTCGGCGGTCGATGGACGACGCCGGTGTGCGCGAGCGTTTTGGCGTGCCGCCCGGCTCGATCCCCGACTACTTGGCGCTGGTCGGCGACGCGGCTGATGGCATTCCGGGAGTGCCACGCTGGGGCGCGCGCTCGGCTTCCGTCGTGCTCGCCCGCTACGGTACGCTCGACGCGATCCCCGCGGACGTCGCGCTGTGGGACGTCGCGGTGCGAGGAGCCGCCGCCCTCGGTCGAGAGCTCTCGAATCACCTCGACGACGCCCGTCTGTACAAGAAGCTGGCGACCCTCCGTCTCGACGTCCCGCTCAGCGAGAGTGTCGACGACCTCGAATGGCAGGGCGTGCCCCGCGACCTGTTCACCAAATTCTGCGAACAGGTCGGCGAGCGGTCACTGCCCTCGCGCGTGGTGCGCTGGCGCGATTGAGGGGTTACGGCTAGGCTCTTCGGCGATGAAGTCGTCTGCCGCCGCCGCTGCCGCTGCTCTGGTCGTGTTTGCCATCCCCGCGGTCGCGTCCGCGCAGAACTGGGGACCGCCGGCCCAGCAACCGCCCGCCAATTCGTGGAGCAATCCCCAGCAGCCGCAGCAGCCGCAACAACCGAACAGCGGCATGAGCGCGGGCGGTCTCGCCCCGCCGAGCTCGAATCCCACGGACCCCAACGCGCCCAACGTGCAGACGGAACGCGAGCTCGACAAAGCTGACAAGGAAGACTCGGGACGAGGCCTCGAGTTCTTTTATTTGAACGCCGAGGTCGGCGGCGAGTACCTGGGCCTCCAGACCTTCAAAGCCAACAACCTCGTCGATGCCGGCACGGTGAAGACGAAACAGACTGGGTTGATGTACGGCGCGGGCTTGGGATTGCGACTGGTGTTCATCACTCTTGGTGCCCGCTTCCGCCTGGGTCAGTTCACGGAGTGGGACATCTGGACCCTGAACGCCGAGCTCGGCATCCACATCCCCCTCGGTTCGGTCGAGCCGTACTTCACCTTCGGCGGCGGCTACGCCTCGATGGGCGCGTTCGACAGCGGAAACCTCGGCGGCAGCCTGAGTTCCGCCGACGTCGACATCAAGGGTTACAACATCCGCGGCGGGTTCGGGCTCGACATCTACCTCTCCAACGCGTTTTCGATCGGCGCGAACTTGACCGGTGAGATGTTGGTTCTCACGCGACCCGGCGTCGATCCCTCGAAGCTCCAGGCCACCGGCACGGGTCAGGAAGCGGCCGCCAAGGCGTACGAGGCAGACGGCTCGAGCATCGGCGCCGGCGTCTCGCTGACCGCGGTCGCTGGACTTCATTTCTGACCCGAGCGTCCGGCCTGATATCCTCCGCGAGCCCGCGTGCCTCGCATCTTGCTCGTCGTTCTGGTCGGCGCCGTCCCCTTGGCGTTCGCGCTGCTGTTGTGGCGCCGCGTAAACCGACTCGCCCACGTTCCGCGCCGCCGCACGCTCATGATGGTCGTCGGTGGCGTCGCCGCGGGGCTGACCGCCGGCTGGGTCGAGCGACTGATCCTCGCTTTCTCCGAGCTGTCCTTCGACGCCACGAAGGTGGGCACGGTGGGCGCGCTCCTGGCGACCTTCCTGCTCGCCGCCCCACTCGAAGAGGGCCTCAAGGTGCTGGTGGTCTGGCCGCTCTTTGGCATGCGCGCGCTGTCCTCACCGCGCCTCGGCCTCACTTACGCGGCCTGCGCCGGTGCCGGCTTCGCTACCGGGGAGACCATCGGCATCGGCTGGGTCGAAGCGCCCACGAGTGTGCTGGCGGTGCGTTTGCTCGTTGGCATGGCGGCGCACCCGTTCCTGGCCGGCCTCTGGGGTTACTCCCTCGGTAATCAACGCCTCACGCGCGGTCGTCGCTTCGTCGTGGCGTGGTTCGCCGCCGTGCTGCTCCACGGTCTGTACGATCACATCGTTTTCGGACGCGGTCCGGGTCTGCTCGTGCTCGCGATTCCGATGTTTCTCTGCATGGTGCTCGTGGCTGGGCTCGCGATTCGAGACGTGGCGCCGTCCCCGGATTCACGTGGCTCCGCGCTGCTCTCGAGCATCCCCGAGCCACCCTCTTTGGGGTCGATGAGCCGCGCGTTGACCCGACGTGATCGCCCGCTGATGCTGCACTGGATCGCGATCGGCGCGCTGGTCACTCTCGGTGTCGTGCTCGTCGCCCTCGCAGGCGCCGTCTACGTCGGGCATGTGGTCGGTGTCGACTTCGCGCTCGCCGACGAGGCCGACGTGCGCTCGAGCGGTCCGCTGGTGCTGCTCGGCGCCGCGACGTTGGCGGGTTTCCCGCTGGCGGGTTACCTAGTTGCGCGCGCGAGCTCGGCCCACAGCGTGCTCGAGCCTGCGATGGGAGCCGGAGTCGCCATCATCACGGCAGTGCTCCTGGTGTCCCTTGCAGCTCCCGTCACGGCGGTCTTCGGTCTGGCAGTGGCGCCCCTGGCTTTTGCGCTGGCCTGCGGTGGGGCGTGGTTCGGGCTCGTGCGTTGAACTGCGTCGCCGCCGTCGTGGGTGCTGGCACACCGGGCGAGTGGCACAACTGGCAGGTGTACGAGATCAAAAACCTTTCGACTCACTCCTGGCGGCATGGAACGTGCGTTTGTCTTGCCTCATGCGCACTCCTCTCCTCGTGGCGGGTCTGTTGACCCTGACCGTTCCGGCCTTTGGCCAGTCGTCCGCCGCGTTCCCCGACACCCCCGCGCGGGCGTCCGCCGTGCCGAGCCCTGCGCCAGCACCCCGTCCGCCGGTCGAGCGCACCACCGCACCCGATGCCGCCTCCGCGGCGGCGTCTGCGCGTGATGGCAGCTCGGAGCCAGGCTTCGCTCCGCGCATGCCTCCGCCTGCACCTGCCTACTACCCGAGCGCCGCTGGACCGTACGCGGCGGCGCAACCGACCTTCGCGCCGGCGTTTGCGCCAAGCTCGCCCATGAGGGACGGGGGTGAAGGTGCAACGAGCGCCGGTGCGTCGTCGACGCTCCTGGTCGTGGGCGCCATCCTGGTCGGGTTGCCCTACGCAACCGGGCTCGGGATCGGCGCGTCGGAAGGCTTCGACAACGGGAGCGCGTGGTTGGCCGCGCCGGCTATCGGTCCGTGGCTGGCGCTCTCGGGACGACGGGATCCGTGCGCCGACAGCCAGCAGAAGAAAGAGTTCGACAGCGACGTGGGCAAGTGTGTTGCCGAGCCGATGGTGCGCGGCATGCTGGTGCTGGACGGCGTCCTGCAGGCGACCGGAGCCGTGATGATGCTGGTTGGCGCGAGCTCCGGCGGCACGCCGAAGCCGCGGCGCGAGGCGCGCGCCGTCGTTGCCGCTCCGACGCCGATGGGGCGAGACGGTTATGGGCTCGCGTTGGCGGGGGCGTTCTAACCGACCCTCCCCGCTGCGCGCCACCTTCCGCGCAGAGTTTTCACAGGAGTCACGACACCGACACGGGAGCTCGCGTCGATGGCTGCTATGCTGCGCTGCGATGAATTTGCGGCTCACTACCCTCATTGGTTTGGCAGCTCTCTCAGTCGCTTGCTCCTCGACGGATGACGTCTCGCCGCCGGGTCGAGTGAACTGCGACCCCGCGAATGATGCGCGCTCGACTGCGCGCGCGTCGTGTGAGTTCGGCAAGGGGGCGCTGCCCCGGGAGACCCTCGGCTGCAGCATGCGCGGCAAACGTCTGCCCTTCGAGCACGTGGTGCTGTTCATGCAGGAAAATCGCTCGTTCGATCACTACTTCCAGGAGCTGCCGGAGTTTGGGCAGCCGGACGTGGAGGTGGCGCCCGAGGGAACCAGCAACCCGGCGCCGGACGGGAGCGCGGTGCCGTTCGTGCACCAGCAGAAGTACTGCTTCTCGGACACCAACCACGAGTGGGACGGGAGCCACGAGTCATTCAACGACGGCAAGAACGACGGCTTCGCAAAGGCCAACGCCAAGTCGAGTGACCCGACGGGCGCCCGGGCCATGGGTTTTTACGATGCCAGCGACCTGCCGTTCTACCACCAGCTCGCGAGCACCTTTGCCATCTCGGATCGCTACTTCTGCTCGGTGATGGGCCCGACCTGGCCGAACCGGATGTATTACTTCGCGGCCACCTCTTTCGGCAACACCGATAACGTTCCGGTGGGCGGTGAGGTCGACACGATCTTCGATCGGTTGAACGACGCGGGCATCACCTGGAAGCAGTACCGCACCAACCTGGCGACCAGCGCGATGTTCGTCACGGATATCCTCCAGAACCTCGACAAGGTCGTCGACGTCTCCGAGTTCGCGAAGGACGTCGAGAACGGCACCCTCCCGCAGGTGGCCTGGGTCGACCCGCTATTTTCAGCCGGTGGCGCCCTCGAGTCGAGCGAGCACCCGCCGGGTGACATGCAGGTGGGCCAGAGGTGGATCCACGACAACGTGAAGCTCATGATGGGCAGTCAGTACTGGAAGAAGACCGCCATCTTCATCACCTATGACGAGCACGGTGGGCTCTACGATCACGTGCCCCCGCCCAAGGCCTGTGCGCCGGACGAGATTGCTCCGAAGAAAGGTGCCGAGCTGGGCGGCTTCGATCAGCTCGGCTTCCGCGTCCCGCTGTTCTCGGTCTCTGCTTACACCAAGCCCCACCACGTCTCGCACCAGGTGAACGACCACAGCAGCATCCTGCGCTTCGTCGAGACGCTCTTCGAGCTGCCGGCCCTCACGCGGCGGGACGCCAACGCGACCGCCCTCCTGGACCTGTTCGACTTCGAAAACCCCCCGTTTCTGACGCCTCCCGAGCTCGACGAAGCTCCGATTGATCAGGCGAAGCTCGAAGCCTGCAAGCTCGAGTTTCCGCCCTGAGCCCCAGTCACTGCAGCTCTTTGGTCATCACCCAGCCCCGCGACCCGTTTGGCGTGAGGGTCACGCAGGTCGTCGCTGATACCTCGACGAAGGACCAGCCCTTCGGGTTTTCGTACAGCACCTTCAGCTTGTCGCCCTTGTGGACGTAACGAATCGCGGTCGAGAGCGGCGCATACCGCAGATACATGTCGTTCGGCAGCACGGTCTTGGTCACGTTCATCGTCTTGCCGCCGCAGTCGTCCTGACCGTCGGTCGACTTGTTCGTGGCAGTACAGCTCGCGTTCCCCGTGCACGTCATGGCCTTGCAGCCGTCGTGGGGGTTGCTCTTCACCTGGAAGTCCGCGCTGGCAGGTCCGTCTGCGCAGTTGCCCCCGGCGTATCCGTTGAACTCGAGCGCGCTCGTCGGAACCCAACCGCTCGTGCCCGAGCCCCGCGCGTAACCGAACACGTAACCGTTCAACGCGGGCCGCACCGGCGGGTTGTCGGAGCAAGATGGGTTGCGGCTGGACTGAACCGCGAAACCCTGTCCGGGCGCCAGGGTCTCGATGGCTCGGTTGTCGCAGGTGAAGAGCGACGTCGCGGTGGTGATCTTGTACGGGTAGTAGCCGACGTTGACGCCGTTCGCGACGTGCGCGTCCGCAATGCCTCCACACTTGGTGCCCGCCTCGCCGCCGGGGCCGGTGCAGTTGGGATCTTCGGCGCCGCCCGGTGGAACGCCGAGCCCCGGCCCACCGCCACTGGGTGCACCGCCGCCGCTGGGTGCACCGCCGCCACTGGGTGCACCGCCGCCGCCGGGTGCACCACCGCCGCCGGCTGCGCCTCCGCTGGTCGAGCCCGCCGCGCCCCCGCTGGTCGAACCCGCCGCGCCTCCGGTCGCCGCACCTCCGCTGCCTCCGCCTGGCCACCCGCCGCCGCCGTCGACACCGGAGCCACCGGTGCCAGGGTTCTTGTTGGAGGCGCTCCCGTCGTCACCGCCACACGCGACGACCATGTGTGTCAAGACGACGGCCGGACCGAGTCGAACGAGGTAGGACATCGGACCAGTCTATCCCGTTCCGGGTTGAATCGTGGCGGTGGCGAGCCCGCCCGCCCCAGGAGCCTTCAACGCCCGACGATGCCTGTCCAAGCCCTGCGCCAACCTCGCGCCACGAGAGCCGACGTCAACGAAGGAAACGCACGTTTCGCGGCGTCGATCATGTGGGCCTCGCGGGTGATCAGCACCCGGTGTGAGTTCCTTTCGATCCCGCGCACGATGGCCTTGGCGGCGCGCTCGGGCGGCATCATGCGTGCGAAGGCGCGCTCGGTGCGGGGTCTCAGTGCGGCGGCGGCCGGGTCGTCGGTCCAGCGGGCGGACTTGACGATGTCGGTGGCCACGCCACCGGGCTGAACACAAGTGACACCGATGTGTGTGTCCGACAGCTCGACGCGCAGGCTCTCGCTCAGCCCGTAGACGGCGAACTTGCTGGCGCAGTAGGCCGAGTTCATCGGCATGCCAATCAGGCCGAAGACGCTGGAGACGTTGACGATGTGAGCCTCGTCTGCTTGGCGCAAGAGCGGCATGAAGAGCTTGCAACCGTGGACCACGCCCCAGAAGTTGATCCCGATCAACCACTGGAAGTCCTCGAGTGTGTGATCTTCGAAGGTGGCGGATACGGCGACCCCTGCGTTGTTCACCAGCACGTGCAAGCCGCCGTGTGCGCTCTCGATCTGCCGAACCAGATCTTCCATGGCAGCGCGATCGGCGACGTCCACGAGGTGCGTCGTCGCCCGCACGCCGAGGCGCTCGACCCGCGAGCGAGTCTCGTCGAGCCCACTCTCGTTCACGTCGGCGAGCGCGACGTGTGCACCTTTTTCTGCCAGGCGGACTGCCGTCGCACGGCCGATGCCACCGGCAGCGCCGGTCACGAGTGCGATCCGTCCCTCGATACGTTTCATGCGACCGAGCTACGGCAGCTCGGGGCAGGCGGCTAGCGAGAGACGCCGCTCTGCTCAGTTCGAGCGTCGGTGCTCGGCGGGCGTGCTGCCGGTCCAGCGCTTGAAAGCCCGGTAAAAAGTGCTGGTGTCAGCGAAACCGAGCAGATAACCGACCTCGCCGATCGAGACCCCGGGGTTCTTCAGGAGTGACAGCGCCGCGCTCCGCCGCACGTCGTCGAGCAGCTCCTTGTACGACGTGCTCGCTTCGGACAAACGCCGCTGCAGCGTGCGGTCACTCATGCCCAGGGATGCCGCCGTCGAGTCGAGAGTCGGTTCCATGCCGGAGAGCTCGCGGGCGATGGTGCCCCGCACTTCGTCGACGAACGTCGCGGGCCCACGCAGGCGCTCCAGGAAGTCGCTGGCGTAACGCTCGAAGAACCGCGACAGCGCCGGGTCGGCGGCGAGGCAAGCTGCATCGAGCCAGGCCGCGTCGAACTCCAGCTCGTCTCGAGCTTGCGAGAACGACACCTCGACGCCGAAGAAGCGCTCGTGCCCGGACACGTCGAGCGGAGGCCCCTGAAGGAAGCGGACGTGGCGGAGCGGGCAGCTCACTCCGGTCAGCTGCTTGCCCCGCGCCAGCACCAGCCCGAACAAGAGCTCGGTCGCCGGGCGGGGTGCCGCGGGCAGGCTGCAGTTCTTTCCAATCAAGACCGCCGCCTCAGCATGGCGCTCGAGCATCAGGGAGGTGCGGTCGTCGACCAGCGGATAATAACGGATGGTGCGCTCGATGGCCTCGCGCAGCGTGGCGGACGAACGGATGGTGAAGTCGAGGACTTCGAGGGCGCCGAGCGGAATGGCGGCCGCAGCTTCGAGGCAGAACAACTCGTTGTGGGTGAGCTCCGGCGCGCGGTCCATGAGCCGAAAGGCGAGCGCGGCATCGACGCGAGCCTCCGCGTCTGCGAGCACTTCGGCGCTGAGTCCGGCGCTCTCCAGCAAAGCGGCGCGATCAGCCCCCGCTTGCTCGAGCGCGTCGAGCAGCGCACGCACCACCACGGTCGACAAGGTGCCGCTCATCGGTGAGTCCAATGATAGCAACCTCGACCCTAGCGGTGTCGTGATTGCGCTCCCGCTACGGCTCTGAAAGACTGCTCACCGGAATCAGCACGTTGCCCGTCGCACCGAGGATCCGCGCGTCCCTGCTCCTGGCCCTGGCGGTCTTTGGCGGTAGTCCGGAGCCCGCCCGTGCCGACCAGCAGGCCGCGATCCCCACGCTGGCCGTGCAGCCGAGCTTGTGGCGCACCAGCCGTGTCCAGCTCCACGTCGAGCGCGGACTCCACGCCCAACTGCGCATCGGAGAGCTTGCGAAATCGCTCGGCGGGCAAATCGCAAACTCGAGCGAACAGTACGCGAGCGTGGAGGTGCCGACTGCGCGTTACGCCGCGTTCATTGCAGCGTTGCGCCGGCTGGGGAAGCTCTCGCGGGAAACCGTCACCACGTCCGACGAGTCGGGTCGCCTTTCCGACGCGCAGTCGCTCGTCCGTTCGCTGCTGGTCGCTCGCGAGCGAAGGGCACGACTCGGCGCCATCGCGAGGAGCGTCAACGAGAAGCTCACGCTGGAGGGGGTGAACGCGCGGACGGCGAACGCCATCGTGCAGGCCCAGCGCCGCGTGCACGACATCGAGAGCAGGTCCGAGATCGTCAAGGTCGAGATCTCACTGCGCACTGAGGGCGTAGAGACCATCGAGCCGGCGACCCTGCCCTTCGGCTGGCTCGACGAGCTCGGCGCGGCGCGGCTGGCAAATCCGCCGGCCGAGCGCTCCGATCGCTCGCTCGAGCTGCGGGCGATGAACGACTTTCAGCTGAACCTGAAGACCGACTACGTGCACGACGCAGAGCCCCTCGGCGGCACACACTTCGCCACGGCGCTGGCCTTCGACATGCGTGTGCTCGGAGAGGCGAATCCGGTCGGGATCTTCGGCGGCCTGGATCTCGGTCTCGGTGCCAGCCAAGGATTCGTCTACAACGTTCAATCGCTGATCGGGGCGGGTGTGCCCATCGGGCAGAGGTTGGTCATCGGTGTCAGCTCGGGTCCCGGCATCGACGGCATCACCACGGTCGTTCCGTTCGGTCTGCTCTTCCCGGTCGAGCTGTATGTCGGGTGGGACATGGCGGAGTGGATGTCGGTCAGCGTGTGGGCCCACAACGCCTGGGTCGTCGCTTCCGACGCACGCCAAGCCGGTTCTCCAAACACGCTCTTCGGCGACGAGCTGAGCGCGGGCCTGGCGTTGGTTCTGGCCGCACGCGACTCGGGCGGCACCTACTCGTCGCGTCGCAACGGCTGGGTGGTCGGCGCTGGTTACCGCGAGCTGATGGGCACGCAGATGTTCGAGCTGCGCTTGGGCTGGGCTGGCATCCAGTCGGACTTTTCCGGCGGATACTGAGCCCCCCTTGCGGGTCTCGACACTTTGCGTCAAAGTGAACATCAACGCGGTGCGGCAAGCCCCGCCGAGGCCATTTTCCCTGTGTCTACGTGTTTTGGGGGGAGGAGTGATGAGCAATGTCCCTTCCCCAGAACCGATACAAGGCTGACCTCCGCGAGCTGAACTTCGTGATGTTCGAACAGTTTCGTCTCGGCGAGCTGCTCGGTCGCGAACCCTACCAAGACTGGGGTGAAGAAGAGGTTCGGCTGACGCTCTCGGAGGTCTACCGCTTCGTCACCGAGGTGACCGGGCCGCTGAACGCCGTGGGCGACCAGGAGGGTTGTCGCATCGAAGACGGCCAGGTGGTGACACCCACGGGTTTCAAGCAGGCCTGGCAGAAGACCTACGAGAGCGGCTTCAAGAGCCTGGCGGTCCCTCCCGAATTTGGCGGTCAAGGGGCGCCGCGAGTGCTGGCCGCGCTCACGACCGAGCTCACCAGCGGCTCGAACACCGCCTTCGAGATGTACCCAGGCCTGACCATCGGCGCGGCGGATCTCATCGAAGCGTTCGGGACGCCGGAGCAGCGTGAACGTTACTGCCAGAAGATGTTCAGCGGCGAGTGGGCCGGCACGATGTGTCTCACGGAGCCGCAGGCCGGCTCGGACGTCGGCGCGGCGGCCACCTTCGCCAAGAAGAACGCCGATGGCACCTACAGCCTCAACGGGTCGAAGATCTTCATCAGCGGTGGTGATCAAGATCTGACGGAGAACATCGTCCACATGGTGCTTGCGCGCACCGAGGGTGCGGCCAAAGGCACGAAGGGCCTCTCTCTGTTCATCGTTCCCAAACGTCGCGTCGAAGCCGATGGGGCTTCGGGTGATTCGAACGACGTCAAGTGCCTCTCGATCGAGCACAAGATGGGCATCAAGGGCTCATCGACCGCGCTCTTGCAGTTCGGTGATGATGGCCAGTGCATCGGGGAGCTCTGCGGCACGGTGGAGCAACAGGGCATCCGCCAGATGTTCAAGATGATGAACTATGCTCGCATCGGTGTCGGTCTGCAGGGCCTCGGCATCGCGTCGGCGGCGTATTTGTCCGCTCTGGACTACGCCAAAGAGCGCAAACAAGGCGCGAGCGCCAAGAACTGGAAGGACCCCGACGCACCGCGCGTGGCCATCATCGAGCACTCGAACGTGCGACGCATGTTGCTCTGGATGAAGGCCCACGTGGAGGGTGTGCGGGCGCTGATCGTGAAGGCGACCGCACACCTCGACCAGGCTGCGGTGTTGGCCGGCAAGGACGACGAAGCGGCGCTCTACCACCAGGGGCAGACCGAGCTGCTCACGCCGCTGGTCAAGGCCTACTCGTCCGACATCGCGTTCCGCGTGGCAGAGATGGCGATTCAGGTCATGGGTGGGGTCGGCTACACTGAAGACTATCCGGTCGAGCAGCACTGTCGCGACGCGAAGATCTTCAGCATCTACGAAGGGACGAACGGCATTCAGGCGCTCGACTTGGTCGCGCGCAAGCTGGGCCAGGCGGGCGGCCAGAACACCCAACGTTTCTTGGGCGACGTCTCGGCCTTCGTGGAGAAGAATCGTGAACACCCGGTTCTCGGCCCCAGCGTCGCGCACCTGGCGCTCGCTCAAGAAGCCGTTGCCGGCTCCGTCATGCAGCTCCTTGCCTGGTTCCAGGGCGGCGCGGCCGAGCGCGTGCCGCTGGTCGCGAATCGCTTCCTGGCCATGATGAGCGAGCTGACGATCGGTTGGCTCTTGCTCGACGGAGCGGTGGTGGCGGTGGACGCTCAGAAGGCGCTCGCCGAGTCGGACCCCGACCACGCCTTCTACGAGGGCAAGAAGCACGCGGCGATCTTCTTCGCCCACCAGATTCTGCCCGGCATCATCGCCTCGGCGAAGATGCTCGCGTCCGGTGATACGAGCGCGCTCGACATCCCGGACGCCGCGTTCGCCACGGTCTGAAACAAGCTGCAGGGCTCTTTTCAGCGCTCTTGGCCCCCGGCTTCCGCGGGGATCGATGGGCGGGCACCAACCGGGGGGCGAGGCGGCTCGGCAAACTCGTCGCCAAGATCAAAGGCGACGAAGCGCCCGGAGAGATGCGGGGCCTCACTCACCCACAGCCGACGGCGTCCTGAGTCGAAGACCACCCCGTGGGTGGCGATGTGCGCGTCGATGGCTCGGCGATCCCCCGCCGGCAGCGGCTGACCCCCGACCGCACGTTTGTCGCGCAGCAGTCGCACCGTGTCCTCCGCCGTCGCCGGGTGATCCAGCTCGGCGACCAGCTCCGCGCCCCGCGCGGCGCGCACGAGGGTCGAGGTCGCCGACCGCACGGTCTGGTTCTTCGGGTCGTTCGCCGCGGGTCCCTCGAAGTGGTTGGTCACTGCTGCGCGCGCCGGCAGGTCACGCAGATGCGGCGGCATGCCGGGCACCCGCTCGATGACCACGGCACGCCCGCTCGCATCCGTCGCGATCACGAGGTGGCTCACCATGGGTTCTCGCGCGGCGAAGGCTGCGCGGGCTTCGTCCACCGTTCGCGCGCTGGAGAGCACGCGGCGCAACGCATGAACCACCGGCTCACCAATGGCCTGCGGCTCACCCGCACGTCCGCCATGCACCACCAGTGCTAGCCCCTCGCTGTTCATTCCGCTGACGACCCCCGGCAGTCCGGGCCAGGCTACCGACGCAAACGGCAGCGCGCCGTTCTCCCGCACGAAGAACACCGCCTTGTCGTCGTCGAACACGTCGTTGACGTCGAAGTCGAAGGCGCGTCCGAGCAGGGCGTGACCCTCGCTGGCCGCTGCGCCCGTGAACGTGAACGTGGTGCAGCCGATGAGAGGAGAATGCTCGAACGACAGCGCCATGTCGTAGAGCGCGTTGAGGTAGACGAAACGTTGATAGGTCGGGAAGAGATCGCTGAACGGGTCCGGCGCAAATCCTAGGGCGCCTGCCGCGAGCTCCCGCCGTCGCTCTGGTGCAAAACCCTGATCCACGTGGCGGTAGCGCAGCTGTGCGAGATCGAGCAGCAACCAGCGCGCCGGCGCCGGGCGCACGGTGCGGCGAAACTCGTCGAGCAACACCCCCTCGTTGGCCCGCATGCTGTCCCGTAGCAATCGTGCCTGGGAAAAGCCGATCTGTTCCGGAGAGCCGGCCAAGTGCACGATCCAGAGTTTGCCCTCGCGGCGTACGCTCGAGTTGCCGAGGGCCGTGACTCCCGGAGCCAGCTCACGGATCGGTTGCTCGTCGATCACCACCGCCGGTGGTTCCAGGCGGGCGGCGCGTTGAATGGCGAAATGCGCGAGCGTGAGCCCCAGCACGCAGCCCAGGAGTCCATACCCGGCGACGCGGAGCGCACGTCGGGCGCGCGTCACGTTCCCTCGCTGCGTGTGAGCAACGTGGCGACGACCCGGAGGACGATGCGGGCAGGATCACGCACCGAATGGAAATGCGTGCTGCGATCGGCCGGGTACAACACCCGCACGGGTTCTTGCACGATGAGCCAGCCGGCCCGGGCGGCGCGCAAGACCACCTCGGCCTCGAAGGCGTAACCGTCGGAGCGCGAGCCGAGCGCGAGAGTGCGGGCGAGAGGATAACGCCTCAGGCCGCATTGAGTATCTGCCAGCGCGAGCCCGGTGAATCGCGACAAGAAGAAGTTGGAAATTGCGTTCGAGCGCTGGTTGGCCACGGGTGCTCCGGCGGCGATCAAGTCTCGCACTCCCAGCACCAAGGCGTCGCTCGGTGCCCGATGTGTGGCCAGTCGAACGGCCTCGGCGGCGGGGTGTTGCCCGTCAGCATCGACGCTGACCGCCAATTCCGCGCCCAGACCCAGGGCGCGCTCGAAGCCGGTGCGCAGCGCGGCGCCCTTGCCTCGATTTCGCGGGTGGCGAACCACGTACGCTCCGGCGCTCCGTGCCGCGTCAGCGGTGCCGTCGCGCGAGCCGTCGTCGACGACGATCACCTGCGGAGGACCTGCGGTCTCCGGCCATTCACGCACGAGCTCGCTGACCACGTCGCCCACCGTGCGACGCGCGAAATAAGCTGGGACGACGGCGACGACGCGCATCTCGCCGGGAATCTGCCACGAGTCGTGTCGGACCAAGAAGCGGGATGACTCGTGATCCGTGATATGAGGGCCGTGTGGCCGAGCTCGCAAAGATCGAGGTCGAAGCGCTGATCGCGCAGGCCAAAGGCCAGATCCGCACGCGCATGCTGGGCTTGAGGAAGGCGCTGCCGGAAGCCGCCATCGCCGGGCGCAGCGCTCGAATCGTTGCTCACCTGGTCGACCTGCCGGAAATCCGCGCGGCCAAGAGCGTTGCCAGTTTCTGGCCCATGCCGGAGAAACACGAGGTCGATCTCACGCTCCTGGACCAGCAGCTGAGGGCTCAGGGCAAACGCATGTTCTACCCGTTCATGACCCCGACCGAGACCGGGCATCACACGGGCTTTCGCCGTGTTACCGACGTCGGCACGCTGGCGCGGCGCGGGCGCGGGTTCTCCGAACCCCCAAGGGACGCCGAGGAAGCCGGCCGCGGGGACGTCGATGTGGTCATCGTGCCGGCGCTGGCGGTCTCCGCGGACGGTTACCGCATCGGATACGGTATTGGATTTTACGACGTGACTCTGCCCGACGTGTGCCCGCCGGCGACGAGCATCGTGGTCGCGTTTTCGTTCCAGCTTCTGGCCGAGGCTCCCAGGCACGCGGGCGATTTCGCCTGCGACAGGCTGGTCACCGACGAGCGGGTCAGCGACTGCCGGGCCGCGCGCGCGCTGGTTTGAGCTCACGTTTTGCGTTGCATTCCGCACACGAGCCGTAGAGCTCGTGTTTGTGGTGCTGCACCACGAACCCGTGACGGGCCGCGATGCGATCCTGGAGATCCTCGATCTCGGGCTCCTCGAACTCGGTGATCTTGCCGCAGTCCAGACAGATCAAGTGATCGTGGTGGGTCTGGTGGTCCGCGAGCTCGTAACGGGTGAACCCATCGCCGAACTTGCGCTCGTGAACGAGCCCGCCGTCGGCGAGTAGCTTCATGGTGCGATAGACGGTGGCGTAGCCCACGCGTGGATCGTCGGCTCGCACTGCCTCGAGCAGCTCGTCGATGGTCACGTGGTCCGAAGACTCGAACAGCTTCTCGATGATCACCCGCCGCTGCCCGGTGCTCCGCAGCCCACGCTGCTCCATGAACGTCGTCAGCTCTGCGCGCAAGCGCTCACGGTCCGGCTCGCGTGCCTCGCTTGCGGCGGCTGGTTCCCCTCGCTTCACTCCCACTACATCGCGCCCGCAAGCCGTGGGGTCAAGCGGGTGTCAGCCCTCTCGCGCTCGAAGCCGGAACAAGGCGGCGATCGTACCGAGCAACGCCGCGAGCGGCGCAATTGCCGGCGGAATCAGCGCAAAAGCGACCCCCAGCGCGCCCGCGACGCCCGGGATCAGCGTGAGCAAGAGGCCAAGCCGGGCCTCGCTCTTGGCGCGGTGTGCCAGACGTACGGCGTACGCGGCATCTCTCACATCGTCGCTCGCCAGCTGGATCCCCCACTCGGCGGTGCTCGAACCGGCAGAGCTCAGCGCGGCGGACACATCAGCGGCGCCGAGGGCGATGTCGTCGCCCGGGCTGCGCCCAACCACCGCCACCGTTGCTCCGCCGTCCGCGAGGCGGCGCACTTCGTCCCCGCGATCCGCCGGCAAGACCTCCGGGCGGATGTGCTCGATGTCCAGCGCGCGGCCGATGGCCTCACAGGTCTCGCGCGCATCACCCGAGAGCAATACGGGCTCCACCCCAACGTCGAGCAGGTGCTGCACGGCCGCGCGCGCGCCGGGACGCAGGCCGTCTTGAAGGCCGAGCACACCCACCAGGCGACCACCCAGCGCGACCAAGATGGCGGCGCGGCCCATGGCCTCGAGCTCGATGATCTTGGGCTCAGCGGTCGCAACCGAGATCCGCTCCTTGAGCATCAACGCTCGACTCCCGACCACCAGGGGCTGTCCACTCGAGGCAACCGCAGTCACGCCGAGGCCGGGCTGCACGCTGTGACTGCGCACGCCGTCGGGCCGAACACCTCGCACGCGTGCGGCCCGAAGGACTGCGGTTGCGACCGGATTGACAGCGCCGCTCTCGGCGCCGGCCACCAGAGCCAGCACTCGCTCGGGCTCCACGCCGCCGATGGGTTCCACGTTCGCGACCTCCGGTTCGCCGAGCAGGAGCGTTCCGCGAGCGCAGAACGCGGCGACCGAGACGCGCCCGGCCTTGTCGAGGGCCTCGGCGGAGCGAAAGACGATGCCCCGGCGCAAGGCGCCGAGCACGGTGTCCATCACCGACAGCGCACCGACCTGGGCCACGCCCGCGCTCGCGAGCGCACACTGGGCGGCTACGGCGAACATCGCGATCGTCAGGGTGGACTGGTCCTCAGCGTAACCCGCCAGCGCTGCGAGGCCCGCGGCCAGAGGTGCGGCGCGCTCCGCGGTCAGGCGTCCGACGCGGGCGCCGGACGAGAAGAGATCGGCGCGGCGGCGCGGGTCATTGGTGACGCGCATCCAGGCACGATCGAAGCCGGTCCACGCCGCGACGGCCCGCAGCCGGCCTTCGAGCACGGTCGCGCCGGCGACGATGTGATCTCCTTCGCCGCGGGGCGTGCTGGACTTCGAGCCGAGCCAAGGTGCGATCACGCCGCTGCCGGCGGTGATGGTCGCGTCCACCGGCACGACCTCCCCAGCTTCAATCACGATCTCTTCCCCCGGCCGGAGATCGAGCGCGCGTACACTGGCTGTCTCGTCGCCGATCACCCGCCGACCCGGGCTCGAAAGCGCGTCGGCGATCATGAGGCGTTCGAGATCGAACGGGCGGCGCGCCCGTCGAGCGATCCAGATCCCGCCGGCGACGCAGGCGAGCACTACACCTGCCAGCGTCGCGGCCGAGTTGCCTTCTTTGGCGCCTGCGACGCGAGCCACGATGGCGATGGCCACCGCGGCGATCGGGGCCGCGAGCAGGGCGCCGGGATGGGCCTCGGTTGGCTCTCGTTCGCGCGTCACCCCCTCCGCGATCAGAGCGGCCGCCGCGACACACACCACGACGAGTCGTGCGCTGAGCGCGCCGGGTGAGCTGCCGGCCAGGCTCAAGGCGACCGAGAGCAGGCCTCCGGCGATGCTGAGCCCGAGGAGCAAAGAGCCAATTTCGGTCGGACCTGCGAGATCAGGCGTCTCGAGCCGAGCCGCGGGTGCGGTGTCGTGAGGATCGGCGTCTGGATCCGAGAGCGTCTCGAGGTGACTGGCATCGTAGGCAGGCGTGAGCTCCGCGGTCGTCACGTCCGCGAGCGCGGCGACCTGCCGACGTTGGTCGAGTGCCTCGCTGGCCTCTCGCCGTGTGGCCACCACGGCGGTCGGCGGCGTGGGCGTACGGCGCCGTTTGGGTACCGGTAGCGGAGTCTCGCGAGATGCCGGGTCGTAGTGCTCGCGACACTCTGCGCTGCAGAAATAGCGAAATTTGTCGTTGAAGATTGCAACCCGGGCGGCGCGCAGCGGATCGACGGGGGTGCCGCACGCCGCACAGCGCACGGGCCTCACCCGCGGACCGGCCTGGGGCTCCGAGGGTCTCTCCGCTCGGGCCTGCTCACTCATCGATACCCATCGACCAGACCAGCGCCGCCTTGGCGGTGTGCAAACGAGCCTCGGCTTCGTCCCACACGAAGCTGCGCGGTCCTTCGATCACGTCGTCGGCGATCTCTTCGCCGCGGTGTGCCGGCAGGCAGTGCAGCACAACGACCTCTTTCGCAGCACCGGACAGGAGTTTTTGATCGAGCAGGTAACCCTGGAAGTCGGCCATGCGTTTCTGCTGCTCGGCCTCCTGCCCCATGCTCGCGAACACATCCGTGCTGATGACGTCGGCGCCCTCGACCGCAGCCTTCGGGCTGCGCACGACCTCGATGCGCCCGCCGCGCTCCCTGGCCCGGTCGAGCTCCTCCCCGCTCGGGTCGTAACCCTCCGGGCACGCGAGGGTCAGGTCGAGCCCGAGCAGTCCCGCGGCCTCGATCCACGAGTTGGCCATGTTGTTGCCGTCCCCGAGCCACACGAACTTGAGCCCGGCGAGCTTGCCCCTGACCCGCCGCACCGTCATCAGATCGGCCAACAGCTGCATCGGATGGCTCTGGTCGGTGAGCGCGTTGAGCACCGGCACCGAGCTGTGTTTCACCATGTCGAGCAGGCGCTCTTCGCCAGCGGTGCGGAAGGTGATGGCGTGGACCATGCGCGACAACACACGCGCCATGTCGGCGATGGGTTCACCGCGTCCCATCTGCGAACCCTGGGCCGTCACCACGACGGGATGACCTCCGAGCTCCGCCACCGCGACCTCCAGTGAGATACGGGTGCGGGTCGACGCCTTCTCGAACACCAGCGCCACGGACTGGTCAGCGAGGTGTCGCGGTGCGTTCGCCTGGTGGCGTCGCTCTTTCCAGCGGTCCGAGGCGTCGAGGAGCCGGATCAGTCCGGCCGGGCCCAGATCGGACAGAGACAGAAAATGTCGGATCACGGCTGCGCTCCCAGCACTCGGTCCACGATCCCGAGGGCCTCTTCCAGGTTGGCTTTGGTGGCCACGAGCGGTGGCGAGAAACGCAGGCCCGCCGCGCCGGCGATGCTGAGCAAGAGCCCCGCGTCCCGCAGCTGTTCGAGGATCGCCCGAGGGTCGATGCCGTCCCTCAAGATCAGCGCTTGCAGCAACCCGCGACCGCGTGACGTGGTGATCAAGCGCTCGTGAGTCTTTGCCAGCCGGCTCAACCCCGCGCTGAGCTCGTCGCCGCGTGCGTTCACGTTGTCGATGATGTGTTCGGTCTCCAGCGTGTCGAGCACGGCCAGCGCTGCGGCAGAGGCGAGGGGGTTGCCGCCGAAGGTCGAGCCGTGGCTACCGGGCGGGAGCACGTTCTCGAGGTGGGCGAGGCACAGCATGCTGCCGATCGGCACTCCGCCGGCGAGTCCTTTCGCGAGGCACACGGCGTCCGGCACGACGCCGTCGTGCTGAACCGCCAGGAACTTTCCGGTGCGACCGATGCCCGTCTGGATCTCGTCGGCCAGGAGCAGCGCGCCGTGCTCATCGGCAATCCTCCGCAGCTCGGCCACGAAGCCGGCGGGCGCCGGCAACACTCCGCCTTCGCCTTGAACCGGCTCGAACAAGATCCCAGCCACGTCCGGCCCCATGGCGGCGCGCACGGCCGCCGCATCGCCGTAGGGCACGTGGGTGATCCCCGGGAGCGGTCCGAAACCGTCGCGGTACTTCTTCTGCCCGGTCGCGGCCAGGGCGCCGAGGGTGCGGCCGTGGAACGAGTTGTCGAAGGCGATGACCCGGTAACGATCCGGCTCGTTGCGGCTGAAGAAATGGCGGCGCGCCAGCTTCAGCATGCCCTCCATCGCTTCCGCGCCGGAGTTGCAGAAGAACGCGCGCGCCATGCCGGTCAGGCGGCACAGACGCTCGGCGAGCAAGATGTTTGGCTCGTTGTAGAAATAGTTGGAGAGGTGAATGACCTCGGCGGCCTGTTTCGAGATCGCCTCGACCAGCCGCGGGTGCGCGTGGCCGAGGGTGCTGACGGCGATCCCGCCGTGCATGTCGAGGTAGCGTTTGCCCGACTTATCCCAGAGCTCCAGCCCCTTGCCGCGTTCGATGACCAGCGGCGGCTGGCGGTAGTTCGGATACAGGTAACGACTGGCGGTGGCGACGAGCTCGGCTTCGCGGGTCATGACAACCGAGGACGTACCCTAGCCCGAGCGCTGCTGCCAACCCGGCATCGGGCGCGGCCATTTCGAAGCCGTGCCGCGAGCCGGCGTTCGCGCGTCTCCGCGCCGGAGAACCGCAGAGCTCACGCGCCCCGTAGTTTCACCAGGTGCGCCGCAGCCTCGGCGAACCCCGCACCGCCAACACCGAGGGTCTGGTAGCGCGGTGTGACGGTCGGCCGCCCGCGGAAGTTCTTCACCGTCAAGCTGGTGCGAAATGCTGCGAAGCACGTGGAGTCGTTCTCGCTGTCGCCGATGAAGGCGTAACGCCAGCGGGCCAGCGTTGGGTCCGTGCCAAACAGCAGGCGAATCAGGCGCACGGAACCGGTCGCTTTGTCGTCGGCGTCGAAGGTTATGTGAAGGTGCACGCTCGATGTCTGCGTGCGGGCTCCTGCCTGGCGCGCGAGTGCAGCAGCGGCACGCACGAGCTCGGGCGCGGCTTGGGTATTTTCGCCGATGTCGAAGGTGAAGTCGCTGACCCGAGCGGCCACGTCGTCGGCGGGCTGCAGTTTCGGGAACGCTTCGCGGATCTTCGCGACGACGACCGCGACACGTTTGCGCCGGCGCTGCCGCTCCGCCTCATCGACCGCGTCGAGTCGACAGAGCACGTCAGCCTTGCGATAGAGCGAGACTGCCCCGTTCTCGCTGACCACGCCGGCGATGGGCCACTGCCGGGCGATCACCTCGCCCCAGCCTGCCGGACGTCCGGTAGCGGCGATCAGCTCGAGGCCGCTCTCACGCAGGCGGAACAGAGAAGTGTAGGCCTCGAGCGACAGGCGCCCGTGGTCCAGCAGAGTGTCGTCGAGATCGAACAACAAACCGTCGAGGGAGCGGGCTTGGCTCTCCGACAGAAAATCGAGTGAGCGCATGTCTCAGCCGACGATGTCCCCGAGCAACTTGCCCGTGTCCTTGACCATGCTCACGCTCTGGTCGAGCCCCTTCACGATCAACTTGAGGTGAAGCAAGAGCTTCGGATTCAAGATCTGGGTCGGCGCGCTGGCAATCAGCGCGACGCCTGCCGAGGCAGTCTCCGCGGCCTTGGCGCCGAGCTTCACGCCCAGTTCAGCGGTGGTGAGCCACAGACTCTCGAGCTTCTCGACGCCCTTCTCCATGCCGCCGGAAGCCCCCGACTTCAGCTCTGAAAGCGCGCTCTGGACCTCGCCCTTTTTGATCTTCTTCTGCCCGTTCTCGACGTCCGACGGCGCATCTTCGCCCTTGACCTTGGCGGCGGCGAGGTGAACGTGCCGCCCGGTCTCCATCAGCTGATACGCGGTAGCGTACATCTCCGCCGAGGCGCGGAAGAAGTTGTCGTACTCCGCCATGCCGATCTGCACGTACTTGAAGTCGTACTTGGCGTTGGGGTTCATGCGCGCGACCTTGAGGTAGTCGTAGCGCACGTCGCCCTCGTAGGGTTTCAGCGACGAGGCGAGCTGACCAAGCTGCACCTGCCCCTGCGGCGGGACCGACACCAGCTTCTTGGCGAGCTCCGCGGTCGTCGCGCCGACCTCCTTGGCGAAGTCACTGAAGTCGGTGGCCACCTCACCCATGGCCTCCTCGAACTCGTCCCAGTTCTTGGCTTCACGCACCTTGGTGGTGGTGTGGCCGTTCTGGGTCTTGGTCGTGATTACCGTTGCTTTCAGCCCGATGGCTTCGCAAGCCGCCGAAAGGCTGGCGAGTGCCCCGAGTCCCACGACACTTCTACGCGAGAGCATGCTCGGCTCATACACCATCTCTTCTCGCGCTGGCATGGCCTCCCGAAGCGAGCGCAAACTCCGCGTGCCGGATGGGTCGATGGCGGGCGAGCCCGTCTGCGCTAAGCTCGCCGGCATGAGGTCCGCTGCAGTCTCTCTGGCGCTCGCCGCTGTGCTCGCGTCGAGCCCGGCGCTCGCTGGTGCGCCGGGGAGCCCGACAGCATCGGCCACCGACGAGACCGCGGAGGACATCCCCGGTGAGCTGGTCGTCGACTTCGCGGACGACGTCGCGCCGTCGGTCATCAGTGAGATCCTGTCGCACTTGACCGTCAGCTTCCGACCGTCGGTGCTCGAAGCGGAGACCCGCGTCGAAGTCGTGCGGGTGTTCGGCGAGGGCATGGACGCGGTGCGTGCCGCACTCGAGAAGGACGCTCGCATCGATTTCGTCGAGCCTCACGCGCGGGTCCGGGCGATGTTCGTGCCCAACGACCCGCTCTTGAAGGAGCAGTGGCACCTGAGCCGGGTGGGGGCCGAGCGGGCCTGGGATTTTTCCACCGGACGCGGCGTCACGGTGGCGGTGATCGACACCGGAATTGCGTGTGAGAAGTTTGGTCCCTTCGACAAGGCGACGGATCTGAACGAGACCCGCTGCGTCGGCGGGTTCAACTTCGTCGACCGGACGGAGCACGCCAACGACGATCATGGTCATGGCACCCACGTCGCCGGCACCATCGCCCAGAGCACGAACAACGGCCTCGGCGCGGCGGGCATGGCGTTCGACGCCCGGCTGATGCCGGTGAAGGTGCTCTCGGCCGACGGGTGGGGCACCACCACCGACGTTGCGGACGGCATCCGCTGGGCCGCCGATCATGGCGCGCAGGTCATCAACCTCAGCCTGGGCGGGCCGCGCAATTCGCTGGTGTTGCAGAAGGCCATCGACCACGCCCGCAAACAAGGTGTGACAATCGTGGCGGCGGCGGGCAACAGCGGTGGAGCCGTGGGTTATCCCGGAGGCAGCGCGGGGGTGATCGGGGTGAGCGCGCTCGCCCAGAGCGACGAGCTGGCGTGGTTCTCGTCACGCGGTCCCGGGGTCGATGTCGCGGCGCCGGGTGTGGACGTGGTGCAGCAGACGATCTGCAACGGCGGTCACGATCGCTGTGAGCGATTCCCGAGTTACAACGGCACCAGCATGGCGGCCCCGCACGTGGCGGGCGCGGCGGCGCTGCTGGTTTCGCTGGGTCTATCCGATCCAGCTCAGGTGGAGCGAGCGCTCGTGAAGAGCGCACGCAAGCTGGACGACTCCGCGAAGGGGCGGGCGCTCTTTGGTGCCGGTGCGCTCCACGCCGGCGGCGCGGCCACTCGCGTCGCGCTCAATCAGCTCGTGGCGCGGCTCATCGCCCTCGCCCTGGCAATCTTCGTGGTCTTCCGCCCGCTCCGTCGGCGCGGCGTCGGGCCGTCGCCGTGGACACCGCGTTTCCTGGGGCCGGCCCTGCTCGCGGGCCCGGGCCTGCTGTTTTTCGCGCCGTTCATCGTCGGTCGCCACAACGACCTGGTGGATCTACTCGCGCGTCCGCTCCCGGATTGGGACATCCTCTTCAGCTCGTCACTCCACGGGTACCTGACGCTCGGCAACGTGGCGCTGCCGTTTGGCCTGACCCTGCTCTTGTTCGGTGCTCGCGGCGCGCGCCCGTTGCTCGCGGGCCTCGCGGTCGGCATCGCGGCCTACCTGTTCGCCGCGGCGGCGCAGGGTGGTGTGTACTCGGCGATGGGTCGCTGGGGCCTCGCGCTGTTCGCCATGTTCAACGCGGTCGCGTGTCTGGTGCTCGCGCGGCTGGTGCTGACGGAGAAGTAGCGGCTTGTCATTCGCCGGGCTGCGCGCGAAAAGCTCAGTTGCACGGCTCCCCCAAGCGCCGCGCTGCCGGTGGCCCGGCCGCTCAGTTCCCCGCCGCCGCATCCGCCAGAAGCTTCAGATTCTGGTTCATCTTCCACGACGTGTCCTCGGGCGCGAAGGTGTTCTGCCCCGAGTCCCAGTTGCCGCGCGCCGCGACCACCAGCTTCAAGCTGGGGATCACCGTCATGACTTCTTTGTTCCAATGCCCGTTGGCTTGGAAGGTGTCAGCCGGAGCACTGGGCCAAGCCACGCTCGAGGTGGTGCCAACCTTCGCATTGAACCACCAGTTGAAGCCGTAGGTGCCCGGACCGAACGGGGTCTGATCGCTACCGCCACCGAACGTGCAGTCAGGAACCATTTCCTACTCCGCGACGCCGAGCGCGGGTGCCGTGATTTCCGGCTTCGCGAGCGTCGCACTCCGAGCGCCGTAGCGCGCGCCGTTTGCAGGCGGCCATCAGCTGCCGCGGCCTCACGCCAGGCGCGCGCTGGCGGGGCGTGGCGACTCTCGTTATCCTCTCCGGCTCTGGTAGCGAGCCAAGGAACTGGGTGGTCGACGACGCGCTGATTCTGTTCACTCCCGGCGCGCGCTTTGTCGTCAGCATCGCCGAGTGGCCGGCGCACGAGGCTTGGCAAGCACAGGCGAAGGCGCTCGGAGTCCTGTTCGAGACTCCGGATCGCGTGACGGAGACTTCCGGCTCGACTCGGCTCGGGCTTGCCGTCGAACTTCTCCCGGACGCATTGCTGCCGAACGCCGCGCACCTGGCGCGGGCGGGCGCGCATTCGCTGAAGCTCGAGGTTCGGCTTGAGGCGACTCCGGAAGGAGCTCACGTCGGGATGGCGGACGCGGAAGTTCGGGAGGTTGAGTACCTGAGCCGTGCTCGCTGGCAAGCTCACATCAACCTTGGCAAAGAGGAGGGCGACCTGCTGCCATCGGCGCTCGCCGTTGCGCTGGCCGCTGCAGGTCGAGGTGTGTTCTACCACGCGAACCTGGACCGTACGGTGTTCGGAGCGAACGCACTCGTGATGATGGAGCTCTTGTGTTGGTACAACGAGCACCCGGATAACTACACGCTCGGCGACTTCGTCGACGAGTATCCAGTCAGCGTCATCCAGCTAGTCGCGGAGCGCGTCGTAGTGCTCGTGCACGAGCGGGTCGGCGTGACGGTCGACGGCGATGCCCTGGCTCGGTCGCTGGCTCGTGTCAGCGTCGAGCAACACCCTGACCTGGAAGGCGGCTCTCCCCTCCAACGGCGCGAAGTCTGGGAAGACATCCATCTGCGGCAGATTCGCTGCTGGCTCCAGGGAAAGCTCGCCGGCCCGAATGCGCCGGATGGCGCCGAGTGGGTCGCGCTCATGCAGAACATTCGCGAGGTGCTCACTTCGCTGCGGGAGGCGCCAACCGAACCAGACGAAATAGGCGCGGCGAGCAATGACGACGAAGACGACGAAGACGACGAAGACGACGAAGACGACTACATCCCTGCGTCGCTGAAGCTCGCCCGGGAGCTGCTCGAGCTCGAGCGCGATGCGTCACCGCAGTCGGTCAAGCGCGCGTACTTGCGGCAGGTCAAACGCCACCGTCCCGAGCGCGATCCGGAGGGATTTCAGCGGGTTCGCGCTGCGTACGACCGACTGCGTGAGACTTCGGATGGAGCCCCGATTGGACTCGCGGCACCCAGCCCGACCGGCCGCGACGTCGGAGCGTTGCGCAGTCGTGCCGCCGCGCCAGTCGCCTCGACCTCTCCGCTCGCCCCGTTTTACGAGCGCACGCGCAAGCTGCGCCGTGGCGATCCCGAGGCCATCACGGTGTGGCGCGCTGCGATCGACGAGGTGCCCGACAGTCCCGCGGCGCGTCAGGAGCTGTACGCCGCGCTGGTCGCCAGCGGACACGATCGCGAAGCTGGCGTGGCAATGATCGAGGCGGTTCGCGCGGGTTTCGACGGGTTTCTTGGTCTTCTGGTGACGGCGCACCGGGCGGATGTGCCCGAAGACCTGCTCGTGCGGGCCGCCAACGACGACGAGCTTCTGGCTCCCGTGCTCGACGCTTGGGTGCAGAGAGAGGAATGGGATCGCGCGGCGGAGGTCGCAGAGCGAGACCTCAGTCGCGCCATGCGCTCTGCGGAGGTCCGTCTCTCGCTGGAGGATTGCATCCGCACACAGATTGGGCTGGCGAAGGAGGGAAAAAATACCCAGGCAACAGCGCTCCACGACGCCGTCGCGCGGTACGTGGAGCAGGCGCCGAAGGAACTTCGGTCGAGCGGCATGAGCGCGCACTGGCTGCTCGCCGCCGAGCTCGTCCACATGCTGCCGTGGTTACAGCCGGCCATACGCAAGGCCATCGCGATCGCGCTCCTCGAACAGGACGTGTCCTCCGTTCGGACGGAGCTGGATTGTTTGCTGCGGAAGCGCCCGAAATCCCGGCGTCGCATCGCGCGGCGGGCGCCGGTGCTCGCGGCCCTCTTCGGCATCGAAGCGCCCACAGCTCCGGTCGGTCGGGTGGAGGCAGACCCCGTGAATGATGAGCAGCCGGAGTCGACGGACGACCCCGCTCCGGTGGGCCTGCCGGCGCCCTCCTGGGCGGTGCTCGCAGGCATCGCAGTGCTGGCAACGTTCGTGTTTCTGTTGTTGGGCCCCAAGCGGAGAGACCGCGAGACTCCTCCATTTCGGAGCCAAGGTGCCTATCCGCCGCCTGCGGCAACAGCGTCCGGGGTCGACCCGGAAGCCGACGCGGAGCTCGACCCGGAAGACGACGCGGACATCGAACCGGCCGACGCCGACCCCGAGCACACCCATCCCGAGCTCGAGAAGAAGGCCCGCAAGGTCATCGCTCGTGCGCGAGAAACCCGGCACGACAGCGCCGCGGATGACGCTAGAACCATCGTGCGTGCCGTCCGCAACAAGGACTGTGAGGGCGCGCGGAGAGCCAGCCACAACCTGCTGCTGGCGATGGCCCCCGCATCCTCGAGCTACGACTATCGACTCTCCAACCTGTCCATGGACCTAATCGACGAGGCCCAAGCCATCTGCCCGTGACCGAGGAGTGAACATGCCCGAAGGCACGTACATCGGAATCGATTTGGGAACGACCTACTCGCTGGTCGCCGTGGTCGAAGGCGGCGTGCCGCGCGTGCTCACAAACCGCCTCGGCGAGGTTCTCACGCCGAGCGCGGTTTCGGTGACGGAGGACGGTACGGTGCTGGTGGGTGCGCCCGCGCGCGCACGCGCCACGACCCATCCTTCTCGCACGGCGATGTGGTTCAAGCGCGACATGGGCAGCGACCGTAGCTACGACCTGGGCGGAATGAAGATGCGCCCCGAGGAGCTCTCTGCCTTGGTGCTGTCCGAGCTCCGCAAAGACGCCGAAGCGGCGCTCGGTCGGACGGTGGACGAGGCGGTGGTGACGGTGCCGGCGTACTTCGGCGAGCTGCAGCGGCGCGCAACCCGAGATGCGTGTGAAATTGCCGGGCTGCACGTCGAGCGCATCATCAACGAGCCCACCGCAGCAGCGTTGGCTTACGGCCTTCAGCATCGCGACCGAGAGCTGCGCGCCATCGTGCTCGACCTGGGTGGCGGCACTTTCGATGTGACCGTGCTCGAGATCATGGAGGGTGTGATCGAGATTCAGGCGTCCGCCGGGGACGCCCGGCTGGGCGGGGAAGACTTCGTGGACTGTCTGACCCAGCGGTTGAGCGGGCGCATCGCGCGTGAACACGGCCTCCAGGTCGCCCCGAACACCGAAGCTCATGCAAGACTTCGCGAGGCCGCCGAGCAAGCCAAGCTTGCCCTCTCCAGCACCGATACCGCGCGTATCGCCCTGCCCGAGCTCCGCGATGCAAAGGGAAATCAGAAGTCGGTCGAGCTCGAGCTCGACATTGCCGAAGCAGAAGAGGCGTGGAAGCCCGTGCTGGAGCGGCTCGAGCTGCCCATCTTGCGGGCGCTGCGCGATGCCTCTGCCGTTGCCGCAGACATCGACGAGGTCATCCTGGTGGGCGGTGCCACACGCATGCCCTGCGTCGTCCGCCTGGCTTCCAAGCTCCTCAAGCGCCTCCCGCTCCGAACCCTCCCGGTGGACGAAGCGGTGGCCTTGGGAGCTGCCGTGCAGGCCGCACTCAAGGCGGGGGATGTCGCGGTGGAGGACGTCGTGGCGACCGATGTCGCCCCCTTCACGCTGGGCACAGCGGTGGGTGAGCGCCTTGGGGACTCGCGCGTGGACGGCATCTACTCACCGATCATCGAGCGCGGCACACCCCTTCCGGCAAGCCGTGTGCAGACCTACGCGATGTCGGCGGATGGCCAGACTTCGACTTCGGTCGACGTGTACCAAGGGGAGCACGCGCGGTGTGAGCACAACCAACTACTTGGCAAATACCTCGTGAAGGGGATTCCGCCGGACCTCGCCGGAAAGCAGACGATTGCCATCCGTTTCACGTACGACCTGAACGGGCTCCTGGAGGTCGACACCACCATCGTCTCCACCGGAGTCACGCAGACCCTGGTGATCGAGCGCTCGCCCGGCCTGCTCAGCAAGGACGAGGTCGCGCGCGCGCGCGCGGCCTTCCAGCGCCTCAAGCTACATCCGCGCGATGCGCTACCGAACACCGCCGCCCTCGGTCGCGCCGAGGCACTCTATGTCGAGCTCACCGGGGAGGCGCGCAGCCGCCTGGGCGGTTGCATTGCCGATTTTCGCGCCGCGCTCGAGAACCAGGAAGGGTCGATCATCGAGCGCCGTCGGGAGATCCTCAAACGCCTCTGTCAGAGCCTGCTCTCGCGCTGAGCGCCCCGGAGCGTGCACCCTTGCGTAGCCAGCGTCCGCGCGCTCTGATGCAGAAATGACCAGGGGACGACGGTGGTCGGCAGCTTGGAGTCTGGCTCTCCTTCCGTCATTCGCGGCTCCCGGTGTGGCGTGGGCGGCCACGATTGAGGCCGCGTCGTGTTCCCAGTCCGAGGTCCAGAAGGCCATCGACGCAGCTGGCAACGGCGACACGGTGCACGTGCCGGCGGGCAAGTGTTCGTGGTCGTCGTTGAGCATCCCGAGCAGCAAAGGCATCACCCTGGCCGGTGATGGGGGAGGGGCCACGACCATCGATGGGGCGGCCGCCATCAGCGTCGCATCGAATGCGGCCACTTCGACGCGGATCACCGGCTTCACGTTCACCGGCATTGGCACCAACAATGCCGGAGACGTGAGCGTCGGCGGGTCGAGCACGTCGGCGCCCTACCGGATCGACCACAACGACTTCACCAACTCTGGACAGAGTGTGTTCATCGCCGTCAGCGGCAACGGCCCGGGGCTGATCGACCACAACACCTTCACCGCAGGCGGCGCCTCCGAAATCATCCACAACGTGGGGCTAGGGCCGACGGACGACTCCGGCTGGAAGGACGACGTGATCCCCGGGGGCCCCCAGATGGTCTTCATCGAGGACAACACGTTCAACAACACGGATACGACCTACATCTACTCGGCCGTCCAGTCCTACTACGGGGCGAGGACGGTCTTCCGTTACAACGTGCTGAATTTCGCGCAGGTCGATCAGCACGGAACGGCGGGCATGATCGGGGCTCGCTGGTTCGAGATCTACGAGAACACCTTCAAGCCGAACGGGTTGAATCAGTGTTGTTACGGTGGAATTCGCGCGGGCTCGGGCTTGGTCTTCGACAACCACGTCCTTGGCGCGCCGCAATGGGGGCCCGCCGGGTTCGACTTCTACGAAGAAGACACGGGCGCCTGGCCGCTGGCTTATCAGGTGGGCAGCGGCATCAACGGTCACACGGATCAGCACCCAGCGTGCACCTCGGCGAAGAACAGCAGCCCCGTTCATCTGTGGGGCAATGACCCCAAGATCGAGATCGGGAGTCAGACCGCCAGCAAGGTCGTGGAGGGCAGGGATTACGTCGTGTGGCCCGCGAAACCGGCGACGCTTTCAGGACAGCAACTGAGCGCGGACACCTGCGCTTCGACCTACACGTACGCTCCCTATGCCTACCCGCATCCGCTCGTCTCTGGCGGCAGTGATGCCGGCGTCGTCGATGGCGGTGGCGGCGCGCCGGACGCCAGCAGCAGCGGCGGCGCAGCGGGCAGCGGCGCAACGGGCAGCGGCGCGACCGGCAGCGGCGCAACGGGCAGCGGGGCAGCGGGCAGCGGCGCAACGGGCAGCGGGGCAGCGGGCAGCGGCGCGACGAGCGGCGGCAGCTCGGCCTCGGACCACGGCTGCGGCTGTCGGGCGGGCAGGACAGCACCAAGTCCGTTCGCGATCGTCGGCGTTGGCTGTCTCACACTGCTCGTGCTGGCGAGACGTCGACGCGGCCAGGCGCGGCGTACGCTGGCGTCCTAAATGACCGATCGCAATTCGCGTAGCGATTTGCGATCGGCTGCGTCAGGCCGCCCGCCGCAGCGCGAGGCCGCGAGTGTGGCGACGGTTGAAGTCATTGAGGAAGCGTCGGACATGGCGCATCAACTCGGGAAGTGTGACGCAGCGATGGTTCCTGGTGACATTGGCGTGGAGGTCGAGCCAAACGCGCTCGATGCGGTTGGCGTCCGGGCAGTAGGGAGGCAGGAAGTGTAGCTGGATCTTGTCGGCGAAGTGAGCGAGGACCTCGCGTGTGACCTTGCTGCTGTGGATGACGTAGTTGTCGACGATGAGGTGGATGGTGCGGGCTTGCGGGTTCTGCTCCACCAAGCGCCAGAGGAGCTTGCAGAAAGCCAGCTCGCCTTGCTCTCGGCGTCGACCCAGACGAGCTGGCCGGTTCGGGCGTCGAGAGCGCCGGCGATGTAGGCCTTATGGTTCTTGCCCGGCGTGACCACCCGGCGTTGGACCCCGGGGAGCATCCAGTCGCGGCCGATTTTTCGGGTTGAGGTGGATGTCGACCTCATCGCAGTAGAAGACGGGCTGCCGGGCAGATGCGGTCTCCGCCAGGCGCCGAAGCGCGCGAAGGCGGTGCTCGCGCTTGGCCTTGCGCCAGGGGCAGAGCACGATGGGCTTTGGGGCGCCGAGTCGCGCCCCGATCGCGCGCAGTGCGCGGCCCATGGTGCAAACGGCAATGCGGCCGAAGCCGCGCCGCTCCAACTCGAGACAGAGCAGCTCGCGGGTCCAGCTGGGACGTTCCCAGCCGAAGTCGAGGGGAACGCGCTCGAGCACCCGCCAGAGCTCGTCGCGGAAGTCAGCATCGACCTTGGGCGCCCCGTTTCCTTTGCGCTGGTCGTAGAGGCCGAAGATGCCCTGCTCGGAGAATCGATTCGCGGCCTTGACGACGGTCGAAACGGCAAGGTCGAGCGCACGAGCAACCGCGACGGTGCGCTGACCGCAGAGCAGCTTGTAAACGGCCTGAAATCGCAGGGCTGTGGCGGGGTCGCCACTGCTGCGCCCGATGTGTAGCAATCGTCGTCGTTCGTGTCGCGGCAAACGCGGTAAGATGCCCACGGAACCTCCGATGTTGGTTGTCTTGCAACTCCGTCATCGTCGATGGTTCCCAACTTTTCAATCCATCCCACGACGTTTTCCCCCTGAGGCCGCGCAGCGGCCGATTTGGGGGGGAAGCCCGCGCGCAGGCGCAGCCGAGCACGGGCGTGGGGGGGCAACTTCAACTCCTAACAGCCGTCCGCGATCGACAATCGCGACCGGTCATTTAGCGAGGGCGGCGGGTCTCTCGCTGGAGTGGAACGGCGCTCTTGCTCACTCGGCGACTGTGCGGCGCACGCGGTACCGAGCCAGAAACAGCTCTGTGATCGCTCGCACTCGACGGGCGATCTCGGCGTCGTCCAGCTGGCCCGCTTGGCCCATCGCGATCTTGATTTGCACGTGGCCGACGAGACCGGCCATGAAATGCTCAGCGGCAAGCTGCGTGTCTTCCACCTTCAGCTCACCCCGAGCCGTGCGCGCGGCAAGGAACTCTCGGAATCGCCCATAGGTGACGACGGGCCCGTGGGTCCAAACGACTCGAGAGAGATCGGGGAATCGGCCGTACTCCCCGAGGCAGACTCGCAGCAAGGTCACTGCACGCTCGCTGCTCACCCCCCGCAGCAGCAAGTGCGCGAACTGTTCGAGCGCTTGCTCCAGCGGCTGAGCGTCGTCGAGAACGGCTCCGACGTTCACCACCGACTGCGCGACCTGGTCCATGAGGCCAGCGATGAGGGTGTCCTTGGCGGGGAAGTACTTGTACAGGGTCGCCTTGGAGCCGCCGACATCCGCGACGATCATGTCCATCGTCGTGCCCGCGAAGCCGTGCTGAGAGAAACGCTGCAGGGCCGCGTTCAAGTAGCGCTCGCGACGGTCCATGGCGGGCGGAGCATGCCCATTCTTCGGCAGTTCGCGCGCGGTTTCGGGTTCGAGAGGCAATTTCGAGTTGAAGTGTACTGTACGGTACAGTACACAGTGTCAGCAAGGAGATTTCATGACCCAGAATGCCCTTCCAACCCAGCCGGTGATTCAGCGTGGCGCCGAAGTCGAGCGCATCAACTACTCCCCGAGCAGCCGCTTTCGCATGGTCTTCGATGGCGCGCCGGGGCTGCCGGACTTCTGTGAAGATCACGCCGGCCGTGGCGACAGCGCGCCCTTGCACCGACATCCGTGGGCGTCGTGGGAGCTGATCATCTCGGGCGAGGTGCGGATGGTGATCGACGGTAACGAGTACACGCTCGGCGCTGGCGACTCGATCTACGTTCCACCGAACGCAGCGCACACCTACGTGGTGCTCAGCGAGCGCGCCCACACGGTCGGAGTCAACTTGTCGGATGGGCGTTTTCCCTCGCTGCAGCGCCAAGCAGTACCGCTCTTGCAGGCCGAGGGCGGACCCGACATGCAGAAGCTGGTCATGCTCGCGAAGGAGCACTCAGTCGAGGTGCTCGGCCCGCCGCTCAAGCTCTAGGCAATGAGCCGCCGATAGTGCCGCACTCTCACGGCCCGCAAGAACTCGGCATCGTGACTCGCGATCAAGAGTCCGCCCGGCCAAGCGCGCAGCGTGGCTTCGAGTGCTGAGATCGCCAGCAGATCCAGATCGTCGGTGGGTTCGTCCAGAACGAGCAGCTCCACGGCTGGCCGCCGCTGAAACAGGCAGATCAGTGCTGCCCGGACCCGTTCGCCGGGGCTCAGCGAGGCGAGTGGACGCTCGGCCAGGGCCAACGGGAACTTGTGGCTCACCAGCAGCTTCGCGGCGTCGTCGATCGTGGAGGCTTCGGAGCCGGTGACCAGTCGCTCCAGAAGGGAGTCTGGCGAGCACCAATTCTCAGCGTTCTGGGCGATGAATCCGAGCCGCGCCGGCTCGGCTGAGACCTGTCCGGAGTCGGGCCGTCGCGCCCCCGCGATGATGTTCAAGAGGGTCGTCTTGCCCGAGCCGTTTGGACCGGTGACCGCCAGGCGTTCGCGCCGGATTTCAAGGCCGATTCCCTCGAACAGGCAACGGCCGTGAGCATGAGCCGAGACGCCCTTCAGCGTCACGATCGGCGCTCCGCTGTCCGCCGGAAGCGGCGGAATCACGACCTCCAGCGGCAACACCACCGAGAGAGCTCGTCGCGCCGACTTCGCCCACTCGCGCAGTCCGGAGATGCGTTCGCGTTGCAGGACCGCGCGGGTCCCCTGGCTCACCTGTTTGTAGCTGCGTTTTCCGTTGAGGCGGATGCGCGCCGGGCAGCGCCGGAGCTCGCGGATGCGTCCAACGTTCTTCTTGCGCGCGCGCCGACGTCGGACCGTCGCGTTGTGTTGCTCCTTGTCCAGCAGCCGCGCGAGATTCTGCACGTACTTCCGCGTGCAAGCGGCGTCCGTTCGCTCGAGCTCGTCGACCAGCTCGTCGAAGGTCCCCGTGAAGGCCTGGCAGCCGGACTCGGCGACGACGAAGAAATCGCGAAACTGACGCAACACTCGCCGGTCGTGGGTCATCACAATCAACGCTCCGCGCCACGTCCTCAGCCGCTCGACGAGCCACTCGACACTGCGCGCGTCGAGGTCGCGAGTGGGCTCGTCGAGCAGCAAGAGCGCGGGTCGGACCTGGAATGCGTCTTCGAGCGCCAGCTTGCGCCGCTCGCCTGGGCTGAGCGCGGTTGTCGACCCGAGGTTCTGTCGGACCAGGACTCGCCGGCCATTGCAGGTGACGAGGCCCTGGCGCGGCAGCTCTTCGCCCGACAGGACCTCGAGCAGCGTCGACTTGCCCACGCCGTTGCGCCCCACGAGAGCGACGCGGTCCGCTCCCATGCTCAGGCGGAGCTCGCGGATCAGGGGCCGCCCACCAGGAGCGTCGAGCCAGAGATCCTCGACCTTCAGGATCGGAGCGCGGCTCATGCGCGCACCCTCCCGATCAGCTCGTCGAGCTCGGCCAGGGTGCTCACTTCAGCCTCGATCCCGAAGCGCATGCCGGCCTCTTCGGGAGTTGTCTCGGTTACGCGGCAGCGTGCGTAGATGAGCTTCGTGGCGGCGGTCGCTTCGTAAGGGACAAAAACCGACCTCGACGCCCGCGTCTGGCGCGCGATCTTCAGCACGGACTCTCTGAGCCCCGAGACCGCGTCCCGGTCGTGGCTGCTCAGCGCCAGGTACGGGTGACCGTCGCTCCATTGTTCGAGGGTGCGCCCGTCGAGCGGCCTGTTCAGTAGATCCGCCTTGTTGAACACCAGGAGACGCGGGACCGCCTCGGCGCCGAGCCTGGTCAGCACCTGCCGTGTGGTCTGCAGGTGCACGTGGATCTCGGGATCCGCAGCGTCTATGACCAAGAGCAGCAGCGAGGCTTCGCGGATCTCGGCCAGCGTGGAGTCGAAGCTCTCCAAGAGCCGCTCGGGCAGTCGGCGAATGAACCCCACCGTGTCGCTGAGCAGGACATCTCCCCCGTGGCGCGTCAGGCAGCGCGCTGTCGTGTCGAGGGTCTCGAACGGACGGTCTCGGACTGACAGCTCCGCGCTGGTGAGCGCGTTCATCAGCGAGGTCTTGCCGGCGTTGGTGTAACCAACGAGCACAACCCGGTGGCATCGGGCGCGGTGTTTGCGCCGGCCGTCATCGGCATGTTGCAATCGCTCGAGCTCGCGTCGGAGGACCGCGAGGCGCCCGTCGAGTCGTCGAGCCAAGAGCTCCGATGCGGTCTCGCCGGGGCCTCGTGCGGCCGTCATGCCCCCGGCCTGCTGGTCCATGTTCAGACCGATGCCGCGAATGCGGGGTCGCAGGTACTGAAGGTGAGCAAGCTCCACCTGGATGCGCGCCCGCGTCGTTCGGGCATGACGCTGAAACACATTCAGGATCACCGCCTCGCGATCACAAACCGGCAGCCCCGTTGCGTCCTCCAGGTTGCGCGCTTGAGATGGGCTCAGCTCCGCGTCGAACACCAGCAAGTTCGCCCCACATTCGCGCGCGGAGTTTCCGATTCGGTTGGCAGTGCCGCTCCGGATCAGGGTGCGCGGGTCGGGCTTGACGAGCTCGTGCTCCTCCTGCCCCACGATGCTGTCGCCCTGGGCCTCGACCAAGCCCAAGATCTCCGCGAGATTGGTGGTTTGTCCGCGTAGCCGGACCGCCACGACGTAACACCGGTTGCCGTTGGCGCGCACGCTCGCTTCGCGTTCGGTCCAGTGTGTGACGAGGTTCTCCAGCCGCCCTTCGTCCGCGAGGGGCGCTTCTTCGTGCTCTTCGATGGGTGTCGATTGAAATTTCATGACGCATGACTCCGTGAGGGCGCACCTCCGCTCACGCCTGTTGCAAGCGGGGTCGCGCCGTTCGCGCGCGCCGGTCTCGCTCACGCCCCTGGCAAAAGCCGGGCGGAGAGGCCGTGCGCTCTTTGCTCGAATGATCCCGCGCTTCGGGCGCAGAGATCCGCTGCTCACGCGCCGGCAGAACGCCGCGCTAGAGCCCTGGTAATTCGATTCTGCCAGCGCCGGGCGCTCGATTGGAGCTGCCTAGCGCCTCGGAGAGGAGCTCGAATTAGACGAAGCGCGTGGAGAACGACATGGTGCCCGCATTATAGCCGGGCGCAGCGCGAGAGCAAGCATCGGTCTCGGAGTTTCCCCAACCGGTGAGCGCTTCACTGCTCGTACGCCCCGCGATCGACCGCGCTGCCCTGAGGGCGCGCGGCTCCCGCGATGTCCGTGGCGAGACTCTGGCCGAACAGGGTCTGGAAGGTTGCCCACGAGGCTGGGGTCACGCCGCTGTTCACGGCGGGGCTCGTGGCTTTTGTGTGAAAGTCTCCCGCGCTGGGCGCGACGAGCTGGGCGTCGGCCTCCAGGCACGCGCTGCACGCTCCCGCGAGGCCGCGGCGCTATTGGACGACGATGTGAGGAGGAAATTCACGCATGACGGCTCAAACCGAAATGCCGCAATCACGCCCCACCAAGCGCAACGCATTCGTCACCTGGCTCATTCCGAGCGTGTGCTTCGCGCTGGCCCCACCGCTCGGCGCGGCTCTGGGCACGACACCCTTCCGCCTCGCGCCGACCGCGGCGATTGTAGCCGGCTTTTTCATCATGCTGTTCACCAGCATCAGCATGGCCAAAGAGCTGATGACCTCAGACACCACACTCCCCGACCGCCTCGTGGCCCGGTGCGGCCGACTCTGCACGCTTCGTGCGGATGGCCACCCGTGCGACGAGCACATCGTGCGCCGTCACCAGACGGCCTTCCGCGCGGCGGCTGACGCACTCATCGAAGCGTCACTGCGCTGACGCCACTGCCCGTCGCGGCCGGCCTCGCACACACCCGCGCCCGGCGACAAACGTGTAAGCTCTCCGTGTACGCAGGCGAGCCACGGCAGCTACAACTGCTACGTCAGACGGACGACGACGGGTCGTGTGGCTGTCGGGCGGTCAGCGCTCGCCGCGCGCCAGGACGCAGCTCGCGCTCGCGCTCGCTCTGGCGCTGGTTCTCGGCCGGCGACGCGCAACCCTCGCCCGTCGCTGACGACCCAGCGCTCGTTCGCGCCTTCACCCCGCGCCGCTCCCGGACTCGCGCTACGCGCTCGCAGGCGCGCGCATCATGTCGACATCGACTCGCGACCGGGCAATTCTCGTGCGACGCGCACGTCGTGCTCCGTCACCGAGATGTGCATCGCTCCAGACGAGGGCCTCGGTGAACTCCGAGCGGATCCGGGCCTTCTCGAGCGCGCGTCAGTGCGTGTCCCCAAGCGAGAGCCCGCTACGAATCGGTCCATGAAGGCAACCAGAATGCTCTCGGACCGGGCTTCGCGGAGATGACCTCGTTGGCCCACAGCCGAAGTCGGAGCTCACCGACGAACCCTGAAAGGGTGAGCGTGACCCGTGCATTGCCAGTGCCTGCCGGCAGCGTCACGTGGCTTGCCGGCTCCGGTCGCAGCTCGATCTCAGTGCTTGCGCCCGATACGCGGACACGCACGTTGCCCGACGAGCGTGGAAAGTCCCTGCGTGCGACCTCCACGAACAGGTCCGCTCCTTCGAGCGTGCGCTCCCACTCTTCTGACATGGGCTCGCGCGGCGCGAGCAGGCGGCGAGCGCAAAGACCGCTGGCCTCCGTCGTCGCGTCCAGTACGAGGCTGAATCCGCTCCGTAGAAGCGCTTCGTGAACGGTGCGCGAGCGTGCGCTATCCCAGCAGTCGAATCCGTCCCGATGTTGGACGTTTGGGTTCGCTCCACTCTCGAGAAGCAGCCGTACTACTGCGATTTGCTCACCCTCGCACGCAGCCAAGAGCGCGGTGGTACCCGTGTGCTCGCAAGCCGTGTTCGGATCGAAGCCGCGCGCTAGCGCGTCGCGGACGACGGCGACCTTACCGGACTTTGCCGCGCTAAACAGCCCCCACGGATCGAGCATGCACCCGCAATCTACCCCATGCTCGAGCCGGCGAGCCATGACGAGTCGAGGTGCCAAAACCCTTCAGCGCGCGCTCATGACGACGACCCACGCGACCAATCATGGACACAGCTTCACCACCGGCACGGGAGTGTATTTGGACACGACCGTTCCGTCTCCCAACCGGCCGTCGACGTTCGCACCCCAGCACCATGGCGTACCGTCTCCCCTCAGAGCGCACGTGTGGTAGAAGCGCGTGGAAACGCGCGAGCCGCTCGGCCCGAGCGAGTCGATCAACACTGGCGTGGATTCCAAGCTTCCCCCGGCCGCTGCGCCGTTGCCCAGCTGGCCAACCGCATTCGAGCCCCAGCACGAGAGCGTTCCGCCTTGCTCCACGGCGCAGGAGTGAGTCTGCCCGGCGGCAAGCCCCACCACCGCCCCTCCCAGTGAGGTCACTTCGACCGGCGTCGCCGACGCGGTGCTGCTTCCAAAGGTGCCGTTCCCGAGCTGCCCGTCCCAGTTCCAACCCCAGCACGAGAGCTTGCCGGCGACGTTGATCGCGCAGTTATGACTCGTTCCCACGGTCACATGGGAAAAGTGCTGAGCGTCGGCCGGGATTTGCTCGGGAAAGGTCTTGTCGACGTAGGTCCCGTCGCTGCTCGTGATCGCGCCCCAGCACCACAGCGTGCCGTCGGTCTTGACCGCACAGGTGCGCTCGTCACCGGTCGCCACTTCGCTCACGCCCGAGGCAACCTGCGCCGGCAAGAGCTGGTCCGCCTTCGTTCCGACCCCCGCCTGACCGTGGGAATTGGCCCCCCAACACCAGAGGGTCCCGTCGACCTTCACCGCGCATGTGTAAAGGTACCCAGCGGAGACGCGGGAAACACTCGAGCCCAGCGCCGAGATCTGGACCGGCTGGGACGTGCCCACGTCCTTCGTTCCGTCGCCAAGCTGCCCTCGCCAGTTGGCACCCCAGCACCAGAGCGTACCGGCTGCGTCGACTGCGCAGGTGTGTCCTCCACCGGCGGACACCGTGGACACGCTCGGGCCAACCCCGTCCACGCGGACGGCCGTGATCCGCGTCCCCTTGGTGCCATCGCCGATCTGACCCGAGTCGTTGTTGCCCCAGCACCAGAGCGAGTGGTCGCCCTTCACGGCACAGGTGTGCTCCCAACCCGCAGCCAGCTGAAGCACACAGGCCCCGCCGCCCCCTGCGTCGAGCGTTGCTCCACCGACTCCGGCGGAACCGCCCGTGCCCGCGCTGCCGCCGCTGCTCGGCGAGTCCTGGGCGCTCGAGTCCGCGGCGATTCCGCCGTCGTCCTGGGCATTTTCTGTGGTCTGCCCACCGCAGCCAAGCACCGCTGCGAGGAGCCCCTGGGCAGTGAGGCCCGAGCGCCACGCCGGGGGACGCCGCCGCACTGCGAGGGTAGAGCCGGAGAGGCACACTTGCCCGACATCTTATCAGGAAGGTTGTGATTCGTTTTGCGTGAAGTGGGACCCCGGTACGTGCTCGGACGAACTCAACGCTGTGAATGCCGCATTGCATTGGTGACGAGCGTGAGCTTTCCCTGCGCTAGCGCTTCACCCGTCATCCCAGGCTGCGAAGATCCTGGGATGCCCCGAAGAAGGTGAGGGTGGCCAGGTTGCAACCTATCACTGACACTGCAGACGCACCGTGAAACCCGGATTGTACGTCGAGCAGTTGTAGCCGAACTCGGTCGCCTCGTAGGCAGTCGTGCAGCCTTTGTTCGTGGTGTGGAACTCGGAGCTGTTCAGCGAGGTGCTGGTGCAGTCGTCCTTGGACGCGTAGGAAGAGCACGTGAGTCCCGACCAGGCGCTTGGGCAATCTCCGGGGCCCGCGCACTGAAACCACCAGTAGCCGGTGGAATCGGCGCACCCCGACCAGCCCGCGGCCTTGCACAGCGAGTCACCGGTTTGGCCGGTGTTGCTGCACTTGACCGTCTCCGTGAGGAACACGCTGGTGCACGTGCCCGCCTTGCACTTGCTGTCGCTACCGCAGGCGGACAGATCGCAGTCGGGGTCGTCGCAGTCGGTCTTGAGGTCGCAGTCGTCGTCGCTGCCGTTGGTGCAGTCTTCGGTCGCTGGCGCGCAGCCTCCAGCGCCAGCGCTCGCGTCGCCCGCGTCACTCGAGGCGTCCGAGCCCGCACTGCCACCCGTGGCGGTCGTGCCGCCCGTGCCGCCCGTGCCGCCGGCGCCGTCCCCCCATGAGCCGTCCCCCAGTGTCGACCCGCCCGCGCCATCGGGGTTCTCGATGCCGGCGTCGTGGTCGTCGATCAGGCTGGGGTCGAGCTCGAGCTTGCACGCCGTCGCGAGGCCGCCGGCGACGAGACAGAGAGCAACGCCCACTCCGAGCCCGAATCGAGACACCACTCCAAATCACGATAGCAGCTCCCAGTGTGCGACGAGGCGCAACTCCGCGCTCAGCGAGATGGGCGGAATTGGCCCCCACGCCCGGCATCACGAGCCGGCGGGGCACGCTGCTTTCGGGCCGCGCCCCTCGGGCGCGATTCCCGCGGCTGGCATCCCTCTTGCTGGATTCAAGCGTGTGAGCGATCGCATCTACGAGCTCCGCGACGTCTGGAAACGCTTCGAAGAGACCCCAGTGCTCTCTGGCGTCGACCTCGTTCTGGAGCGCGGTGAGACCCTCGGGCTCATCGGACCTTCGGGCTCCGGCAAGAGCGTGCTGCTCAAGTGTATGATCGGGCTCCGCAGCATCGACTCCGGTCAGCTGCTGTTCGAGGGTGCGAGCGTCCCCGACATGAGCCCGGACGAACAGACCCGCATGCGCGGGCGCGTGGGCTTCCTGTTCCAAGCGGGCGCGCTGTTCGACTCGATGACCGTCCGAGGGAACCTCGAGTACAGCCTGCGCGAGCGGTTCTTCGACCGCATCTCCGAGCAAGAACTGCGGCAGCGGGCGGACTGGGCGCTCGAGGCGGTGGGACTCTCGCCGAGCGAGGGCGATACGATGCCGGCGGACCTCTCCGGCGGCATGCAGAAGCGCGTTGGCATCGCGCGCACGATCATCACGCGCCCGGAGGTGGTCCTGCTCGACGAGCCGACGCAGGGGCTCGACCCACCGAACGCGCACCGGATCTCGGACCTGATCGTGGATCTGAGAGCCCGGCTCGGGCTCACTGCCTTGATCGTCGCGCACGATCTCCGGACGGTATTCACGGTGTGCGATCGCGTGGCGTTCTTGGACGCCGGGCGGATCCAGCAAACCGGGGCACCGGCGGAGCTGGTGGAAAGCGACAACCCTGCCGTCCGAGACTTCGTGATCGGCCATCCTCCGGAGGAAGAGCTGGACCCGCGGGTGTCGCAGCCGCCGGAGCCGTGGACGTGACCCGACGAGCAGGGGAGCTGCGCGCCCATCGCGAACTGTTGCGCTTGGCCCTGACGCACGGGCTGCGGTGGACCGGCGACGACGCGCAGGCTTTTCGTGTTCGAATTCACTGCCCGTCGAGTTGGCGTTGGCTCGGTCCTACTCACCCATTCCCTTCGAGGCCAGCAGTTACTCCCGCGCAGCGGTCGTCCACCGTGATAGCGGCGACCTGCCGGTCATCATCGGCAGCGCGGTCGTGGGCGTCGTCGTCTTGACCGCAGTCGGCAACGCCGCACTGGCGCCGCGCGACCGCGGTCGGCGATTGCCGGCGGCCGAGTGCCGCGTTGGCGTCTTCGCCCGCGGGCGCGGAACGATAAGTTCGTGAGAGCCGGCGCTCGTCGGGAGCAATGCGGTCACGGTCGTTGGATCCAGCGCCACAAAACGTCTGGCTGAAACAGGCACATCCGTTCGCCGCGCACACACCTGCCGATCAGGGTCCAGACCTCGAGCTTGAGCGTGTCGCCACTACGCAGCCCGATGCGCCGGATTCGCCCGTGATGAACTCGAAGGTCCCAGGTCCCCGGGGCGAGCCGGAGGGCTGCGCGACCGGGAGTGCGGCCCGCGGGAATGCTGGCGCGTTTGGGCTGTCGCACGTCCTTCTGGCCGAGCCGCAGCTCGGGAATAGGTATTGCCTCGAGTAGAAGCGCGTTGACCATGGGCCGGCGAAGGTAGGCACCAAAACAGTTTTCGCTGTGGTCGTCATCGCAGCGGCGAGCGCGCCGCTCCGTATGCTCGAAGACGACCCGCGCCGTCTCGTCCGGGGACTCGAACGACGAGGGCGGACTCTGCGGGTTGCTGGGCGTGTTCGCGCCGAGTGCGAGCGTCGGGACCGAGCAGCACAACAAAAAGAGGCGCGCGCGGGAGCTCACTGAAGCGTCAACCCGGGGCCGGACGGTCGCATTCCTCGAGCTACATGACGAAACCGCGCTCTCCCGCGAGCGCGATGGCAGGGCCGCGCCCGTCGGGAGCACCAGTCAGGTGGACAGCGGTCTGGCCCGGCCATGCTAGAGAGAGGGTATGCGGCGTGTTGGCGCGTTGATTGCGGTGCTCGCAACAATTGCAGCATGTTCGGGGGAAGAGAGTGACGCCACCTGCCCGGGCAACGGCGGTACCGAGTGCGCCAAACACTGTGGGTCGGACGCCGTCGCAGAGGGATGGCACCGGTGAGCTCGCCGACTCTGCTCCAAAGCGACAGCACGCTCCGCGAGTCGCGCGGCCATCATGCTCGAGGAGCACGCTGCTAGCCTCGCACGATCGCTTTGGTTGGGCTAGACGCGCGCCAGCCCCGCGCCCTAGAGAAAGGGGCTCGCGCTGATTGCGAGCCCGTGGGCCTGCGGGTCATTCGTGGGTATCCCGAGCGCGGATTTTCGCGATGGCTTGCTTCAAGACGGCGGCATCCGCTCGGTCGCGATCGCGGAGACCTTCCTTGGTCAGCAGGAGCCCCTCGAGGCTCAGGACACGTAGCGGCACGCCCTCGAGCTCGACCTCTTCGACGTACGCCGAGAGCTCCCGCCACGAGTGGCCGCAAGCGGCGGGCAGTACGTCGACGGTGAACTCGTCGTTGACCCGGATCGCGTAGTTGCCCTCGCGTTGGAAGATGTCGGGATCGTCGGCCAGCTCCTTTGCGGCGGCGTCGGGAAGCCTCGATAAGGCAGCGACCCAGCTCGGCGTGTTGTCGGGCGCGGGATCGACGAGGATGTCGATGTCCTCTGAAAAGCGGACAAAGCCATGTGCTGCGATCGCATAGCCTCCGACGAGCGCGTAGCGCGCCTCGGCTTCGTTCAGGTACCGCGCGAGAGTCCGGAGATCGTCCCAAGTCGCTGGACGCGTGAACTCAGCCATGGCGTTGTTTGGCGGCCGCAACCATCGCCTCGACTTGCCAGCCGTCGCGGTCTCGGTTGGCGGCTTCGTGGCTCGGGTAGATGAAGAGGCCCTTTGGCGCTCGCGTCAGATACTGCGCCATCGCCGCGAGTGCCTGCCGCGTTTCCAGCGGAGGCAGTTGGTTTGCTCGCGGCGGTGTACGTTTCCCGATCACACGCAAGAACAGTTCGCCGGGCGCGTTCGAGGAGCGACGCATGGGTGCCCGGAGCGTAGCACGCCACTTGGCCGAGAGGGGATGCGTCGTCGCTCGCTCGACGCCCGCGGCGGGCGTGGCCTCCGAGACCTATAGTCGAGCGTTCCGTCCAGATCCCAGTCGACGCCGCCGAGCGTTTCCCAGCAATCCAAGCTGCCGTCCTTGTCGTGGTGCGGCCCATAGCTTCGACCCGTGCGCTTTTGCGGCAGCGAAAAAACGCTATCGCGACTGCCCAGGTCGACTCTCGCAACCCTCACTTCAGAATCGGCGGCTCGTAGATCTTCTTCGTGCCGGCGCCGCCGGGGAAGGAGTAGGTGTCGGCGCTGGCGTCAGTGCTGCCTCCCCCGGGGCGGTGCTCCCGGCGCTGACGCGCCGGTGCGCGCCGGCCTGCCCCCTCCTTGTCCGGCAAGCGCCGGCGGTGCTTCGAGTGACAGCGACGCGCGGGGCTGGGCTGCGTGGTCGCACACCGCAAGCAGCGCCGCCGGCGCTTGCGCGGACGGAGGGGGCGCGTCGGTCTGGGCTTGGCAGCGCGCGTGAGAGACCCGACGAACGTGCTCCGCTCAGTCGGGGCGGATCCCAGAGTGGGTCGAGGCGGATCAACGGGAACTGGCAAGTCACAGGCGTCCCCGACGCCGTCTCCGTCCGAGTCGGTCTGCGATGGGTTGAACACGGGGGAGCAGTTGTCCGTGCCGACGCCAACGCCGTCGCCATCCATGTCGTCAAAGAACGGTGGGCGCGGCGTCTCGTCCACCGACGTCAGCCGCACGCCGTCCAGGGCCTCGAAGCTCCCCGAAAGTTCACCTGGATGTTGGTCCAGTCGCCGTGGCTCTTGAGCTTGCTCGCAATGGCAAGATCACCGTTGATGTCCGGAGAGATGAACCCTCTCGGGGCCGTTCAGATTCCAACCGTGTACGGCGACGTTAATTTGGCGAAACACGGACAAGGAGGTGACTTCGACGGAGCGCACCTGCACACCTGCGTCCTCCCCACGTTGCCATTGGTATCGGTCGGGAAACCGGGCACCCCGATGCTTTCGTTCAGGTTCGCCTCGTCCAGGAGCAGAAGCTCGGCGCGCGAGTAGTCGAGGCGCCGCTTCGAATTCAGATCGGACTGGAGCTGTAGTTCATCACGCTCGGGTAGTTCGGCTTGTAGTTCAGGCTGTCCGCGCCCCCGTGTTCCAGGTGGAGCGTGTGGCCGAGCTCGTGCATGAAGCTCCCGGCGGGCTCGTCGAAGTACCACTTCGTGCTCACGTCAGCGACGTTTTCGCCGGGCAACGACACGACGAAGTCGTTGCCGCCAAACTCGGCGCACCCGGATCTTGTCGCCCCACCCAGCAAGCCGTGAACCCAGAGGTTGTAGCGGAATACGCTCGCCTTGGCGACCTCCCCGAAGTTAGGACTGATGCTACGGGCTCGCGACTCGAACAGTCAAGGACGCATCACGGTGAGTGTCCGCGTTGGTGAGCGATCATCCGACATCACGTTGCGTCATTTCACTTCGCTTGGTCAGTGTTGCAGGGCCTCGTGATTCCCCGCGCATGCGCGGCTGCGCGCCGCTCCTTGGCGCCCCGCGCGGGCGCTCAGCTGCACCTCGCCGCACGGCGCGCCCGTATCATTGGTGCGACCCCCTAAGTCCGTGCGCTTTTGCGCAGCGAACGGAGTGCTCTCGCAAGACTGCCCAGGTCGACTCTCGCAACCCTTCACTTCAGAATCGGCGGTTCGTAGATCTTCTTCGTGCCGGCGCCGCCGGGGAAGGAGTAGGTGTCGGCGCTGGCGTAGCCGTAGGCCATGATCTGGAAGGGTTGGTTGCCGGTGAGGCGGTGGACGCCGCCTTGAAGGGCGCAGCGGCGGGACTCGTACTGTTTGCCGTCGAGGGTGCCGGCGGGGTAGCTCTTGCACCCGGTGACCGGGCCGCCGTCGAGGGTGACCTGGGTGCCGACCTCTGCGCCGATTACCACCCAGCTCTCCTTCCAGCCTGCCATGGACAAGAACACGTACTCGGTGCGCGCTTGCTCGATGGCAGGGAAGATCGTGAACGATGGGTCGCCCTTCGGCTGCGGCTCGACGTAGCCCTCGCCGATCAGGAACTGCGCGACCACGATGGGCTCGCTGGCGGAGACCACGACGTCCTTCTGCGTCCAGGTGTCCTTCACCTCGCCGGGCTGCAGCGTGAAGGTGTCGAAGGGCGCGGGCAGGCTGGTCGTGACGACCGCGGGGGCCGCCGCGCCGACGAAGCGCAGCACGTCCGGCTCCTCCCAGTTCGTGAACTCGGCGTTCGAGCGGATCGGGCTGCGGGTGACCAGGAACTTCTTGCCGAACGACTCGACCGGCGCCAGCTGCTCCTCGAGGTGCTGGTAGCAGCAGCCGTTCGAGTTCTCATTCCAGCTCGGCGGATTCGGCGCGCCCTCGGGCAAGCCGACGCCAGACTCCTCCGTGCCGCTGAAGACCACCACGGGTTTGTTCGAATCGACGATGGTGCCGGTCATGTCCGCGCAGTAGGGCGGAGTCTGCATGGCGAGACACTCTTGCAGCGTCGAGTCGTCGCTCTCCAGGTTCAGCACGTCGAACGGTCCGAGGGTCATCTCGAGGGTGCTGCCAGCAGCGGTGGCAGGCACGAGCCCGTTGCCCTTGATGCGCCAGCTGGGTTTGACCTTGACCAGGGTGTTGGTCTGCGTGCCGACGATCGTGACGTAGGCACGCTGCACGAAGGCGCCGGGTGAAGGGAACGAGTGCGACGCGGCCCAGCCCGTCACGCGGTACTTGGTGCCCACGGATGTGGTCGGCAGGAGCAACGACGCGTCGGTCGAGAAACCGTGGCTCAGGTTGTTGAACTGGTAGACGACGATCGGCACCGTGCTCGTGATGCGGAACGCCCGGGAGCTGATGCACGAGCCGGGCGAGGCCCAATCGCCGGGCTTCTGCGCGCAATCGATCTCGCGCGTCGGCATCTCGTACTCGGCCAGGGCGCCGGGTTGAATGGTGAAGGTCTTGATGGTGGTAGCGATGGGCGGCGCACCGAGGGGCTCGTCGTTCAGCTCGATCACCACGCTGGCGGGGGCGATGCCCGCGTTCGCCAGCGCGACGCCCCAGGGACCCGCGGCCGGGTCGCTCACGCCGTCGGAGAGATCGAGATCGACCGCGTAGAACTCGCAGCCGACGTTGGAGGACTCGGCCTCGGCGATGGCGCAGCCGTTCTCGCAGGCGCCGTTGTGGCAGAGCTCGCCGGCCGCGGCGTCGCAGGTCTTGATCTGCTCGCCGGCGACCCCGTCACCGCTGCACTTGTGCACCGCGTTGCCGACGCAGATGGTTCCGGTGCCGGAGCAGCCCGTGCAGCCCTGGCCCGGCGTGCAGGCGTGGGGGCAGAGCTCGGTCGTCGTCTGGCCGTTCTCGCAGGACAGGTAGCTCGAGCCGATGCAGACGCCGCACATGCCTCCCGTGCCGCCGGCGTCGAGGTTCACGCTGCCGCCCGCGCCGCCGGCTCCACCCGTGCTCGAGGTCCCGACGGCGCCGTTGGCCGAGCAGGCGCCCACGCCCAGCGCGCTCGCCACGAAGCTGAGCGTGAGGGCGACGAGCGGGAGCTTGATGTGAACGAATCGGGTCATGGGCTTTCCTCTCGAGCAGGGAACGGGCCTACATGTCGCTCCGCGAGATCTCCTTCACCAAAATCGTCATGGGGCCTTCGGCACCGCGGCGCGCACCTGATCCGCGAACGGGCTCTTGGGGAACTGAGCGAGAAAACGCGTGGCGCGTGACGCGGCTTCACCGGGGCGACCGGCGCGGGAGAGCGCAGAGATCGCGACCGCCTCGCGCTCTTGATAGAGCATGCCCTTGGCAAAACGCCGGTGGCCTTCGTCGGCTTTTTGCGCGGCGAGAGCGGGGTTCGTGGCAGCGAGAGCGCGGACTTCCGCCAGCTGCCGGACCTCTTCGGCGAGCGTTGGGCGTTCCGGCGGGGCGCTTGCTGATGGGGCAGGGGCGCCGGCTTTGGTCTTCGCGGATGCAACGACGGGCGGGGCCTCGATGGGGTCGACGATGGGCTCGGGTGCGGGCTCGATGATCGGCGCGGGCAGCGTGTTTGCGGAGGCTGCGCTCGCGACCATCGGCAGCGCGGCTGGTGGTGCGACCGGTGACGGGGATGTCGGTGAAGACAGGAACGCCGCGCCCGCGATGAGCCCCGCGCCGCCCCCACCGATGAGCCAGAGTTTGTGGCGCGCGAACCAGGACGGATCTGCGCTCGGTGCCGGGCCCGTCGTGATGGCGTCCTGCAAGCGATCGAGGCCGCCGCCTACGTCGAAGGGGACGTTGGTCGCGCCGAGCTGACCGAGAGCCTGCTTGAGCTCGGGTTCGAGCTCCGGATCGTCGACCATCCGGGTGGGAGGCTGGCTCATGGTGCGGGGCTCGCGATCTGGCGTTGATTCTTCTTGTCGCTGCTGAGGCGTCGATACTCGGTCAAGAACTCCGCCCGGGCCCGGTGCAAGCGCGAATAGATGGTGCCAATGGGCACGCCGAACGTCACGGCCAGAGCGTCACAACCCTCCCCCTCGAGCTCGAACAAGACGAACAGTGCGCGCTGTTCGAGGGAGAGTGTATCGAGCGCGCGCTGGGTGTTCGCGAGAGCTTCGGTGTTGATGGTGTTCGCGAGGGGATCTGCGGTCGAGCCGGGAGCGCGTTCGACGACGGCTTCGTCCGAGATCGGCGCGCGGCGGAGCGAGCGTCGGTGCGCCATGCCGACCCGCATCGCGATTTCCGCGAGCCAGGTGGTGGGTTTGGCCGCGCCCGGGCGAAAGCCACCCTTCTTGTGCACCACCAAGAACGTCTCCTGCACGATGTCTTCCACGTCCTGTCCTCTGAATCCGAGCTGCGTCACGTAGCGGGCGGCCCACTCGGCGTGGCGGCGGAAGAGCGCCTCCGCGTCGATTGACGCGGGATCCTCGGAAGAAACGCCCATCCTGCCCCCTACCATGTCGCCTCGCACACAATCCTTCACTGAAATCGTACCGAGAGCCCGAGGCTGACCCCCAGACCCGCGGGTGGCGCTTCGCTCGTCGAAAGCACTTCGCCGCGGGGGTTCCGCTCTTCGAGCACTGGGCGGACGAAGGGGATGTAGCCCTGGACCGCAGCGGAGAGGGCGACGGGCTCCGCGAGCGGGGCGCTGGCGCCGAGCTCGGCGACCAGCGCCGCCCAGGGCAACGCGGTGCGACGATCTTGCTCGAATCCGTCGCCCGAGGCGGACCAGCGGCCTGCGCTCGGTCCGAAGCAACCGCGCAGTCGCGCTTGCGCTTCGGGTTGTTCCAGGCAGAGCGAGAGCTGGCCCGCGACCATCGCAACCTCGGAGCGACCCGAGCCGACGTCGACGTTCTGCGCCGCGGTGCCGAAGCCCGATAGGCGCAGGGAGAGCTCCTCGGTGACAGGTACCAGCGCGGCCACGGACGCGCCCCACGCCGGCGCTGGCATTACCCCGAACAGCAGCAGGCCGTGGAGCTCGGCGTCCAGCGTGGCGCGCTCCTCTGGTTTGGGCGGCGGGCTCGGCAGGACGCTGGGTCGTGTTGATCGATTGGGTGTGGCTCGCGGAGCGGGAGCCAGCGCTGGTTTGGGCGGCGGTTCCGCGGGCGGAAGTGGCTCCAGAATGGCCTGCATCACCGTGGCGTCGATGGAGAGTGCGATCGCAAGCGCCACCGCGGCGCGCAGATCGTTGCACGGGACGTCGTTCGTGTGGAAGCGCCTTTCCGCCGCCAACTTGTCGTTGCGACTGACGACGAAGCGTAGTCCGTCGTCGCCGACGGGCTCGACCACGATGGCGATGCGTCGATCGATCGCCGGGCGCGTCAGCCAGAGCTGGACGTTCTGGACCAGCTCGGTCTGCGTCATACAACGGTTGTCCGCGACGCGGATGGCCTCGGTGAGGGGCCAGGTCTCGGGTTCGTCGGCGCGCGCGCGGGACGGGATGGTCAGCCAGAACATGGCGAGGGCGGCCCCGACCCATCTTCGAAAACCCGACCCGCGCCCCATGCGCGGCAGCTTACTCGTCCGCCTGGCGTGTCGGAACTCGCGGGGCGTCTGGGGGGCTGCGGAAGCGGCGCGTGAAACCACGGGTCGGAGGATTCGCCCCCCGGCGTCGGATTCGAGACGGGCCGCCGAGCGCGTAGCGGCTGACGCAATGCCACGCCAACAGCCTCGTCCTCGAGCGAGCTGGCGATGCGCTCGGGCGCAGCGACGTCGCCATCGCCGATGGGCCAATCGCAGCAACCGTGATCAATCTCGATGGCAGCGGGCTCCTCCGCGCCGCCTCACGCTGAGCCGCGTCTGCGATCGGGTCCGAATCAGCAAAGGCTTCGTACTGCGCCCGCCCGGACGGCTTGAACCTGGATCTCGGTCTGGGAGTAGCCACCACGCGTTGACTGGGGCATGGTCCAGGAGGACCTTCACCGAGACATGACCGACACGAACTGGTACTGGGCAGAGGCCGACGGCACCCCGCGCGCGGCCAGCGTGGCGGCGCTGCGAGCTTCGCTGTCGCTGTCGGCGTTGCCGCCCTTCGTGCTGGTGTGGCACACCGGCCTCGGCGATTGGTTGCCGGCATATCTCGTGAGCGAGCTCGCGAAGTCGGTCGGCATGGATGCGGTCGAGCAAGGTGAGCTCGATCCCTCGCTGACCGAACCGCCCTCCGCGCCCGTCGAGTGGTACGTCGAGTGTTTCGGCGGCGCGCTGCCCGCATCGCTCGCCGATACCGGAGTGAGCCAGTCCGCGACGCGCGACGTGAACACCGGCCAGCGCTTCGATCCGCAGCAGATGAAGACGGTGCTCGGCGCCAGCAAACCGCTGCCGATCGGCGCGTTCCGCAGCGTGGACGACTACCTGCGGCACATTCGCGACCTGCGTGACAAAAGCTGAGATGGCAGACGAGTCCGTGGCCCTCAGGGAGCGCCTCGCCCGCGCGACGCCCGATCGTCCCGCAGCGCTGGCTGGTTACGACGTCACTGGCGTGCTCGGCCGCGGCGGTATGGGCGCGGTGTATCGTGCGCTGGATCGCGCTCGCGGCGTACCCGTCGCGCTGAAGACGGTGCTCGCAGCCGACGCAACCGCCGGCGTGCAGCTCAAGCGCGAGTTCCGCGTGGTCGCAGGGCTCTCGCACCCCAACTTGGCGCAGGTCTACGAGCTCGCCTGGGCAGACGGCATCTGGTTCTTCGTCATGGAATTGGTCGATGGCATCGATCTCACGACCTGGGCACGCGGACCACGCAGGAAGCGCGACGCTCCCGAGCTGCCGCTCCTCAGCGCGGCGATCACGGTGCGCGATGGCCCGTCCGACGGCTCGCCGAGGCGCGCGCCGCAGGGCCGCTTCGACATTCTGAACGCGCCGACGCGCAGCCCCGAAACGGCGGACACGGTCGTGGACGGGTCGGCGACCAGCCCATCGGCACGGACGCTGCTTGGAAGGAGTGGGCAAACCGTGGCTCCGCCATTGCGCAGCCCGGCCGAGCTGCGCAGCGCGCTGCTCCAGCTGGTGGCTGGCGTTCGGGCCTTGCACGACGTTGGACTTCGTCATGGCGATCTCAAGCCTGCCAACGTGCTCGTGCGCCCCGACGGCCGCGTCGTCGTCGTCGACTTTGGTCTCACCCAACCGGTTGGCGAAAGCGGCATCCACGGTGGGACGCCGCTCTACATGGCGCCCGAGCTGCTGACGAACAAAGGCGCCGAGGGCGGGCCGTCGTCCGACTGGTACGCGCTGGGTATCATGCTGTACGAGCTGTTGACCGGGGTCGTTCCCACTCGAGACAGCGGGAGCATCTTCGAGCTGCTCTGCATTCGGTCGTCCGGTCCACCAACGTCTGTACAAGAACTAGTGGCAGAGGCGCCTGATGACCTCAGCGCCGCGTGCGCGGTGCTGCTGTCGCCAGTCCCAGTTGAACGCCCCGACGCCGATGCGCTCGCCAAACTCTTTAGTGGGGGTTTCCCCGCGCCCAACCGCGACGCGCGCCGGACCTTCCGGACGCCGTTCATCGGGCGCCGTGTGGAGCTCGACCAGCTCGAGCAGGCGCTGGCGCGAGCGCGAGCCGGCTGCTCGACGCTGGCTCACGCCTCCGGGCCCTCCGGCATCGGGAAGTCGGCCCTGGTGCGCCAGTTCCTGCGCGCCACCGAAGATCTCGACCTGGCGCTCGTGCTGCGCGGGTGTTGCTACGAGCGCGAGAATGTTCCTTACAAGGCGTTCGACGGGATCGTCGACTCGCTCGCGGGCTGGCTCGACGGCCTCGACGAGGACAGCGTCTCTCCCCTCCTCCCGACCTGGGCCGGCGAACTAACGGATGCTTTTCCAGTCCTCGCGAGCGTGCCGCCCTTCGCCGCCGCCCACGCTGCCCTGGGGCCCCGCCCGGAAGCACAGGAGCATCGCCGACGAACGTGGAGCGCCCTGGCGGAGCTGATCGACAACGTGAGTCGCCGCCGCCCGCTCGTGCTCTTCATCGACGACCTGCAGTGGACCGACGCGGATAGCACGACCGTGCTCCAAACCCTGGCCAGGGGTTCGTCGGAGCGCTCGCTGCTCCTGCTCGCGTCCTTCCGCGAACAGGAAGCCTCATCGTGTCCCGACTTGGCCGGCTACTTCTCGGACTGCCGAGGCTTGCGCGAGGCGGGCGCGCTCGTGGAAGTGCCAATCGGCGCGCTGCCGCTCGACGACGCGGAAGTCCTCGCACGCGAGACGTTGCGCGGCCTGGGGGCCTCGGACGGGGAGAAGCTCGCCGAACGCATCGCGCGTGAATCCGGGCAAATGCCTTTTTTCATCGAATTTCTGGCGCGCTATCTCACCGAGGCCAGCACGGGCGGTAGTGCATCGAGCATCACGCTGGACGACGTGTCATTGGCCGATGCTTTGCTCACACGGCTCGACGCGCTCCCGACCACCCAGCGTGCGCTCGTGGAGCTGGTTGCGGTTTCCGACCGTCCCGTCCCCCAAGCCATCGTGTTCGAAGCCGCACGGCTCGACGCGGGCGCGTTACCAGAGCTCTTGGCCGTATGTTCCGCGTCCTTGCTGCAGTGGGCGGGGGCCGGCCCGGAAGACCTCGTCTCGAGCTACCACGATCGGATCCGCGAAGCCGTCCTGGCGGCGATCGACCCGGCGTCCGTGCAACGCCGGCACTTGGAACTGGGTCGGTCGTTCGCGACACGCTGTGCTGACGTCGGCACCGACGCGCAAGACGGCAGCGACTCTCCCTGGCTGTTCGACGCTGCGCGCCACCTCGACGCAGCCGAAGGGCTGATCGACGAGCCTGGGGAGCGGCAGAGGGCCAGCCGGATCCTGCTCGCGGCAGGCCAGAGGGCGCAACGCGCCGCGGCGTTTCCGCTGGCGCTCCGCTGCTTCGAAGCCGTCCGCCGATTCTTGCCCACGAATGCTTGGAACTCTGCCTACGAGATCGCCCTTACGACCGCCGTGGCCTCCGCGGAGTGCGCCTGGCTTTCAGGTGACTTCGAGCGCGCACGAGCCCGCTTGGACGAGGTCTATGTCAGTGCACGGTCCACGCTCGATCGCGTCCGAGCCTGGCATGTCGACATCGCGGCACGCATTGCCCAACAGGATCTGCTCGGCGCGATTGCGGTCGGCCGCGGCGGCCTCGCCGAGCTGGACGTCACGCTCCCGGTCGCGCCAAGCGACGACGACGTCGGCGCAGCGGTCCAGCGCGCGATGGGTGCGCTGGGCGACGAGGGTGCGGGACGCCTCGAGTCCCTGCCTGCGGTCGAAGACCCGTTGGTGCAGGCAGCGATGATGCTGCTCGTCGATCTGTCCTCGTCGGCGTACTACGCGCTCCCGGCGCTCCTACCCATCCTCGCGTGCGAGCTCATCGTGTCTTCGGTTCAAAAGGGGCCGTCGGCGGCCACGCCCTTCGGTCTCGCGGTGTTCGGCATCGTGCAGAACGCGATCGGCATGCAGGCCCAAGCCCACGAGACCGGCCGGCTCGCCCATCGGATGATCGAACGCTGGCCGGATCGTCGGTTGGAGGTCCGCACCCGACTCGTGGTGCACAACAACGTCTGCAGCTGGACGGTTCCACTCGAAAGCACACTCGACGACCTGCTCGCCACGTATCAGCTCGGCCGGGCAACCGGCGACTTCGAATTCGCGGCCATCGCGGCGCAGTGCTGGGCGACGAACGCGTTCGTGGCCGGGCGGCCTCTGGACGAGGTCGAGCGCACGGCCGGCGAGCTCGCGACTTTCATGCGAGCCCACCAGCAAAATAACGCGCTTCTCCTGCACCGCCCGCTCGAGCGCTTGGTCGGCTGCATGCGAGGAACGACGGCGACGCCGGACTCACTGTCTGGCGACGGGTTCGACGAGGAGCAGACCCTCGCCGCCGCGGAGGCCGCCGGCAGTGCGAGCGTGTCGTTCGTCACGCTCAGCGACATGCTAGTGGCTCGCTACCACTTCGGGTCTCCCGAGGCGGCCTGGGTCGTGGCAACGCGGGCGCTGCCTTTCATGGGTGGAGCTGCTTCGACCCATCACCTCTCGACCTACCATCTGTACGCACCCCTCGCGGCGTCGCGCTGCCTCTCTCGGGCCGATGCGGAGCTCGAAGCACGGCTCTGGGCGCGCATCGACGCCAGCATCAGCCAGCTCGAAGCCTGGAATGCGGCGGGCGCAGCCAACTTCGCGCATCGTTTGCTCCTGGTCCGAGCCGAACGGGCGCAGGCTCGTCACGAGGCCGCTGCAGCGCGAAGCTTCTACGACCAGGCGCTCGAGGCTGTGCGTCGCACGGCCTACGTGAACGACGAGGGGCTCGTCGCCGAGCTTGCGGGCCGCTTTCATCTAGCCACCGACGTCGACCACGGGCGCCAACTCCTGGCGCAAGCGAAGGACGGCTACGCCCGCTGGGGTGCCCACGCGAAGGTCGCTGCCCTGCAATCCCTGCTCGCTTGACGCCGGGCGCCGCGGGGACGTGTCGCGGCGGCGGTCGCGCCGCGCTCCATGCCGGCTTGGGTCGCGAGGAGACCTCGGGTACACCGTGCCGCGGCGGGTCCGCGGGCGTGACGGGCGGTGGAACCGGCGGCGCGAGCGGTGGGGGTTCGGGAGGAACCGGCGGCGCGTCGGGGAGCTCCGGTGCAGCGGGGAGCGCCGCGGGAGCCGTCACCACCGACAACAAGTTGCTGGTGACCTCGGGCGTTTTCGGCGGTGGAACGACGACCAACCTGATCTATCTGGGCTTCAAGGCAAAGTCCGGAGAACGCTGTCGTATGGACAAGGTCGAGGGCTGCTGGGTCGTCGACTGCGGTGAAAGACGTCGGTGCTCTACCCGACCAGGTGTCTGCTGGCAGCATCTCACTGGCTTCAGCGGGGGTGACGCTGCTCTCTATCGACCCCAGCGCCGGGCTGTACCCGGGTGGGAGCGTCGCCGGTGTCTTGCCCGGTGGCTACAGCGTCCATCTGCATTGGCCCCGGGCTCAGGAGTATTCGAGGTAGTAGGCGTACCGGGTCTGGTAGCTGCTGAGCAAGATCAGGGTGAGCGCGACCGTCTGGCCATAGTTCACGTCACCGGGTTTCGCCCGGGCGACGACCAGCGTTGCCACGCCGTCCTTGGTCAGGCGGTACCGCAGCTTCAGCTCGGGCCTCTCTTGCAGGCGCTCCCAGTCGTTTCTCAGCGTTCGACCGTCGGATTCTTCGAGCCTCGCGCTCAGCTTGGGTGGCTTGCTGCTGAAGTCGAGCGAGCCGACCTCTTTGCCCTCTCGGCGTACCCGGAGTCTTCGCAGGTTCTCGGGTGGGAGGCGATCGACCAGTTCCGGGACTTCGCGCACCGTGAACTCGGGCTCCAGCGCCTCGGTCACCGCGTGCCGATACAGCTTGTCGTCGGACTTGATGATGCGCGTGCCGTACGGCCCGCGTCCGGTACCGGTGGGCGAAGGGAGGTGCATGTTCAGGCCGATCCCCTCGGGCCCGCTAATCTCGGTGAGCTTGTCCCTCAGCGCAGCCGAGTCCGCGTTTTCAGTCTCGAGGGCCAGCTTCGGCGGCTTGCCGGCGCGCAACTCGATCACGCCGAGCTCGACGCCGCCCTTGGTGACGACCAGCCAGGTGTCGAGCGAGCCTTTTGCTGGAACCGGTGCCGCTGCCGTGCCGCTTGGGTCGGCTGAGGGTTGCGCTGGAGCGCTGGGCACACTGGGCTCGGCAGGCGGCGAGGGGGTGGGCGTGGGCTTCTCGGTGCAGGCGCCGAGCGCCAGCCCGACCACCAGGGAAAATGCCGCGAACTTTCGGGCTTTCACTGCGATCACGTTACTACAACGGAGCAAGGGCAATAATCTTAGCGCCCCCTCCAAAGAATCGACAGCTCTGCTCGGGGTCGCCATGCTCAGACAAATTCAGGCTTCAGCTCCATGAGATGCGCTGGAGGGGCCCTCCCCGTGGTGGGAAGAGGTGCGGGCCTGAGCGGGGATGGCGCGCCATTCGGACTCGTCCGGCAGTGGAGACGTTCCTCTGGACATTCATCTGCGCCGAAGATCTCGCCCCGAAATTTCGGCTACCTTTCCGCCTGATGCGAGGGCCGCTCGGCTTCTTCCTCGTGCAAGTCCTGAACATGATGATCAAGAACGTGATCCCCGAGCACTGCGCCATTACGGACGAAGGCATGGAGAGTGGGAGCAATGGGAGCCGGCGCTGCATCACGGGATGTCACCTGAAGTGAATCACTCGAGCTCACTCCGGTGGTCGCCTCTGGTCGCAGCCTGGTTCCTCTCCAGCTGCGGGGGTCCACCGCGCTTCGCCGAGCACGGAGCGTTCTCCGCGAGCGGCAGCTGCGGCGCTGCTCTGGGCCACGACGAGCCCGCCTGCGGCGGCGACGGCGATTCGCGCTTCGCTGGCCGCCAGGTGCTCGTGACCTTCGAGGACGGACGCGTCGTGCACGTCGACATCGAGGAAGAATCGTCGGTCCTCGGCGGCTCGGGCAAAGCCGAGCATCCGGTGGACGAGCTGGATATCTGGGCCGGACGCTGGCAAAGGATCGACGTGCCCGTGCGCTGGCAGAGCGAGCGTTACCCGGAAGAGATCACCGGCGGCGGCGTGCTTCAGCACTACGGTCCGATCAGCACGGTCCGCGTGGAGGTGCTCGTGCAGGGCGAGCACGCGAAGCTCCGACTCGACGGCGGGGCTCCGGTGGACGCCGAGTGCGCCTGGGACTGATAGCGCCGCTCAGGGCTGCTGCCCGTCGTCATTGGTCCAGTCGTCGCCAAGATCAGCATCGCCGGTGCTCCTAAAGCCCCGGGCGCGCGGACTCCGATCCGTCGTCACTGGGTGTGGTTCGGCGCTCGGGCCAGCCTCGGCTGCGGAACCTCGTGCACGCGTCCGCGCCGGGATTCGCGCGCCGCCCGCTCACAGGTGCTTCTGCAGCAGAGCGAGCAGGCGGCCGTGGGCGCGCTCGGCCTGCTGCGCGTCGTAGACGGGTGAGTCGATGGCACACCAGCCGTGCTGCGCCGGGTAGACCTCGATCTCGGCAGTGAGCTTCGCGGCGTCCGCAGCCTTCTTCAACGTGGTCTTCGCATCCGGCTCCCGCTCGTCGTCGTTCTGCGCGATGCAGATCAGTGCCGCCGCCTTCATCTTGGGCAGGAGCTTGTGTGGACTGCTGGGCTCCTTGGTGACCAACCCGCCACCGTGAAATGACCCGATGGCCCCCACGCGGTTCGGCGCGGCGGCGGCCGTGCGGAAGGTGAACGGGCCGCCCATGCAGTAGCCGGTAGTGGCCAGCTTGCGAGAGGTGTCTACCTCGGGTTGCTCGTCGAGCCACTTCGCGTAAGCAGCGCCATCCTTGGCGATGGCCTCCGGGGTCAGCGCTTCGCGCATCGGCGCAATCTTGGCCTTGCCCTCTTCCGTGCGCCATTCGGCGAAGTTCTTCAGGATCGGCAGCTTCGACGACCGGTAGTAGTGATTGACGACCAAGACGGCGTAGCCGTCGCTGGCCAGCCGCGTTGCCATCTTCTCGAACGCCGGTCGCAGGCCGGCGACGTCCGGCCATACGATCACCCCCGGATGCTTCCCTTCCTTGGGTGCGACGAGGAAGCCTTCCGCAGTCCCTTCTGGAGTGGGGACGTTCACCTTCCGCTGCGTGAGCTTGGGATCGGTCGCTGCTTCCGGTTCGGGCTTCGGCTTGGTCACGGGTGGCTCGGGGGTCGGTGCCGGTTGCGGGTGAGGAGGTGCGGCCGAAGCTGGCGGCGCCACCGCAGCCGGGCCGTCACACCCGGTGATCAAGGCCGCCGCGACAGCCCCGGCGCCGGCGCTGAACTCGCGTCGCCCAATCTTCTCCAGGTGGCGCTTGTTCTCCTCTTCGGTCGTGTCGTCGCACATCAGCGGTGGCTCCCTTTGGTCCGTGCTCTCGCGCCATCGAAACAACAAACTCGGAGGCGGCACGAGAAAAAAATGTTCTCGCCGTCCGAGCACGGGCGCTTTCGGGCCCCTCGCGCCTTGGGCTGCGTCTCCGCCAAGTGCGTGAATCCCCAGCGCGTAGGTCGCGGCCAGGCTGTGGGTGAGGAGCGGTGCCAGCCATGTCCGCAGGCAGCGCCGGGGCTTCAGCGAAGTAGGTGACGCCGCCGTCGGAGCGCAAACGCAGCCGCGAGCCCCGCCGAGAGCAGCCCGAAGAGAGTGTGAGTATCCGAAGCCTCGCTGATGCGACAGCCGCACCCGCCGCCGTCGTCGCTGGCATTTCCGCCGTTGGGGCCGGCGTCCGCCGGGGAACACGCACCGATGTCGTTGCACACGTGCCCCGACCAGGGCGCGGCGCAGAGGTCGCCGGTTCTGCTGCCCGCGGCACATTGGAGTGGCGTCACCTGCCCGAGCTCCATCACGGGGGTGAATGAGAGGCCCTGGTCGACGGACAGCCCGAGCTCGAAGCCGTCACTGAACTGGCTCGTGCAGGCGTACAGGTCATTGCCGATGAACGACAGGCACGAGATGTGGTTCGGATGCAGCTGCTGAAAATCCGCACTTCCGGTGGGCGCCGCGTAGAGCCCCAGATCCGCCGGCTCGATCTTGAAAGAACCCTGTGGATCGCCGAAGCCGACCATCACCTTCGAAGCGTCCGGCGTGAAGGTGAACCCGAACAGGATGGCCTTCTTCCTCAAGACCTCCTTGAAGGTCTGCCCGCCGTCGAGGCTGACCATCAGCCAGCTCTCCGACACTTCTTGGGTGGAGGCCGTCGAGCGCTCGAAGCGGACGTAGACCGTGTCGGGGACCTTGGGATCTGCCGCGGCGATGAACGCCGATGACCCCGCGGGTGCGTCGATGTCGGAGCGCGTCCAGGTCTTGCCAGCATCCTTCGAGGCCAGGACTCCGTTCACCAACGCGCCTCCGCCGGCCGCAAAGGTGCCCGAAATGTACAGGCGCTTGGGATCCGCCGGCGTCATCGCCAGGCTGAGCAGGAGGCCGTCCGATCCGTAGGGTGCGCCTACCAGGGCGAAGCTGTCTCCACCGTCGTTGGATCCCCAGAGCTCGCTCTCGAACCCTCCGTCGCCGGCGCCGCGGGAGATCAGCGCCCAGACGTGGTTCGGGTTGCTCGGATCGATGGCCAGGCCGTTGGTGGTCCGCGACAGCTCAGTGGACACGGGCTCCCATCCACAGCCGTCCGTTGTCCTGTGCAGCCCATCGAACATGGCGCCGAGCAGCGTGCCGTTGCCCGTCACACCAAAGACGGGTTCCTCGGCAGTGGTGTAGCCGGGAGCCTCGTAGCAGATCCACTGCCACGCGGTCCCGCGGTCCTCGCTCAACAAGATGCCGTAGGTCGTCCTGAGCCAGAGACGCTGCGCGTTCGTTGGATCAGCCATGAGCTGGCGGCCCTCGGGGAACGCGCCGTGCGCCTCGGCTCGGGCGCAGGTCAGGAACGACCCGAGGGCTACTGCCAGGATAAAGAGAGGTTGCCGCATGGCGAGCGGCAGTCTACCGCCGAGCGTACACGCTGCAATGAATGCAAAATGCGCGCGTTCGGTTGATGGACGCCGCGACGGGGTTCATGCTCTTCGCCTGATGAATCGGTGGATTTCTGCCAGCTTGATCGCCGGCACTCTACTCGTTGCGTGCGGGAGCTCCGACGACGCGGGCAAGCCCGACAGCCAGTGCGACACTTACTCGGAGGGTCTCACCAAGAAGAGCGACGCCGGGCTGGTCTCCGTGGTGCTCGAGTCATCGACCCCCGCGCCACCCGCTCGTGCCAACAACGACTGGATGGTGCGCGTCCTCGACGCGACGGGTGCTCCGATTTCCGATGCCGAGGTGACCGTCACGCCGTACATGCCGAAACACGGGCACGGCACGAGTGTCAAAGCGGTCGTGACACGGATGGGCGACGGGCTGTACGAGCTCGACCCGGTGAACTTCGTCATGGCCGGCGTCTGGGAGGTCACCATCGACGTGAAGCTCGCGGACGGTCAGACGGACAAGGCGCTGTTCACCCTCTGCATCGCCGACTGATCAGCGGCTGGCGGTCGGCGCGCTGGACACACACTTGGAGTTGATGCCTTCGACCTGCTTCACGTAGCCGAGGGCTGGGTCCTTGGTGAGCTCCGGCGTCCACTCGAGCGCGAGCTCACTCGTGCCGCGGGCCGGGAGCAGTGCGTGGCGCGGCATGGCGTCGCGTATTGCCGCATCGAGATGCCCGCTCTCTACGAGATCGTCGAGCACCTCGCGTCCGATGGGCTCGACCCACAGTTTCAGAGTGACCCGGTCCGGAGCGCCAGGGATCGTCTTGGTCTCGTCCAGCGGATAACGACGCGGCAAGTGGGTCGCCAGGTAGTCTGGGTGGGTGACCTCGAAGGTGACGGCGCCCGGAATGGTTCGGCTCTCGTATTTGGCGATGTCCCAGAACATGTGGGCTTCCTTGCCGTCGCTGCCGAGAGCAACGTCGCGGATCAGCCACAGATCGGGATCAGCGAAGGTGGCCGCGGCCTGCGCCTTCGGCACGTTGCCACTCTCGTAGAGCAGCGCGCCCGCGCTCGAGGCCGCGAGCTCGGCCCACATGCGCCGGTCCTGCGCCGCGCCGCTGGGAAAGTGGTGGCCCGCAGCCACGTTCTCGAGGGTCACCTGCAGCGTGAAGGCCCCCGGCAGCTGGCGCACGCAGATCTCGAAGCGCAAGGTCTGGTCGAGCTCCTGCTCCACCAGGGCCTTTTGCGCCTCCGCCTCCGGGAACGGCGTCAATGCGAGATCGACGCCCGGCGTCGAGTGATCATGAACGCGCCGGGGCCTGGTGCCGGGGAAATCGGCGGCCAGACCATCGCTGCCGGGCATGTGGCAGGACGTACACGCGAGCCCGCCATCCTGGGGTGCTCCATGAAACACGGTTCCCAGCCACTCGGCGTAGGTGCGCTCGAGCGCGACCACCGCCGGAGCGGGAGGGGAGGGCGTCACGATGTCGTGGCACGAGCCACAAAACGCGGCGCTCTCTTCCGGGTAGCGCCGGTCGTGCAGCTTCGAGTGCTTCGATGCGTGGGCGGGGTTCTCGACCGGATCCTCGATGCCGCCGTGCATCGTCGTAGAGCCGGCGAGCACGATGGGCGCGTTGTGAGTGCCCTCGACGCCCGTCGCATCGTGGCAGAAATAGCAGGTGATCCCGCGCATCGGCGCCGGCAGCTGAGCCAGGTTCAAGCCATCGGTGGTCAGGCCCTCTCGGACCGCCATGGGGGCGTGACACTGCACGCAGAAACTCCCCAGCGCGCCCTGAGTCTCCTCCTGCCCGCGGCGATTCATCGCCAGGAACACGGGGTCTTCAGCGGCGTAGGCGTGCATGCTGCCCGACCACTCGCGGTAGTGCTCGCTGTGACAAGTCTCGCAGGTCCCGGGGTCGAGGAGCTCGTCCCGCGTGAACGTCTTCTGCTGGCCAACGCTGTCTTCGTTGCCGCAGCTGAAGAAGACGAAGCAGAGACCGAGGAGCGCCGATTGTTTCATCCGAGCCGTACGAGTTCTCGCGATCAGCGGATAGCACGAAGTCGGCACCGTTGCATTTCGAGCGTGCGAGCGGCCGCGCCCGCAGCCCGATCGGCGCCGATCTCTCCGCGCTTCGGGTGCGAATCGAACGCGTGGTTCTCGGTCGTTCAATGGAACACGCGACGAATGCTCAGCGTCGTCGAGAGCCCGGCGTACTCGATGTTCTTCTCGACTCCGCTCCAGAATGGATCTGCGAGCACGGCCAGGGTCGAATCCCAGGTCGGCCAGTGCCACATCCACGAGAGCCACGCGCCGGCACGCACACGGCGCTCGTCCGCGTCTGTTGCCTGAACGCCGTCGGTTCGCGCGCTGCCGGTGAAGCGTGCGTCGAGCAGCGCGCCGGCCGACCACTGCATGCTGAGCGAGCGCATGTAGCCGAGCTGCACGCTGGTTTCGTCGCCCAGATCCACGCGGCGCGTGCTGATTCCGATCTTCACGTCGCGGGGCAGACGCAGCGTGTGTTGGGCTCGGAGGTAGACGGAATCGAGCGGCGTGACCTGGAAGGTCAGCTTGACGCCCAGCGATGGTTTTAGGCTGCCGTCGCTGGTCACGTCGGCCTGAGTCGGTTCGGTGGAGTCCTCCGGCGGGCGCCCCGTCGGAACTGCGAGACCGGCGATGAGGTCGATGGACGGGAACAGGCCGCCGGGCGCGAAGATGCCGGACCCCGCCCCCAGGGCCGTCCAGCGCAGCGCGAGGCTGGCGTCCCCGACACCCAGCGCCGTAGCCGAACCGATCGAACGAATGCGACGATGTCCGAGCCTCAGAGGCAGCGCGGCGCCGAGCTGAACGCTCTTCGGGACGAGGCGGACCGCAGCTCCAAGGGTCAGCGTCGCGTCGTCGACGGACACCCCGTCGAGGGCGCGGTAGCGCCCGCTCGAGTCGGCGCTCCCGTAGGCGTGTTCGTACCCGAGCTGAGACGCGATGACGCCGTCGTCGCAGCTGGCCGCCACGACGAGCTCACTCGGCGCGCCGGAGCTGCAGCAAGCCTGGGCGCGGGCTCGAGACGCGCCGAGCGAAACGAGCGCGAACAGCGTCAGGGCTCGAATGCGAGGCAGAGCACACCTTCTCGCGCTCCCAGCGGAGCTTCAGTCCGCGTCGGCGGCGTCGGAGCTGGCGTCCGCGCCCATCCCGCCCGCGCTTCCGCCTGTCCCGCCGTCCGGCGTGGCGGCCTCGCACAGAGCGATGCACTGCGCCCCGTTCGCAGTGCACTGGGCGGCGCTCCACACCTCGTGGGCGTTCTCGTGGCAGTCGTGCACCGGTCCCGCGGTGCCGTCGTCGATGAGGTGACACGCCTCGATGATGGGCACACACTCGTCCGGTGTCTGATGCGAGTGCGCGGCGGCTTCATCCGAGCTGCAGGCCCAGAGGGCAAGGACGCTACTAAGACTCACGCACGCGAGCTGCCATGCCTTCATAAGGGCGTTATTGTCAGATCTTCGGCCACGTCGCAACTCCGGCTCACTCGTCTTCCGGGGCATCCGGCGCTTCGCCCGCGGCGCGCTCCGGGATGGGTCCGTGCTCCGCGTTCGCTTGTTTGGATGTCTTGGGCTCGGACTCGGGCACCGAGATCTCCACGACGATCTGGTCCTCGGGACTGAGCTCCGCCACCTCGCCGCCCGTCACGGCCGAGCCGGACAGATCCGGCAGCTCTTCTCCGGAGAAGTCCGGGAGCTCACCCAGATCGAACTGGCTCGAGCGCGGTTTCTCCGGGGCGGGCCGATCCTTTTCGTCCGGTGACGGCACGGTCGGAGTCTAGCTCATTCGCCGGGAACCTGCGTCGTCGGGGTGCGCGCGACCTACTCCCGTCGCGTCGACGGCTGAGCCGGCCTGGCGCGCCGACGCGCCAGGCATGCCCACGCGGCCGGCAGCGGGGCGCGCTCGATGCGGAACTCCGTGGCGCGCAGCTCTTCGAGCGCGAGGCTGGGTTCGATGGCGGCCAGGACCTCGGCGGCGGACCGCCGGGGCGGACCTTCCTCGCGGGCCGGACCTTCGGTGCTGCCGAGCAAACTGAGCCAAGCTCCGCCCGGGGCAAGCAGCTCGGCGACGCGTGCGGCGAAGCGTGCACGCTCTTCGGCGCCGTCGAAGATGTGAAAACAACCACGGTCGAACACCAGATCGAACGGACCGCCGGGCACCTCCTCGGTCAGGAAGTCCAGGCAGTGAAACTCGACGGAGCCCGCGTTCGGGGGCTCAGCTTGTTTCGCTCGTTCGATCGCCAGCGGCGCGAGATCCAGGGCAACGACTGCAAAGCCGCGCTCCGCGAGCCAGCGTGCATCGCTGCCGGTGCCACAGCCAATCTCGAGGGCTCGCCCCGGCACGACCCGTCCGCGCTCGACGAGCTCGGTCAGGTGCGGGTCCGGCATGCCGATGTCCCAGGGTGTGCAGTTGCTCCGATAACGTTCTTCCCACAGCGCTCGACTCATGCCCGACCCGTTGTGCACCGATGGCGCGGTGTCAACGCTGGTGGGCCTGGTCGGGTGGTTGTGGCGGGAAAGGCTGTCACCCCACGCGCGGATGTCGGCGCCGACGCTCGGCCACAGTGAAGCGCTAGCGGGCTGGGATCCGGTAACGTGTGCTCGCGCGGTCGAGCTCCAGACGGTACTCGTCGAACCAGCGCACCTCGAGCGGAGTCGGCCGGATGCGGGAGGGGGGAGGCAGGCCAGCGAGGCGCGGGTGGCCGGAGAGCTCGAGCGACCCGCGAGCACCTCGGGTCTTTCGGCAACCGACCGCGTCGACGTCGATCTCGGTGAAGTGGATCTCGTCGTCCAGGCGAGAGTACGTGCGTACCGGAAAGCGCATGGGACGCGAGGGGCCGGGTCGCTCGACCTCGAAACCAAACACCAGCTGCCCCGCCTCCGAGACGCGACAGCGCATGTGCGAAGGACCGGCATCGACCTGGATGTCCCCCACGAACTTCGGGTAACCCCAGATGGTTCGCCCGGCGACGTCCGCCGCCGACGTCGTCACGGGCAGGAGCTGCACCCAGTGTCCGACGTCACCGAGCCAGCGTTCGGCCATCAGCGGTAGCAGCGGTACTCGAAGGTGACGCCCCCATCGACAGGGGATCGAGAGGGCCGCCTCGAGGTACGGGCCGATGCTGGTGTCCACGTACTCGAAGGCTGCGGCCACCAGCACGGAGGTCCCGGGCCGGACCTCGATCACGTCGAGGCGCGCATCCGGCAGAAGCTTCGCGAGCTCGCGGGTCGGAGCTGGAAACCCCGCGATCCAAGCGCGGGCCTTGCGGTAGACGATGGGCAGTGCGGTCGACATGTCGCGAGCATCGGAGTCCGCGACGCGGGGGACGTCAATGCGAGCCGCATCGCGACATGCGGGATGTCATTGGCCCTGGCGGGACGACGTCGGCACGCTGTCCACATGCTGGCGCGTGAAGCGGTGGTCGAGCTCGATCTCCTCCGGAACCCTGGCCCGTGGATCGAACCGCCACGGGCGAGCCACGCCCGTGCCCGGGCTCGGGTGTTCGCCGAGCGCGCGCTGAAGCCGCGGGCGCGCCGCATCGACAGCGAGGCTCAGCACTCGCATCCGCTCGGGAGCGCGGATTGGGCCTTCCTGCGCGAGGCCGCCGCCGCAGGTTGGCTCACCGGCATGGCGCCGCGCGCGTTGGGCGGTGACGGCGCGCGCTCGACCGAGGTGGCCGTGGCCATGGAGGAGCTCTGCGCAGTCTGCGGGGGACTCGGTCTGCTGGTCGGTGCCAACTCCCTCGGCTTGTCCGCGCTACTCTTCAGCATGGACCTCGGGCTCTGGGCCCGTGTGGTGCGCCCGGCTGCCTGTGAGCGACGCAGTCCCCCGGAGCGACCGACGCTGTTTGCCTGGGCCATCACCGAACCGTCGAGCGGGTCCGACGTCGAACATGCGCTCGGGCTCGAGCGTGTCGTCTCACCCACGTGGGCGGCTCGGGTGCCCGGTGGGTATGAGCTCCATGGTCGCAAGGCGTTCACCTCGAATGGTTCGATCGCGCGTTACATCGTCGTTCACGCAGCCCTCGATCGGTCGCACCCGCGCGAGAGCTGGACCGCGTTCCTGGTCGACACGAGGCGCGACGGATTCAGCGCAGCTCGCGATGAGATGAAGCTCGGGCAGCGGGCGTCGCCGGCGACCGAGACCGCGTTCGATGGGGTGTTCGTGCCGGAGCTCGATCGGGTGGGGCCCGAAGGCCTCGGATTCGAGCTGACCGAGCTGATCCTCGCCGGATCGCGCGGCCCGGTCGGCGCCATTGCGACGGGTATTGCGCGCGGTGCGCTGGAGGCGTCGCTACGGGTGGTCGCCCGCCTGCCGGAAGGGCACCCGTGCTCTGCGGCACAGCCATGGGTGAAGGACACCGTCGCCGAAATGGCGCTACGCCTCCACGCGGCGCGACTCACCTACCTCGACGCCACGCTGTCGTTCGACTCGCAGGTAGCGCCCGCGGGTCGTCTGCAAGCGGCGTTCGCCTCCGCCGCGCCTGGCGCTGCTCGGTTGATTCCGGAGACTCGGCTCAAGCGCGGCTGCGAGGTGGGGTTCTCTCGCTTCCTGAAGCGCCTGACGGACAGTGGAGCCCTGCGTCAGCAGCTCGCGCGCGCGTCGTCCGCCAAGGTCTTCTGCGCGGACGCGGCGATGTGGGTATGCGAGCGCGCCTGTGATCTCGTGCCCCCGAGCGACCCGGAGCGCTGGGCAGTGGACAAGGCGTTTCGAGACGCGAAGCTCGCGCAGATCTACGAGGGCACGAACCAGATCAATCGGCTGCTCGTCGGGGAACAGCTGCTCGGTGACTAGCGACGATGCTCGTTGGCACCGACCCCTATTTCCGAAACGGATTCGACGCGCTCACGGACTCCTTGGCCGCCGCCTTCTCTCCAGCGGACAGGCTGCCCTCTTCGGCACAGAGCGGATCGCTTGGTGCGCAGCGGGCGCCGGGAGCTGGGCGGGCCTTGGGGCCCGCAGAGCACGTCATCGCGCACGAGAGGTCACCCGGCGCACAGGCACAGTGGCCGCCGCGAGCTTCACGCAGGCGCTTGCGTGTGTCCTCCAGCGCCGCCGCCTGTGCGTGCAGGTCGCGCCCGTCGCCGCCAGCACGGGCACCGGCGCGGACGCGGTCGAGCTCGTCGCCGAGTCGTCGGTCGGCGGCGGCGAAGTCGGCTGGCGTCCCCGACTTGAACAGCTTCCCGGCTTCGAACAGCGTCGCGCCGGTGTGACTCCTCGCCAAGCGCGTCGCCACAACGGGGTCGAGAAGAGAGAGCTCCGTGCCCGAGTCGCTCGTGCGGACTCGCAGCCTGCCGGACGCACGGAGCGAGCGCTCGCCAAGGCGATAGCTCGAGGAAAACTCCGCGACCGTGAGCTCTCGGGGACCCCCCTCGGGCAAGCGAACCTTCACCAACAAAGTCTTCTCTTCCGCGGCACCGAAGCTGCCAAGTCGAACGGTGAGGTGCCGACCGTTCTGCTCGACCTCGCGGTCGAACACCTGCACGAGCTCGGCGCCATCGGCGAGGTCCAGCTCGAGTGTAGCGTTCGTCGTCGCCGTCTTCGTCAGCCCGGAGATTTCGCGTTCGAACGCCTTCGCTAGCTCCGCTCTGTCGCGAGCGAAGTGGTGCTCGCCGTTGGAAAACCGCGCCAAGGTCGAGAGCAGCGCTTCGTTGTAGTCCAGGTCGATACCAATGGAGCTGACGCTGATCCCCTGCTCGCGTGCCCGGCCCGCGATGCGCTGAAACCCCGCCAAGCTCCGCTCGCCCGCCGTAGCTTCTCCATCGCTGAGCAAGAGCACGTGGAGCACGTGACCTTCGCTCGAGGCCAGGTCCGCCAACGCCGACTCCAGCCCGCACGAGATGCAGGTATTTCCCGATGCGGCGCCGGAATCAAGGCGTGACAGCGCCCGCTTCCGAGACTCCGGGTTCAGCGTCGTCGCGGGCAGCAGCGTGCTCACGCGGGTGTCATAGGCCAGCAGCGTCAAGCGGTCCCCATCGCGCATGCGGGACACCAGCCCGCGGGCGGCCGAGAGTGCGTTGGCGAGGCGGCGACCCCGCATCGAACCCGAGCGGTCGATGAGCGTGACCACGTGCACGGGCTGCGCCGTCGCTGTCGCTGCGGGAGCCCGCAGCTTGAACAGCAGATACGTCTCGGCTCGGCCAGCGCTCGTCAATACCGCATGCCCGATCCGAGCCTCGAGCTCGAGGGGCCCTGGTATCGTGACGACAACTGCTGCCTCGGCCGAGGGTGTCCTTGTCTCGCGCTCGCCCCCGGGCGCCTGCGTCAATGGCGCGGTTCTCCAGACCACCGCTCCACTCGACGAGACCATGCCCAGAATGGACAACCCAAGCAGTGTGCCCACGCGCATGGCGCATTGGATGCGCTGACCGGGCGAAAGCTTGGCTCTGGAAACCCGTCTGAAATCCTTCCCAAAGTGCCCAACCGGTCCCGCCACCGAGCACGACCCTTGGCTCGAGCCGCGCTCGGTGCGATCAAGGGTGTGTCATGGACCACGAGCCTGCAGCCGCGAGTCGGCGCGCGCTCCGAAGCACGCTGGTCAAACCCGGCTACAGCATCGGAACCCTGGGCAACCTGGTGGTCGCGGTCAGCCGTGAGCCGCCGACGGTGGAGTCCACGCTGGATGTCAGCGTTCAGCTCGACGCTCTGTGGCCGAAGTACCCCAAGGGTGTGTCCCTCGTGTTCGCGCCCCGTGCCCCACGACCCGCCTTGTCCGCCAAGGCCACCAGGACGCTGCTGGCCGAATGGAGGCGCCTCGAGCCACACCTGGCTTGTGCCGTCATCGTGTTCGGCGCATCGACTCTGGGCGGGGCCATCCAGCGCAGCCTGACCACCGCCGTCCTGCGCATGCACAGCGGAAGGGTCCCGATCAAAGCGAGCTCGAGCCCATTCGACGCCGCGGCCTTCATCACCCGCCACGACGCGGAGCACCCCGCCGCTCATCTCCTGGGGCTGTCCCTTCAGTCCTTCATTCAGGAACACGAACGCTGAGCTTCGTCTGCTCGGAGGTGCGCGCAGCCATCCCGCACGCTCGGGAACGACCGCGCTACTTGGGGTCGAGGCTGAGCTGCCGCGGTGCGCCATGCCGGAAAGGTGTTGCTACGGCGGCGGCCCACGTTCACCTTTGGACGCATGAAACCTCGGGCGGCACAGGGACTCGCTGGGATCATCTGTGTTGCGATGTTCGGCTGCGGTGATGCCGCCGGCGGCGACGCATCGAACGCGGGTGGGGCAGGAGCGGGCGGAGCGGCGGGTGCAGGTGCAGGTGGCGTCGCTGGCGCGGGTGCGACCGCGGGAGCCGGCGGTGGCGCGGGTGCGGGCGCGAGCGCCGGTGCGGGAGGCATCGCTGGCGCGGGGGGTGTCGCGGGCTCCGGTGCGACAGCAGGCACGGGCGCGACCGCGGGCTCGGGCGGGACCGCGGGCTCCGGCGGCAGCGGCGGGGGTGCGACCGGCCCGCTTCGCGCCTTCCCAGGTGCAGAAGGTTTTGGCGCCAACACCAAGGGCGGTCGCGGCGGCGACGTCTACCATGTGACCACCCTCGCCGACAGCGGGCCAGGCTCGTTGCGCACCGGGATCCAGTCGGCGACCGGGCCGCGCACGATCGTGTTCGAGGTCGGCGGTGAGATCAAGCTCAAGTCGCGACTCATCATCGACAAGAACAACCTGACGATCGCGGGACAGACCGCGCCGGGTGACGGGATCACGATTCGCGATCGCAGCGTCGATATCGCCAAGGCCAAGGACATCGTGATCCGATTCTTGCGCATGCGCCGCGGTGACAGCGACATCCTCGCCAGCGGCAAACCGACGGGCTCCATTGGTCTGGACACCGTGTCCATCGACGACTCCGCCAATGTCATCTTGGATCACGTGTCGCTGTCGTGGAGCTGCGACGAGCTATTCGGCGTGGTTCAGAACCAGAACGTCACTATCCAGTGGGCGCTCATGGCCGAGCCGCTGGGAGATCCCAAGCTACACCCCTACGGGGACGAGCACGCCTACGGACTCAACCTGAGCGCAAACACGCTGAGTCTGCACCACTCGCTGCTGGCGAACTATGTCATGCGCGGCCCCCAGTTCGAGGCCAACGATGCCACGAACAACCAGGGTTATCAGGTGCAAATGGAGGCGGTGAACAACGTCTTCTTCGACTACGAGCGCTCGGGGTCGCGTTACACGGCCGGCATCGAGACCAACCCGAGTGCGGCCAGCAACATCAACTTCTCCTTCCACTTCCGGAAGAACCTGTACCTGTACGACCCGACCGGCTCGCCGCGCGCCGAGATCCACACAGAGCTGAAACACGGGGTGGCCAGCAAGGTGAAGGTGCACGTCGCGGGCAACATCGGGCCGCATCGGCCGAGCGACTCCGGTAGCGAGTGGTCGCTGGTCTGGACGGACAACACGAACCCGAGCACGGTCATCACGAGCGCAGCCAGCAACGTGAAGGCGCAGATGTCGAATACTGCCCTGTTCACGCCACCGGTCCCGGTGACGGAGCAATCACCCCAGGCGGCGTACGACGCCATCCTCCAGCAGGTGGGAGCGTGGAAGAAACGAGACGCCGTGGATCAGCGCATCGTCCAGAATGTGGTCAACCGCAAGTGGAGCAACTACCTGCACTCCCAGGCAGAGGTGGGGGGCTTTCCGAAGTTGCAGTCGGGCACACCGGTGGCCGACGTGGACCGGGACGGCATGGCGGACGCGTGGGAGCTGGCAGCCGGCCTCGACCCGACCAACGCCGCCGACCGTAACGGCGACCTGGATGGAGACGGTTACACCAACCTCGAAGAGTACCTGGCTGACCTGGCCAAGTAGCCGCCGCGCTCTTGCTTCTCGGGCCACGCCCACCCCGCTCGCCTCGAATCGCCGGAGCACGTCCGGACGGAATTCGGACGGCCTCGGAATCGAAGGACAGCGAGCAGAGCGCTGGTGCGTCCATTTCAGCTCCCGAGGTGCGCCTTTTGTCGCAGATCCCTGGCGCTGTGCGCGGACGTCGTCGCGGCGCGCAAACGGCACGCGCCTTGCGTTGTTGGTGCGCGTGGTTGCTGCCGTTGGTGAGGTCTTCGAATGAGCGCTCTGCTGCGTGCTGGAACTCTTGCGGCGACCTTGACCATCGCCAGCGTGGTGTCCGGCTGCACTGCGTCGGTCGCGGATGGCGACGAAGTCGCGGGCGACGAAGCAGACGAGAGCGGGGGGGAACAGTCGCTCGGCAAGGCGGACAGCTCGAGCTCGGATGAGCTGCTCGCGGCTCGCAGGGCGCTGGCCGCGAAGTTCGAGCAGCCGGCGCTGACGGACGCCGAGGCCGAGGAAGTGTTGGGGCGATACTCGCACATCGACACGGGTCACGAAGTCCCCCGCGTGCTGCTGGAGCGCGCGCTCTTCTATTACGACTTGAACCTCGAGCTCCTGGAGAATCCACGCTTCGTCACCGTCATCGACTTCTCGCAGCACTCATCCAAGCGGCGCCTTTACCTCGTCGACATGGAGAGCGGAGAGCTCGAACGACACGTCGTGGCGCATGGGTCGGGCAGTGACCCGGACGACGACGGCATCCCGTCGAGCTTCAGCAACTTGAACAACTCGCACCAGTCCTCGCTCGGTTTCTACCTCACGGCCGAGACCTACAGCGGCAAGTGGGGGCTCTCGTTGAAGCTGGATGGCCTCTCCGAGACGAACTCGGACGCGAGGCCGCGGGCCATCGTGATGCATGGGGCAAGTTACGTCGTCGATGGGAAATCGAAGCAGGGACGCTCGTGGGGTTGCCCTGCGATCCCGATGCCCGACCGCGACGCGGTGATCACACAGCTGAAAGCCGGCAGCCTGATCTACGCCGAGAGGGCGGAGCACTGAGGTCCGCCACAAAGCGCAGAAGAACCCATGCTAGGCTCGCTGCCACCATGCGCCTCGCCCTCGTTGCCACCTGGCTGATCTGTGTCCCCCTGTTCGGTTGTGATGACGAAAAACCGAAGGCCGCGGCGCCGACCGCCACCGCGACCGTTACACCGGCCGCGACCGCCGCGGCTCCGAAACCAAGCGCCACTGCGGCGCCTTCCGCGAGCGCTGCGGCAGATCTGCCCAAGTGTCCGGCGGGGCTCACGGGCAACGCGCTCCCCGAGTACTGCATCAAGCTGCCCGGCGGTTACGCCGTCAAAGACGCCCGCACGCTGCCCGAGCGCGGGTCGATCTCCTACGAGACCGGCTCGCCCACCGAGAGCCTCATGATCTCCTACGACTCGAAGTCCGTCGCGGAGCAGAGCAAAGAGGCCGAGAGCGAGATGAAGTTCGGTGGGGACAAGATCTCGAAGCAAGGCAACCTGCCTGGTGGCGGCAAGTGGTACGAAGGAACGCACCAGGAATACTCGCGACTCCTCACGGTCGTGAAGGGCAAGCCGCCCCTCAGCCTGAAGTGCTCGTTCACGTTCAAGACGAAGAGTCCGCCAGCCAAGGAAGCGCTCGACGTTTGCCGCTCGATCGTGCTGCCCTGAAGCGCCAGCACGCTCGGCCGCGAGTAACGCGGGGAACCGTCACACGCCGTCGAGCGCCTGGGACAGATCCGCGATCAGATCTTCGGGGTGCTCCACACCGATGCTGAGCCGCACCATGTTCTCGCCGATGCCCATGCGCGCCCGCTCCGGCGGAGGAATGTCCGAGTGGGTCATGCTGGCCGGGTGCTCGGCCAGTGACTCGGTGCCGCCCAGGCTCACCGCCAGCTTGAACAGCTGGAGCGCGTTCAAGAAGCGAAACGCCTCGAGCTCGCCGCCGTGGATCGAGAAGCTCACCATGCCGCCTGGCGCCACACACTGCCGTTTGTAGATGGCGTGCCCGGGCTCGTTCTCGCCCAGATGCCCGAGGTAGTGCACGGCCTCGACCTTGGGGTGGTCCGCCAGGAAGTCCGCCACGTAGCGCGCGTTCTTCATCTGGCTCGTCATCCGGAGCTTCAGCGTCTCCAGGCTCCGGAGCAGCAACCATCCCGTCCACGGGCCGCACATGGTGCCGAGGAAGGTGCGCATCGCGCGCACCTCGGTCATCAGCGCCCGGTCGCCCAGACACACCCCGGCGATCACGTCGCTGTGCCCCCCGATGTATTTGGTCGCCGAATAGAGCACCAGGTCGGCGCCGTGTTTCAGCGGATGCTGCCAGAGCGGTCCGAGGAAGGTGTTGTCCACGGCCACGACGACCCGGCGGGTTTCGTTCGAGTGTCGACGCGCGAGGGCCGCGCAGGCCGCGATGTCGACGAGTGCGTTGGTCGGATTGGCCGGCGTCTCGACGTAGATCATGCGTAGTTTGTCGGCGTGCCCCCCGGCGCTGAGCCGCGCCTCGATTTCAGCCGCGCTGCAGCCCGCCGGAAAACCGATGCACTGAATGCCAAAACGGGTGAGCACGTGTTTGAGGAAGTAGTCGGTCCCTCCGTACAGCGGCTCGCTGTGCAGAATCACGTCGCCGGGGCTGAGCAGGGCGAACAGCGTCGTGCTGATCGCCGCCATGCCCGACTCGAACACCGCGGCGCTCTCGGCATCGTCCCAGAGGGTCAGGCGATCTTCGAGGATCTCGAGATCGGGGTTGTTCAACCGCGAGTAGATCAGCCCCAGGCTCTCGTTGCCCCGCGGCTCCCGCAGGCCATACGCGAGCTCGAAGAAACTCTTGCCCTCCTCCGCGCTCTTGAACACGAAGGTGCTGGTCTGAAAGATGGGGCACTTGAGCGAGCCCTCGCTCAGCTTCGGGTCGTAGCCGTAGCTCGACATCAGGCTCTCCGGGCGGAGCGCCTTGCCCTGAATGAACGCCTCGGGTTTCTTCGCTGACGTCATGTGGGTCTCACTTCGTCAGGGGTTTGCCGACCTTGAGCACGCTGCCGGTGGGCGACTTTGCGTCCGGAACCTTGCGCGGGAACGCGCGTGCGAGCGCGGCCTGCTCGGCCTTCGGGAGGTCGGGCCACAAACCCTGAGACGGTGTCTGCCACGAGGCCGCGGTGGGCGCGGTCTTGAACGACACGTGCAGGTGGTTGAAGTGCCAGACCCAGCTGCCGTCGTCGTTGGCCGTGACCATGATGGCCTTGCCCGTCGCAGCCTCGGAGCCGGTGATCAGCCCCTGTTTCTCCAGGTCGTCCATGGCTGCCTCGAGCGGTTGTTCGACCTTGGCTTCGGTGCCAATCACACGAATGCGCCCGGTTGCACCGAGCTTCGCGATGAACATCGCGGTGCGAGGCAGATCGACGATGTGCGTCGTCTCGGAGCCTGCGATGCACACGCCATAGGTCGCCGACGAAGTGCTGGTGTCCACACAGCTCCAGTCCTTGAGCGGTTTGTCGCAGCAGATCTGCCGGTACACCAGGTTGCCGTCGGTGCCCTGAACGTCGGGACGAATGTAATAAGACACGTCCATGTTGGCCCCGTTGTAGTGGGTGCCGTTGGGGTGACCTTCCGGCGTCGTTCCGTCGGGCATGCCGATGTCGCCGATGCTGAGGGGTTTGGTCCCCGGGAACGCCAGCTGCACGGAGTGAATGGCGTTGCGCACTGCCATGATGAGCTCACGTCGGGCCCACAGGCGCGCGCTCGAGGTGAAAGGCGGATTGCCGAATGCTGACAGCCCGTTCTTGAAAAACACACCATCGCCGACCCAGCTGTCCGCTGCGTTCGCCTCGGGGAACGGGATCAGCTTGGACGGATCGTGGCTGCCCTGGGAGTTGACGGCCGCACACTCGGCCGGGCTGAAGAGCAGCCCGCAGTCCGGTCCGTCCTGGTACTTGACCGTGCGCGCGACGAGGCCGTAGTTGTTCTCGGCGGCCAGCACGCTGCGTACGTGGAGGTAGGCCTTGGCGGAGCCGGGTTTGCCGAGCAGCGAGTAGACCTCGAGGTTGGTCGGGCCGACCGAGCCCTGGGAGTGGTAGAAATCCGGGTCCATCGTGGCGTCGTGCGTGATGGTCTCTTTGGCATCCGTGAGGTCGACGTCCAGATTGCCCGAAGCATGATTGGAGTCGATCCCGACGACGTAGATGGTGTCGTCCGCGCTCGGGGTCATCTCGAACCAGTCGGCATCACCGGCGCAGATCTGCAGTCCGCCCATGTCCTTTGCCGGCAGCGGTTTTGCTGCCGCCAATGTCTCGTTGGGCTCGAGCACAGTGTCCTTGCACACGAAGGGTGCACACACGCCGGCTTCGCAGACCTCACCCGAGGGGCAGTCTCCCTGGTGATTCTTCGGACTGCACTCGTGGGACACGTCGAGGCAGATGAGGCTCTTGGCGCCCTCGCGGCAACCGAAGTCCCCGGGGCAGTCCTGGTCCGAGTCACAGCCCGGGTAACACGCCTGGTACCACTTCGAGCTCTGGTCCTCGACCCACTGATACCCTGGGCGGCAGCTGCCCGCCTTGTCGTAGACGGCGATGCACCCGGAGCCTCCGCTGGTGAAGACCGCGCGGCACTCACTGCCCGCCGGGCAGCTGGTTGCAGTGCAGTTCGAGATCACGCAGTAGCCGCCGAGGAAGCCAGCCTGCTGAATACAAATGGCGTCAGCGCCACCCATGCACTGTTCATCGGCGCCGCAGGAACCACCCGGCGGGACGCTGCCGGTACCGGGCCAGCACACGTTCTTGTCGGTGCACTCGTAGCCCTCCGTCTCGCGGCAGTCCCCGTTCGTCGTGCAGCTCGCGACGCAGCGATCGACGCCGTCGCTGAAGCTCAGACAGCTCGAGCCCGTCGGGCAGCTGTTCTGAGTGCAGCCTTCGATCACACAGTAACCTCCCGGCAGCCCCTCTTCCTTCGGTGTCCAGCACACACCGTTCAGGCAGTCTTCATCGACCCAGCAAGGGCTCCCGGGTGCGGCGCCGGTTGGTCCCGAATCGACCGCGGCTTCGCCGCCCGCTCCGTCATCCCCGGCATCCGTTCCGCCGTCGGGGATCGTTTTGGATTTCGATCCCCCGTCGTCGCTGGAACAGCCCGACATGGGGAGGGCCACCGACCAGGCCGAGACGAGAAGAGCCGTTGCCGCGAAGATGGTGCTGGTTCGAAGCCGCATGAGAGTTTCGTCCTGTCCGCTCGCGAGGTGCGCGCCGTGGCTCGGCCGACGCTGCTTCTTGGCGAGCGGTCGGCGAGGCGCGCGGACTCTGCCAAATTGCGGGGCACCTGGCCACGGGCGCAGCTGCGCCGGCGCGGAGAAATTCCCACCCCGGATGGTCGCCGCCCGCCACTAGTCGGGTGATGCGCGGGAAATCATCACAATTTTCCCGCCCGAAACGCCGAGCAGCCGACACTTCCAGAGCCAAGCCGAGGTCGGCCGTGATGCCGCCGAGCTCAAGCCGGAGAAACATCATGAAAACGCTGCACACGCTCCGCACGCTGGTTCCCGCTCTCGCCACCACGGGTTTGCTCGCCTGGGGCTGTGCCGCCACGGACGACGTCGTCGCGACGGGGGATCCCAACTTCGACTCTGGTGTTGGCGGCGCCGCGGGCGGTGGCGGCGCAGCCGGAGCCGGCGGCGGTAGCGGCAACAGCGGCGGCAGCGACGCGGGCATCGACGTGAACGTGTCGGACGCACCGGTGACCGAGACCTGCGAGGCCGCGGCCAAGGCTGGCAGCACCTACGGCTGTGAATACTTCGCCCTGCAGGTCGACACCATCAACGACCCCAACGGTGGTTACGGCCTGCCTGGGGCTTGTTACGCGGTGTTCGTGGCGAACCGCGGACTCGGCCCGGTCAAGATCGAGGTGGACCGCGCCGGTCAGCAGTTCACCAACACCGACTTCATTCGCATCCCGGAGGGCCAGGGCAAGAACATCAACTACGCGCCCTACGACGCGGTCAACGGCCTGAAGCCGAACGACGTGGCGATCCTGTTTCTCTCCGAGGGCAACCCGCCGAAGAACATGAACTGCCCGGTGCCCACGGCGGTGAAGGCCGACACGGCAGTCCACGGCAGCGGAACCGGCACTGCGTTCCACATCAAGACCAGCGCGCCGGTCTCGGCGTACCAGATCTTCCCGTATGGCGGCGGCGCCGTGGCGGCGACGAGCGCGTCGTTGTTGATCCCGACCAGCGGCTGGGACGGTAACTACGTGGCCATCAACGCCTACAAACAGAGCACGGTCAGCCCGAAGTACGCGATGCCGTCTCTCGACATCGTGGCGCAAGAGGACGACACGACGGTCAAGATCAAACCCACGGTGGCGATCGAGGCCGGCGTCAACGTCGGCGCCACGGCGGCCGGGCAGGTCGCCGAGTTCAAGCTGAAGCGCGGTGAGTACGTGCAGTTCACGCAGGGCGGAGAGCTGACGGGCAGCGCAATTCAGGCCGACAAACCCATCGGGGTCTTCGGCGGCGCGACCTGCATCAACGTGCCCGTGGACAAGGACGCGTGCGACACGGCGCAGCAGCAGCTCTTGCCGGTCAAACAGCTCGGCCACGAGTACGTGTCGGTGCGTTACAAGGCGCGGCGTCTCGGGTTCGACCCGGTGGACGAGAGTGTGCCGTGGCGCATCGTGGGTGCGGTGGACGGCACGACCCTCTCCTACGAGCCTGCCGTCCCGAGCGGCGCGCCGCTGACGCTGAAACAAGGTGAGGTCGCCGAGTTCTGGACGAAGGATGCGTTCGTGGTGAAGAGCCAGGACGCGAGCCACCCGTTCTACGTCGGCGCCTACATGACGGGTGGCAACGCGTTCCTCGGTGAGGGGGATCCCGAGTGGGTCAACGTCGTCCCGACCGGCCAGTACCTGGACTCGTACGTGTTCTTCACCGACCCGTCCTATCCCGAGACGAGCCTGGTGGTGGTGCGGCAGAAGGACACAGGCGGCGCGTTCCAGGACGTCGAGCTCGAGTGCATGGGAGTGCTCAGCGACTGGAAGCCCCTCGGCAGCTACGAGTACACGCGGGTGACGCTGGTCACCGGCCAGTTCCAGGATCAGGGCAAGTGTTCGAACGGTCGCCAGTCGATGAAGAGCAAGGCGCCCTTCACCGCCACGGTCTGGGGTTGGGGCTCCGTGACCTTCGGCCCGACCGACGTGTACACGGCGTACGTCTCCTACGCCTACCCAGCTGGCATGGGCACGAAGCTGATCAACACGGTGGAGATCCCGGTGGTGAAGTAGCTGCCCCACTCGCGGCGCTGCGCGCCGCGGTCTCCCCCAAATCCGTGCTCGCGCCGGCGAAGACGCCGGCGCTGCGCGCGGATGGGGGAGACAGGTCGCTTCGGGCTTGGCGACTCACCGTGACCCGAGGGCAGGCGACGCGCCGTGCTCGTGTCTGCTCGCTTCGATGACGGCGTCGTTGAGCTTCCGCGCCGCTGGCTCCTGCCCGGCACCGCGGCCGGGCTCCGCCCATGTGGCGCACGACTCGCGCCAGGCGCCGTGCCCGCTCGTGTGGTCGTCACGAAAGCGGAAGGCGTGCGCGGGTCGCGAGGAATGAGGCGCCTGTCACGACTCCTGCGCCGTGAGTGGGCAAAGCCCGGCCGCGGTGCCGGACAGGAGGCGCCATGTCTTGGAAGATCACTCACTCGCAAGTCACCGAAGCTCGGGCACGCGCCATGCGCTTCGCGCAAACGCCCACGGAGGAAGCGCTGTGGCGGCAGCTCCGCGGCGGGCGGGTCGGTGTGCTCGTCCGCCGTCAGTACGTCGTCGGCCGGTACATCGCGGACTTTGCGGTGCCCTCCGTGCACGTCGTGATTGAGGTCGATGGCGCGTACCACGCCAGCCGGTGCGCGGCGGACGCGCGCCGGGACCGGGGCTCGGTCGCCGCGGGTGGCGCGTGTTGCGGCTGCCGGCGGAGCTGGTGGCGCAAGACCTCGGGAAGCCCTCGCGCGCGTGCGCGCGGCGCTCGGTGGCGGGTGAAGGGTAGCGACCGCCACCCTTTCGCCGGCGGTTCGCCACCGGTCCGGCGCGGCATTCCCCAGGGTTTGTCGACGTATCCGCTTGGCATGCGGCTCGCTGAGGCGCACGTGGCGTGGGCCACGCCGCACACGCCTTCCCGGAACCGGAGCGCTCCCGCTCTGCTCGGCGAGGGCGACGACGCGCCTGTGCCGCGCAAGCGCTGGGCCTGGCTTCTGGCACACGTGTTCGCCGCGGACCTCGAAAATCATCCCCGCTGCTCCGGGCCGGCCATGGGCTTCGCGCGTCGGGTGGCGGCTGCCGCCGGCGGAAACGACGCCGCCACCCACGCGCCGCCGCCATGTAGCGGGAATCCTTCGCGTGCGCGATCGGCACGCGGATTGCGCTTGCGAGCGTCGTGTCCGTCAAGCCGACGTATTCGCGGCGCCGGCCGGAGGCGAGCGCCTTGCACAGGGTCGTGCGCGAAAACCTGCGCACGCTCTACGAAGCCGCGGAGCACGGCTTCGCCGCGCCGCTGCCCGGCTTCGTACGCGCCGAGCTCGAGGGCTATGTCGATTGCGGGATCCTGGCGCGAGGATTTTCTGTACTCGCTTGCTGCGATTGCCGGAAGCAGAAGGCCGTGGCGTTTTCGTGCAAGGGGCGCGCCTTTTGCCCGGCTTGCCTGGGCAGGCGCATGGCGGCGGGCGCCGCCGACCTCGTGGATCACATTCTGCCAAATGACGCCCCGCTCCGGCAATTCGTCCTGACGTTGCCGTTCGAGCTGCGCGCGCGGCTCGCGTACGACGCCAAGCTGCTTGGAGCCGTGAGCCGCACGTTCGTGGACTCCGTGCTGGGCTGGTATCGCCACAAGATGCGCGACCGCGGCATCAAGGGCGGCAAGAGCGGCGCCGTCACCGCGGTGCAGCGCGTCAGCTCGGACTTCCGACTGAATCCCCATTTCCACACACTCGGACTGGACGGTGTGTTCGCCGAAGAAGGCCGGCGAACTGGCGTTCCATGCGCTCCCCTTCCTCACCAACGACGACGTCGCCGACGTGCTCCAGATCGCACGCACGCGCATCATTGCGCTCCTGCGACGCAAGGGTGTGATCTCGGACGACGACGAGCGGCGCGAGCGTCGTCACCGCGGACGCGACGCTCGCAGACACGGAGCCCGCGCTTGCCGAGCTCGCAGTGGCGTCCACCCTGGGCGCCGTTCCCGCCGGTCCCGCGTTGCACCGACGAGATCCCATCAAGCTACGAGCCGATAGCGAGCTCATGCACACCAAAGCCCTGTGCGCCGCCGAGCACGGCTTCACGTTGCACGCCGCGACTACCGCGAGCGCAGGCGACACCGCGGGAAGAGAGGCCCTCTGCAAGTACATCCTGCGCCCGCCGATCGCCCAGGATCGCATCCAGCTCGTCGCCGACGACCTGGTGAGGCTGACCCTGAAGAAACCGTTCAGCGATGGAACTTTTGCAATCGATCTAGACCCTCTGTCCTTTCTGGCGCGGCTCGCGACGGCCGTGCATCCTCCGCGTTTCAATACCGTCAGGTACAGTGGAGTTCTTGCGGCCGCCAGCAAATGGAGATCGCGCGTCGTTCCGCCGCCACCACCGATCGACGAGAAGGCGGACGACGACTGCGCGACATGCACCGCGAAGAAAGACAAGCCGCCCACGCATCGCTGCGGATATCGGCCGTGGAAAGCCTTGCTCCGGCGCAGTTTCAAAATCGACGTCGAGCTCTGTGAATGCGGCGGCCGCATGAAGATCAAGGCGCTCGTCATGACCAGCGCTGGCATCGACCGATACCTCCGCTGGCTCGGCGAGCCGACCGATCCGCCGACGCTCGCCCCGCCAGGGGCCCGCCGTTCTTCAAGAGCGTCGTCATCCGCCGCAAGCTCGGTGAGCCGGTGCAGGCGGAGCTGTTCGCCACGCATTGACGCGCGCTCGAGATGGCAGGATCCGCCCGCGCCAGCCCCGCGCCAGCCCCGCGCCAGCGGTCAACCGGCGGTCAACCGGCGATGACGACGCGCCGACCGCTGAACACGGTGGCGACGAGCCTCGCGTCGAGCCGGATCGTGACGTAGGCTACCCTCCAAGGCCGGGAGAAGACGTGGAGCAGCAAAGAGGGGGCCGTTCATATCACCTACGCGCGCATCCCGCGCGCCCCGGAGGTCGAAGGACGTGGAGCAGGCGGCCGTGCGCGGGGTTTTGCGGCCGGCTCCACGACTCGAAGCACGATTCGATAGGTCGCCCCGGGCTCCAGAACCAGCTCGCGCACTTCCCTCTGCTTCTCGTGCCGCGCGACGATGCGCCGAGTGCCGGGCAGCACCCAGTGTTCGCCGGCAGGGGCGAGCTCTTCGTCCACTCGCAGCTCACACGGCGCGGGCTCACAACTCAGCTGCAGCCGCCCCAGGTGTGGCGCGGCTTGCGACAGGGCCTCTCTGGCCGCTGCGAGCAACTCCGCGCCCGTCGTCTGGCGTTCGATGGCTCGACGGCTGGCACGCGCGACCAGGAGATGGTCGCTGGCTTTGCGCCCAGCGGCGATGGCGTTTCGCAAGGCATCTTCGCTGGGCGCGAGCTTGTCGGCTCGCAGGAATGCCTGCGCGGCATTGGCGTAGTCGGCTCGCTCGTACAGCTTCAAACCCAGCTCGAACTCCGCCGCCGCTCCTCTACCCGTGGTTCGTCCGCGTGCGCCGCCCGAGGGAAAAGTGTCAGGGCCAGGACGAGACCAAAAACGACCGAAGCAGAGCGCTCTTCTGTGCGGTCACTTGGGCTACCATGAGGTCATGAAAGGCCGCACCTCGGTGAGCGTCGGTCTCGGGGCGTTGCTCGGGATCCAAGGGTGCGCGCTGTTGGTCGATCTACCCGAGGGCAGCGACTCCGTGAACACGGGCGGTGCTGCCTCGGGCGGGGCCGCGTCCGGTGGGGCCGCGTCGGGCGGAAGTGCAGGAACGAGCGCAGGGTGCAAGGTCGCCTGCGACTGCGACGACGACGGTGCCAAGAGTGAGTCTTGTGCCGGCACGGACTGCGCTGACGATGACCCGGAAGTGCATCCAGGTCAATCGGCCTACATGCTCACACCGAGCAAGAATCCCAAGATCGGTTTCGATTTCGACTGCTCGGTTCTGCTGATCGTGAGTTCACCACGCCGCTCGAGTGCGTAGGACTCTCGCTGACCAAGTGCGACTCCGTCTCGCAGGGGTTTCTAGAGTCACTGCCCGAGTGTGGCCAGCAGGGCGAATGGGGGACTTGCAAAGCGGGTAGCGTGGTCTGCGAGAAGGACGTGCTGCAGATGAAGACGATGGCGTGCAAGTGAGCGACCGTCTCTCGCTGGCGCCATCCGACTGCCAGTGAGTTTCGGGCCGGGTGCCGAGGTCGAGGGCGAAGCTCGAGTGACCGTGTGTCAGCAGACATGTCAGACACCGGGGCGAGCACAAACGGCTTGCAACTGGCTGGTCTCTCCGCGCGAGGGTGTCGGTGGCATACGGCGAAGCGCGGCGATCTGGGAGCAAGACGTCCTGGAACGAGAGCTGCAAGTGCGTCCACTCGGAGGTCTGCTCATGCCGCTTCGCTGCCCGTCTCGTGGTTCGTCATCGTGGTTCGCCGGTCGGATAGCCGGCGCACTCTTCGGCCTTCTCGTGCTGGGCGCTGACTCCGGCCTGCGCCGTCGAGGCGCTCGACGAACAGGCGTTCGACGCCGAACCAATCGACACGGAGGGATTGGCCGTCGGAGTCGGCTGCGACACGAAGCTCGTCAACTTCCAGCTCGCAGGCAGCTCCCATCAGGTGCACGAAGTCCGGAGCGACTACACCTGGCACAAGGTCAACCCGTGCCTCGAGCAGCTGCAAGGCGCCGCTGGGAAGGACGGCCCCGCGAGCGCGTCCGCCGACCTGCTCTACCAGCAGACGCTGTACCTGCTGTCGAATCCCAATGTCCGCTTCTACAAGCAGGGCAAGACCGACTACCTGAAGCTGGAAACACGTGGTGAATGGTAAGGAAAAGCTGGACCTCTCGAAGTTCAACCGCCTGGTCTACTGGAACGAAAAGTACATCGCGTACGACTCCATGTCGCAGGTCGACTTCGGGCTGCGCATGCTGCGGATTTACCGCCTGTTCCTGAAACAGGAGGGCAAGCTCAGCGAGCGCGGGCGCGTGTTCCGTGAGCTCGGACTCGCTGCGCTCGGTGTGATCACCGACCCCATCGCGGACGGTGGGCTGCGCAGCCGGGAGTGAGTGCACACTGGAAGGGCAAGGCGTGCGCCTGGTTCCACTCGGTGACGCGACGGGACTTCGACGAGACGAACGCGGGCGCAACCTTGAACAAGAGCCTCCATCCCGTGCGCGACATGTACGAAGCCGCGCAAGTGCTCGCCGAGGTCGATGCCCTCGACACGACGACATCCCATTCGTCCCGCATCGACGCGCTGCGCCAGGCGTCGTTCGAAGGGACCTACCAGCTGGTGTACGGCAAGGGGAGCGACGGGAAGGGCTCAGCGCTCACGAAAGCGGAAGGCGTGCGCGGGTCGCGAGGAATGAGGCGCCTGTCACGACTCCTGCGCCGTGAGTGGGCAAAGCCCGGCCGCGGTGCCGGACAGGAGGCGCCATGTCTTGGAAGATCACTCACTCGCAAGTCACCGAAGCTCGGGCACGCGCCATGCGCTTCGCGCAAACGCCCACGGAGGAAGCGCTGTGGCGGCAGCTCCGCGGCGGGCGGGTCGGTGTGCTCGTCCGCCGTCAGTACGTCGTCGGCCGGTACATCGCGGACTTTGCGGTGCCCTCCGTGCACGTCGTGATTGAGGTCGATGGCGCGTACCACGCCAGCCGGTGCGCGGCGGACGCGCGCCGGGACCGGGAGCTCGGTCGCCGCGGGTGGCGCGTGTTGCGGCTGCCGGCGGAGCTGGTGGCGCAAGACCTCGGGGAAGCCCTCGCGCGCGTGCGCGCGGCGCTCGGTGGCGGGTGAAGGGTAGCGACCGCCACCCTTTCGCCGGCGGTTCGCCACCGGTCCGGCGCGGCATTCCCCGGGGTTTGTCGACGTATCCGCTTGGCATGCGGCTCGCTGAGGCGCACGTGGCGTGGGCCACGCCGCACACGCCTTCCCGGAACCGGAGCGCTCCCGCTCTGCTCGGCGAGGGCGACGACGCGCCTGTGCCGCGCAAGCGCTGGGCCTGGCTTCTGGCACACGTGTTCGCCGCGGACCTCGAAAATCATCCCCGCTGCTCCGGGCCGGCCGTGGGCTTCGCGCGTCGGGTGGCGGCTGCCGCCGGCGGAAACGACGCCGCCACCCACGCGCCGCCGCCATGTAGCGGGAATCCTTCGCGTGCGCGATCGGCACGCGGATTGCGCTCGAGCGTCGTGTCCGTCAAGCCGACGTATTCGCGGCGCCGGCCGGAGGCGAGCGCCTTGCACAGGGTCGTGCGCGAAAACCTGCGCACGCTCTACGAAGCCGCGGAGCACGGCTTCGCCGCGCCGCTGCCCGGCTTCGTACGCGCGGAGCCTCGAGGGCTATGTCGATTGCGGGATCCTGGCGCGAGGATTTTCTGTACTCGCTTGCTGCGATTGCCGGAAGCAGAAGGCCGTGGCGTTTTCGTGCAAGGGGCGCGCCTTTTGCCCGGCTTGCCTGGGCAGGCGCATGGCGGCGGGCGCCGCCGACCTCGTGGATCACATTCTGCCAAATGACGCCCCGCTCCGGCAATTCGTCCTGACGTTGCCGTTCGAGCTGCGCGCGCGGCTCGCGTACGACGCCAAGCTGCTTGGAGCCGTGAGCCGCACGTTCGTGGACTCCGTGCTGGGCTGGTATCGCCACAAGATGCGCGACCGCGGCATCAAGGGCGGCAAGAGCGGCGCCGTCACCGCGGTGCAGCGCGTCAGCTCGGACTTCCGACTGAATCCCCATTTCCACACACTCGGACTGGACGGTGTGTTCGCCGAAGAGGCCGGCGAACTGGCGTTCCATGCGCTCCCCTTCCTCACCAACGACGACGTCGCCGACGTGCTCCAGATCGCACGCACGCGCATCATTGCGCTCCTGCGACGCAAGGGTGTGATCTCGGACGACGACGAGAGCGGCGCGAGCGTCGTCACCGCGGACGCGACGCTCGCAGACACGGAGCCCGCGCTTGCCGGAGCTCGCAGTGGCGTCCACCCTGGGCGCCGTTCCGCCAGTCCCGCGTTGCACCGACGAGATCCCATCAAGCTACGAGCCGATAGCGAGCTCATGCACACCAAAGCCCTGTGCGCCGCCGAGCACGGCTTCACGTTGCACGCCGCGACTACCGCGAGCGCAGGCGACACCGCGGGAGAGAGGCCCTCTGCAAGTACATCCTGCGCCCGCCGATCGCCCAGGATCGCATCCAGCTCGTCGCCGACGACCTGGTGAGGCTGACCCTGAAGAAACCGTTCAGCGATGGAACTTTTGCAATCGATCTGACCCTCTGTCCTTTCTGGCGCGGCTCGCGACGGCCGTGCATCCTCCGCGTTTCAATACCGTCAGGTACAGTGGAGTTCTTGCGGCCGCCAGCAAATGGAGATCGCGCGTCGTTCCGCCGCCACCACCGATCGACGAGAAGGCGGACGACGACTGCGCGACATGCACCGCGAAGAAAGACAAGCCGCCCACGCATCGCTGCGGATATCGGCCGTGGAAAGCCTTGCTCCGGCGCAGTTTCAAATCGACGTCGAGCCTGCCGAGAATGCGGCGGCCGCATGAAGATCAAGGCGCTCGTCATGACCAGCGCTGGCATCGACCGATACCTCCGCTGGCTCGGCGAGCCGACCGATCCGCCGACGCTCGCCCCCGCCAGGGGCCCGCCGTTCTTCAAGAGCGTCGTCATCCGCCGCAAGCTCGGTGAGCCGGTGCAGGCGGAGCTGTTCGCCACGCATTGACGCGCGCTCGAGATGGCCGGGATCCGCCCGCGCCAGCCCCGCGCCAGCCCCGCGCCAGCGGTCAACCGGCGGTCAACCGGCGATGACGACGCGCCGACCGCTGAACACGGTGGCGACGAGCCTCGCGTCGAGCCGGATCGTGACGTAGGCTACCCTCCAAGGCCGGGAGAAGACGTGGAGCAGCAAAGAGGGGGCCGTTCATATCACCTACGCGCCGTACGGCGCCATCTTCGGCGCAACTTCGATGCGGAAGGTCCGCCGTAATTCTTGGCATTCAGACCCATTGAGCCAGCCATGCCCGTGACTTTGTCTGAGGTAGGCTCCCACAGAGGGTTGGTCGAGAACCACGCTGCCGGGGCCTCACCTAGCGGCACATAGTCGGCCGCAGGCAAGAGCCGGCCGCTGAGGATGATCGACTCCATGCGCTCGTGCCAGACCGTGTAGTGCCAGCGGCGTTTCGTCCCGGGGTTCACCGTGAGCTGTGCGAGTCGGCGCTCCAGGGCACCCCGAGAGGAACTCATCAACGCCCGACGCTGATGCCGGTTCACAACGCCGCTCCGGTCCTGGTGTTGTTGATGATTACAATCTTGTTCTTCATGTTCCTGGTTCCTTCTTGGTGGTCTTCTGTTGGCTACACCGACGGGTTGACCCGTCCTGAGACTTTTGCTTCGAGCCCTGTACAGACCTCGCCTAACCCGCTCGAAGAGGTCTTCCCTTTGACCGAGCACGGTCCCCACGGTCTTCTCGG